>CAYSIX010000195.1:0-7879 GCA_964431205.1 uncultured Phycisphaeraceae bacterium
GACACATCAGAACGGCGGCGGTCGTCGGTGCCGAGGACCTCGAGGTCGCGTTTGGCCTTGCGTCGGGCGCGGCGGCTCATCTTGGGCTTGGGCGGCCTGGGGCGCTTCGGCGGGGCGGGGGCGAAGAGGGCCGCGATCAGCACGGCCTGCATGCCCAGCAGGGCCAGGCGGTGCTGCTCGAAGTCGCCCAGCGGCGAAAAGACGACGAAGTACGCCAGCACGGCCAGGGGCAGCGTCGCGGCGACCCACTGTCGCCGCGCCAGCAGCAGCACCAGGCCCGCGACCGTGCCGATCAGCAGCAGGACGTTCCAGAGCGACCATCCGAACGCCAGGGCGAGCGTCACGGGGTCGTCGGCGTCATGGAACACGTGGAGGGGGCCCTCGGTGAGCACGCGTTGGCGCAGGTCGGGGGCGGTGTACGTGATGCCCAGGACGCGATACAGGTCGCCCAGGCCGTGGTTGCTGGTCAGCAGCCAGGCGCGGTCGACGAGGCTGTGGATCAGGAGCCCGGGGCGGGCGAGCATCTCGTCGACGGTGAGGCGGCGCATGGTGGCGAAGGCGTCCTCGCCGTCGGCGTGGTTGGCGCGCAGGTCGGCGAAGAGGCCCTGTGCGGTGTCGGGCCAGTCGCGGGAGAGGTCGCCGTCGGCGTCGGTGATGCGCATGGCGGCGACGGAGTGGAACCAGGGCTGGGTGTACAGCTCGCTGGAGAGTCGTGGCCCGAAGCCGAGGGTGGCGTTGCGTGCCATCCAGATCGCCGGGGGCGTAAAGGCGGTGACCAGCAGGACGGCCGAGAGCACGACGGTGCGCAGGCGGCGATCGGTGGCGATCAGCCAGGCGACGACCAGCGGCGCGAGCAGGACGGCGATCGGTCGCAGGAGCACGGCCAGGCCGAGGGCGAGCCCGGCCAGGGCGGTCGAGGGCACGTCGCGCTGGTGCTTGGGGGCGATGAGCCAGATGCCCAGGAGCACGAGGGCGACGAAGATGGTTTCGCTGAGGATGGCGTTGGCCGCGGTGATCTCGGCCGGGTGCAGGGCGACGACGAAGGCGGCGGCCAGCGCCGCGCCGTGCCCGCGCAGCAGCGTCCGGGCCACGCCGTACACCAGCAGCGCCGATGCCGCGCCCACCAGGCATTGCAGCACCAGCAGCGCCGTCTGCGGCAGGCCCAGCAGGTCGATCGCCGCGATCACCGCGGGATATCCCGGCGTCGCGTGCACCTCGGGCACCAGCCCGTCGGCCGTCACCGGCTCGAGCTGGCCCAGCTCCGCACGCCAGACGTGCAGCGGCCGCTGCACCACCGGGTCCGATGGCGTCGACGCCGCGAACGTCCCCGACCCGGTCAACTGCTCAGCCAGCGCCACCTGCCGCGCCGACTCGACGTCGTACGCCCGCTCCGGCGCCGTCATCGGCCCGAGCACCAGCACCAGCCCGCGCAACGCCAGCGCGATGCCGAAGACCAGCACCAGCCACAGCCGCACCGTCGCCGGGTCGTCCACCCCCGCACGCGTCGCGTCGAACCCGCCGGTGTCGAACTCGTCCGGCTCCGGCCGCTTGACGAACGGACGCAGGCCGACCGGCTCGGTCGGCATCGTGGTCGTCGGATCGATCGAGGTCAGCGCCATGACCCTTTCTCCCGCCGGCCACGCACCGACCGCTCCCGGTCCCCGCGCGATGCCGGCTTCCCCCCTGCCCAGATCGTCCGGCCGGCTCCAACGCTTGACGTGCCTGCTCAGAGCGCGCCACAAAATCGGACTGGGCGCCCTACGACCCGCACAGCTTGACACGCCTCGGACGGACCGGATCGGCCGGATTGACCGGATTCAGAAACGCAATGGCGATCAGGAGCACCGAATCGATGCTCGGCGGCCGCCTGAGGGATGGGGCAGGGTCCGGGGGAGGCGGATCGGGGATCAGGCGACAAGCCGCCACGCCCACGACTCAAGTCTTCATCCAGATCCCGGCGAAACGGAAAGTGCAGCGTGGGGGGTGGATGCGAACCATCACCCGATCACCAATCTCTTCTCATCCGGTCAATCCGGAAGATCCCGTTATCCGGTCAAGCCGAGCCGCGTGCGGGCTGCAGATCGCGCGGGTGTTTCGCCGCCAGGCGCTCGGCCCATCGGCCGCGGCCGGTGGCGCGCAGGCGCTCGAGGTACTTCGGCAACTGCCCGCGGGTGTGGAACGCGCCGCCGGCGTCCATCACCGTCCACATCGGGTCGTGGCCGTGCTCGCTGCGGCGCATCATCTCGCCGTGCCACTGGTCGAGCAGGCCCATCGCGTGGCGGACCAGCTCGGGGCGTTGCTCGGCCAGGTCGTGCTGCTCGTGCGGGTCGTCGGTCAGGTCGAAGAGCATGTGATCGGGAAAGGCGTGATAGCCGTCGTGATACGAGCGGATGCAGATGAACGCGTGGCCGTCGTGGTTGAACCGCACGCCGCGCTGGCAGCTCCAGGCGCCCTGGGAGACGACGAGGAAGTCGCGCCCGGAGGCGTCGCGGCCGGAGCGGAGGTCGTCGGTGAACGCGCGGCCGTCCCAGTCGTCGGGGACCTCGCCGCCGACCAGCTCGATGGTGGTGGCGGCGAAGTCGTATTGGTGAATGAGCCCGGCGTCGGTCTGCCCGGCGCGGGCGTCGGTGACGCCGGGCCAGTGGACGATCAGGGGCACGCGGGTGGTGATCTGGTCGGCGGTCTGGTGATCGCCGTAGATGTTCAGCTCGCCGAGGTTTTCGCCGTGGTCGGCGGTGACGACGACGGCGGTCTCCTGATCGATGCCGAGCTGACGGAGCTTGTCGAGGATCTGGCCGACGGCGTGGTCGGCGTAGCGGACGCCGCGGTCGTAGCCGTCGAACATGCGTCGGGCCTGTTCCATGTCGGAGATCTGGTCGGGCTGCATGGGCCAGCGCTGGGCGGACTCGGGGTTGACGTCGAAGCCGTTGACCTCCTGGGCGGAGTGGGGCCCGGGCCGGGCCCAGTGGTCGCGTCGGACGTCGTCGGTGTACCAGGCGGGCAGGGGCTCGTCGGCGAAGGGGTTGCCGAAGGCTTCGGGGGTGCGGTAGGGGGTGTGGGGGTCCCAGAGGTTGATGTGGCAGAACCAGTGGGTGTCGCGGCCGTGGTGATCGAGCCAGTCGAGGGCGAGGGGGGTGACCTGGTCGGCGCGTTCGAGGCCGTTGCGTCCGGGGCTGATGACCTGGGCGAAGCCGGCGTACCAGTGCCAGGCGGCGTGTCGTTCGCCGAAGGGGCTGATGGTGGCGGTGCGCAGGCCGGCGTGGCGGAGGCGGGCCATCCAGCCGCGGGCCGCCAGGCGGTCGCGGAAGCCGCGTTGGGGTCCGTCGATGAAGGGCTGGGCGGCGACGCCGCCGTGGTCGATCACGCCGTTGAGGATGCCGGGCCGGCCGGCGAAGAGGGCGGTGCGGCTGGGCAGGCAGGGCACGTCGGTGGCGTAGCAGTTGTCGAAGCGGAGGCCCCGGGCGGCGAGGGCGTCGATGCGGGGGCTGGTGTCGCGGTGGTAGCCGTAGCAGCCGAGGTGGTCGGGCCGGAGCGAGTCGATGTCGAGGTAGAGGATGCGCATGGTCCTGGTTCCGAGCGGGGTGGGAGCGACGCGGCTTGGCCGCGGTTGATCGTCGGAAGATCCCGGCGAAGGCCGGTCGCTGCGCTCCCGGCCATCACCGGGCGTCCGGGGCAAGCGTGGCATCGTCGCGGTGGATCCGCCAGCGTGTGGGTCGAGAGTGTAGCGTTTAAGCGGCCGGCGGGGGAGGGTCGGCCGTCCGATAAGCCGGCTGAAAAAGGTTCGACGCCGGCGGCGGGGCGCGGGTATACTTACGCGTTCCACCCCGGAGATGGAGAAGCGAGCCTTGCGAAAGATGTGTGCACTAGCGGGCCCGGCGGCGATCCTCGCGGCGGGTTTGGCAGGATCGGCCGACGGCAGCGCCACGGTCTTCCTATCCCCCATCACCACCGTCGACGGCGGCGCGACCGTCTCCAGCCCCGCCTTCCAGGTCGAGCTGGGCCAGAGCTTTCAGCTCGGCGTCTGGGTCGCCGCGCCGCAGGGCCTGACGATCACCGGCCTGTCGCTCGACCTCGTCGAGGACGCCGACCGCCTCACCGCCACGTCGCACCAGATCCAGGAGGGCGACGACGCCGGCGGCTCCGTCCAGCGGTGGCTGCCCGACACGATCGACCTGGGCACGCTCAACGACTCGCCGACCGACCTGCTGACCTTCACCGACGCCGCGAGCCTCCCCGGCCTCTCCGACGCCTCGGGGCTCTCCGGCGACGCCCTCGAGCGATCCCTCGATGACTCGTTCGATCCCGCTGTCGGCGACCACGGTGCGTTCCTCCACAGCGTCCTGACCCTCGACGCCACCGCGCTGGGCACGGCCAACCTGTTCCTGAAGGTCGGCCAGCAACGCATCGGCACCAGCGACGTCCAGGACACCGACGTCTTCTTCGGCACCGGCGACGACGCCGTCGATCGCACCGTCGTCGGCGCCATGAGCGGCCTGCCCGACGCGGTGATTGAGGTCGTCGAATCCCTGGCCGTCCCGGGTGACGCCGACGGCGACGGCGACGTGGACGCGTTCGACCTGGGCATCTGGCAGACGCAGTTCGGCATGACCGGCCCGGAGCTGAGCGCGGACTTCGACGACGACGGCGACGTCGACGCGTTCGACCTGGGCCTGTGGCAGACGAACTTCGGCACGGGCGTCGGCGCCGCGATCCCCGAGCCGGGGACGTGTGCGATGCTCGCGCTGGCCGGGCTCGGGCTGTTGCGGCGGCGCTGACGCCTCGGTCACCGTCGCGGCGTGGGCCGCGGCCGCGAACCCCTTCCGGGTTTCGCTGAACAACCTGTTGTGGAGTGTTTTTGATCGGGAATCAGAGATGGGCGATCGATTGAACGGCATCCGACGGGCGGGATTGATGTTGGCGCTGGCGGTGGCGATGGTCGCGTCGCCGGCACGAGCCGACATCAACCTCGTTTTCGACTACACCTACGACAGCTTCGGTTTTTTCGACGACCCGCAGCGGCGTGACGCGCTCGAGGCCGCCGGCGCCGTGTTCGAGAACGTGTTCGAGGACACGCTCGACGCGATCGTGCCCGGCGAGGTGTTCAACGAGGGCACGCCGTTCGAGTTCAGCAACACCTGGACGGCCAAGTTCACTCATCCGGGCACGGGGTTTGAGCAACAGGTCGTGGACATGACGGTGCCGGCCGACACGCTGATCATCTTCGCCGGCGGCCGCAGCCTGCCCGGCAGCACGCTCGGCGAGGGCGGGCCCGGCGGGTTCGACGTCAACGGGATCCAGGACTTCGTGGACACCGTCACCACCCGCGGCGAGCCCGGCGAGGCGACCAACCCGCCCACCGACTTCGCCCCCTGGGGCGGCGCGATCACCTTCGACGTCACGACCGACTGGAGCTTCGACATCGACGACCCGCCGACCGGCGATCAGCGCGACTTTCTCAGCGTCGCCATCCACGAGTTGGGGCACCTTCTGGGCATCGGCACCGCCGCGTCTTGGCAGGCGCAGGCGGCCGGCGGGATCAGCCCGGTTTTTACCGGATCGGCGTCGATTGAGGAGCACGGCGGCAACGTCCCCTTGAACAACGACCTGTCCCACTGGGCCGAGGGCACCATGAGCACGGTCGATGGCCAGAGCCAGGAGGCCGCCATGGACCCCAGCCTGTTCGTCGGCACGCGCAAGCTGTTCACGCGGCTGGACTACGCGGCCCTGATCGACGTCGGCTGGGAGCTGACGATCCCCGCCTCAGCGGCGGTCCCGGGCGACGCCGACGGCGACGGCGACGTCGACGCGTTCGACCTGGGCATCTGGCAGACGCAGTTCGGCAGCAGCGGTGACGGTCTCGACGCGGATTTCGACGGCGACGGCGACGTGGACGCGTTTGACCTGGGCCTGTGGCAGACGAACTTCGGCAGCGGACTGAGCGCCGCCGTGCCCGAGCCGACCACGCTCGGCCTCGTGGCGATCGGCGTGCTGGCGACGCTGCGGCGACGGCGCCCGTAAGCCCCTTTGCGATGAGCCTTGGTGACGACTCCCCGTTCCCGTAGAATCCCACGTGTTGCTCGAAACATCGGTGGTCTGGCGTTTCCGGTCGTGACCGGCTTCAGTCCCCGTGTGCCGGAGAAAGCCGACGTGAAGCACCTGATTGTCGGTCTGTCGCTGGTCGTCTCGGCCGGCGCCCAGGGCGCGACGCTCTACGGCATCGGCAATTTCCCCACTGGCTCCAGCACCCTCTACCGCATCGACAACTACGCCACCGCCCCCGCCGCCACGCCCATCGGCAGCGGCACCCTCGGGCTCGCCGGCGACATCGCCGTCGATCCCACCACCGGCATCGCCTACTTTACCCGCACCTCGGGCGGGCTCTTCACCGTCGACCTGGACACGGGAAACGTCACGGCCGCGATCGGCGCCAGCGCCGGCATCAACCCCAATGCGTTGACCTTCTCGGCCGACGGCACCCTCTACTCCTGGGGCGGCCGCGACCAGCAGGGCTTCATGGACACGAACCTCTACGTCCTCGACAAGGTCAACGGCGGCGGCTCCGCCGTCCTCGACACCGGCCACGTCGCCGGCGGCGACCTCGCCTACGACCCCGCGCTCGACGTGCTCTTCGGCTCCACCAGCGACGGCGACCTGATCCGCATTGACCTCAACGCCATGTCCGTCACGACCGTCGGCACCATGGTCGACTTCGGCGGCGGGCTGCTCAACGCTCTCGGGCTCGACATCGACTCCCACGACGGCACCCTCTACGCGCTGCTCGGCGGCACGTTCTCCGCCGCCGCCACGCTTTACACCGTCGACAAGGACACCGCCGGGATCACGCTCGTCGGCGACATCGACGGCGCCGACGGCGTGTACGGCGGCTGGGGGCTCGCCTTCGGGCCCGACGGATCGGCGCCGGTGCCCGGCGACGCGGACGGCGACGGCGACGTGGACGCGTTCGACCTGGGGTTCTGGCAGGCGCAGTTCGGCCGGACGGGCGGCGGGCTCGAGGCGGACTTCGACCGGGACGGCGACGTGGACGGGTTCGACCTGGGCCTGTGGCAGACGAACTTCGGCACGGGCCGCAGCGCTGCCGTGCCCGAGCCGGCGACCGCGGGGACGGTGCTCGTCGCCGCGGGCATGCTGACGGGCCCTCGACGCGCACGTCGGGCGTGAGGTGCGGCGGGGCGAAGCACGCCGCTATCATGGCCCGTGATGACCTACGTTTTCATCGGCTTCGTCCTGTTCCTGCTGCTGGCGATGGGCGTGGCGGCAAACCTGATCGGCGTGCTGGCGATCCCGGAGAAAGACCGCCGCAGACGCAAGGCCGACGCGAAGCACGCCGATCGTCGCGATGTTTGACCGCCACCCCGACAACCCGATCGTCACGCCCGGCAAGTACCCGTGGCGGATGGCGACGGTGTTCAACCCCGGCGTCCTGCTCGACGACGACGGACGGACGTACCTCTACGAGCGGGCGGCCGGTTCGCTGCGTCCGTTCCAGTGCTCGATCGGCCTGCTGGCGTCTGACGACGGCGTCCATTTCGAGCACGTCCGCGATGCGCCCGTCTTCACCCCCGCCATGGCCGGCAGCCCCCACGGCTCCGTCCAGGACCCGCGCCTCGTCAAGCTCGACGGCCGGTACCTGATGACCTACGCGTTTCGACCCTACGCCTGGAACAGCTACCCGACCGGCGTGGGCGTGCCCGACTCCGCTCAGGCGGCCTACCCGGGCTTCGACGGCGACGAAAGCAGGAACCAGACACGCTCGGGCGTCGCCGTTTCCACCGACCGGGTCACCTGGCGGCACCTGGCGTGGGTCAGCGCGCCGGAACTGGACGACCGCAACGTGATCCTGTTTCCCGAGAAGATCGCC
>CAYSIX010000196.1:0-7822 GCA_964431205.1 uncultured Phycisphaeraceae bacterium
CGCGGCTTGCCCCGAAAGCCCGGAGGAACCCCTCAAGGTGATCGTGAGCACCTGCGCCCCCTTACGATCGAGAATCCGTTGGACACAAGCCATGCGGCACTCCTTTCTTGCGTCGCAGAGATGATCCAGCCACGGCACCGACGAGAGGTGAAGGCCCTTGGCCGGTGGTGCCGAGGCCTGAAGCTTCCAGCAACCAAGCTAACGCGCTGAACGGTGAAAAGGCAAGAGTTTTTTCGACGATTTCTGCTTTCGGCCCGACGCCGATCGCGTCAGCCGCCCTCGCCGGCCTGAAAGAGCGTGCCCTGGTCGGGCGGGGGCGGGGGCACGTGCGTCTCCTTGACCTGCTGGGCCTCGGCGAGCAGGTCGTCGATCGTCCGCATCGGCAGGTACACGCTTACGAAGCGGACGTACGCCACCGGGTCCAGCCGCTTGAGCCGCTCGGCCAGCATCCGCCCGATCTCCAGCGACTCGACCTCCCGCTCGCCCCGGCGGAACAGCTCCTCCTCGACCGCGTCCACCAGCTCGTTGAGCTGCTCGATCGACACCGCCCGCTTGTAGCAGGCCTTCTGCGCCCCGCCCAGGAGCTTGCTGCGGTCGTAAGGCACGCGCGTGCGGTCCCGCTTGATCACCGAGAGCTTGACGTGCTCCTCGACGTGCTCGAACGTGGTGAAGCGCTTGCCGCAGGCCAGGCACTGGCGGCGTCGGCGGATCGCCTTGCCCCCTTCGGTCGCCCGCGAGTCGATGACCTTGTCCTGGTTGTCGTGGCAGAACGGGCAGCGCATCGGCCCATAGCCTACGCCATTCGCCGCGGGGCGTGGCCCGAAGGCCGGTCCCTGTCGCGGTGAACCCATTGCGGAGAGGCCTCGCCGCGGCCGCCTCGCCGCGCCCCGGCGGCGGCGCGCGCTGGCCGTGGCGCACCGGCCGTTCGCCTATACTCGCGCCATGACCGTTCGCATCGTGCTCCTGGGCGACGTGGTGGGCATGCCCGGGGTCCGGGCCGTCGTCCAGCAGGTCCCCGAGATCCGCCGGCGCTACGCCCCGCACCTGATCATCGCCAACGCCGAGAACGCCGCCAACGGCACGGGGCTGACCCCCGCGCTGTACCGGCGGCTGTGCGACGCCGGCGTGGACGCGATCACCCTGGGCGATCACACCTTCAAGAAAAGCCAGATCGTTTCGGTGCTCGAGCGGGAGGCGAACATCATCCGCCCGGCGAACCTGTCGGTCCAGGCCGCCGGCCGGGCGTGGATGCGCCTGCGCGTGCCCGGCGACGGTTCGGGCGACGACGTGGACGTGTACGTGTTCACCGTGCTGGGCCGGCTGTTCATGCAGTTGCCGGCCAACGACCCGTTCGCAACGGCAGACGCGATCCTGGCGCAGCTTCCCGACCCGGCGCCGCTGGCGCTGGTCGAGGTCCACGCCGAGGCGACCAGCGAGAAGGTCGCGATGGGCTGGCACCTCAACGGTCGGGTGGCGGCGGTGTTCGGCACGCACACGCACGTGCCGACGGCGGACGCGCGCGTGCTGCCGGCCGGCGTGCCCGGGCCCGACGCCGCCGGGGGGACCGCCTACGTCACCGACCTGGGCATGTGCGGCCCGGCCGACTCGGTGCTCGGCCGCCGCGCCGACCGCGTGCTCAAGCACATGACCACCGCCATGCACGCGCCGTTCGACGTCGCCGAGGGCAACCCGCAGGTCCACGGCGTCCTGATCGAGCTCGACCCCGCCACGCGACGCGCCACGCGCATCGAGTCGCTGCACCTGACCGCCGACACGTCGCGCCCGCCGTTCGCCGAGGGGTAAACCCGCCCAACGCGACAAGTCGCGTCGCTTCGTGGGGCGGCGTGGGGTCGCGTCGGTACGTGGAGGGCGCGCGGGGTGGCGTACGGTGTCACCCAAGCCGGGACGCGGCGCAGCGGAGTCCCGGGTTCCGCCGTGATCGCCCGCACGAACGATACGACCGTCAGCCTTTGACCGTCCCCCGCGAACCGCCGGCGTCCGCCAACGGGCGCAGGGCGCTGAGGATCGATGCCCGCCGCGCGTTTCGACGCAAGGCCCACCGCCGCCGCGCCGATGCCGATGACGTGAGCCAAACGCTGAGCACCGATCCCGACGCCCTGAACCCCGCGCCACCGCTGGACGAGCCGGACGGCCCGACGGCCGCGCCCCTGCCCGTCGCCGGCGACCACGCCCCGGCCGCGTCCCGGTCCCCCGAGGCCGATCGCCGGCCCACCGACTGGACCGACGCCCCCCTGCGCAGCAAGGTCCACCTGCTCATGATGCTCGCCGTGCTCACCGGCGCCCTGATCGTCAAGGCCGACCTCTGGTGGGGCCCCTCGTTCTGGCACGCCATGGGCGCCCTGGCCCTGGCGATCACCGCCCTGGCCGCCCTCGCCCAGGCCTGGGTCAACGTCCCGATCGAGAACCTGGCCCGACGCGCCGAGCTGATCGCACGGGTCAACAAGCCCTCGGCCCTGCGCAAGCTGCCCATCGGCCGGCACGACGAGGTCGGCCGCCTGGCCAAGTCCATCCAGCTCATCGGCGTCTCCGCCCTGCGCACCCAGCGCGAGGCCACCCACCTGCGCCGCACCCTCGACCACCGCGTCGTCGCCGCCACCCGACGCGCCACCCGCCAGCTCAAGCACCTGGCCATGCGCGACCCGCTCACCGAGCTGGGCAACCGCCGATTCCTCGACGATCAGCTCGAACCGCTCACCCGGCAGGTCGCCGACGCCGGCCACGACCTGATCTGCATCCTCCTCGACCTCGACGACTTCAAGCCCGTCAACGACCGCCTCGGGCACGAGGCCGGCGACGAGCTGCTCGTGCTCCTGTCCGGCCTGCTGCGCGCCTCGGTCCGCCACGACGACCTGTGCGTCCGCCTCGGCGGCGACGAGTTCGCCGTCTTCATGCCCGGCGCCACCCTCGCCCGCGCCGAGCAGTTCGCCGAGGGCCTGCGAAAACTGTTTCGCCAGCAGGTCCGCGTCATGCACCGCAACGGGCCGCACCCCGACCTGTCCATCGGCATCGCCTCGCTCCGCGCCGACCGGGCCCGCACCGGCGACGACCTGCTCCGCGTCGCCGACCGCCGCCTCTACGACGCCAAGCACAACGGCAAGGGCCACACCGTCGCCCCGGTGTGAGGCGGCGTGCCTGCACGAAACGTCGCGACCTTGACGACGCCGAAACAGGTAAACCGAACGGCTTACTCCTCCGCGAACAGGAACATCAGCACGCGGTCGAGGCGCTGTTGCCAGGCGGCCTCGTCGTGGGTGCCGCCGGGGATGCGCTCGTAGCGGTAGTCGTCCTCGCGGGCCAGGCCGGCGCTGTCGAGGGCGGCGACGAGGGCGTCGGCGTCTTCGAGGGGCGTGGGGCCGGGATAGATCGAGCCGGGGCTGTCGCCCATGTCGATCCAGAGGCGCAGGTCGGCCAGGTGGTCCGGGGGCTGCTGCTGCCAGTGTCGGGCCAGGTCGAAGCCCGCGTCGTCGCCGCTGGCGCCGAGGCGGAGCCAGGGCGAGAGGGTGGCGGCGGAGCCGAAGGTCTGCGGCGCGGTGGCGGCGGCGTGCAGGGCGATGAGCCCGCCGAGCCCGGCGCCGGCGATGGCGGTGTGCTCGGGCCCGGTTCGGGTTTGGTAGCGCTGGTCGATGAAGGGCTTGAACTGCTCGACCAGGGCGCGGACGTAGTCGTCGCCGCGGGCCGGCGTGCCGAGGGCGTCGCCGGCGGCCGAGGGCGTGTATTCGGCGTCGCGGTCGGGGGTGTTGTAGAGCCCGACGATGATGATCGGCTGGATGGCGCCCTGCTCGATGAGGCGTTGGGCGGTTTCGTCCATCTGCCACTCGACGCCGGCGAAGGAGGCGGACTCGTCGAAGAGGTTCTGGCCGTCCTGGACATAGAGGACGGGATAACGACGGTCCGCTTCGTCGTCGTAACCGGGCGGGAGCCAGACGGCGAGCGTGCGTTCGTTGGCGAGGATGTCGGAGTGGACGTTCTTGTGCAGGCGGAGCTCGCCGGTGATGGTGATGCGGCCGGGGATGGACTTGCCGCCGTCGACCCAGGAGGTGACCTCGACGTCGACGGTCATGGGTTCGTCGGCACGAAGCAGGCGGTTGTCGATCTCTTCGCCGGCGGGCCCGCGTTCGACGGTGCTCCAGGTGCCGCGGGTGATCTTGTATTCGTACTCGATGCCGCGGAGCACCTCGGCCGAGCCGTAGTGCCGGCCGTCGTCGCCGGGTTCGAGCGCGAGGCCGGCCGGGTCCCACGCGCCCAGGGCGGGCCCGCTGCCGGTGACGTAAACGAGCTGATCCTCCGGGGTGGTCGGGGGCACAGAGACGGCGAACTCGACGGTGACCGGCTCGCGGTTGGCCTGGCGCAGGGCGGCGACCTCGGCCTCGTACCGCTGCTTGACCGAGCTGAACCACACGAACATGCCCACCAGCGCCACGACGAACACGACGAAGGCCGCGATCAGGACGTGTCTCATAACCAGCTCCTTTCCGGGCGGTTCGACCGCGAAGAACGTGCCTCAAAGCCGCGGGAACCAACCGCCGATCTAGACCGGACCGGGATTATACCTTCGCGGTCGCCGTTCGCCGCGGTTTGTGGCCCGCCGAGCGGATCGCGCCCGCCCGCCGCTTGACCCGGACCCTCCGGGGCGACACCATTCCAGCGGACACGGAACCCGCAACGGAAGGTATTCCCCATGGCTGATGCCCTGAACCAGTCGCAGATCGACACGGCATTGAAGGACCTGCCCGGCTGGCGCTTCGACGAGGACAAGCTGAGCAAGGCATTTGAGTTCGGTTCGTTCAAGGAAGCGCTGTCGTTTATCGTCCGCGTCGGGCTCGAGGCCGAGAACCTCGACCATCACCCCGAGCTGTTCAACGTGTACGACAAGGTGAAACTGTCGCTGAGCACGCACGACGCGGGGGGCAAGGTGACGCAGAAGGACGTGGACCTGGCCCGGGCGATCGAAGACTTCAGTTGGGTGTAGCACATGAAAAGTTACTGGTCCGGCATGGCGTGGGTGGTGGTGGCGGCGGCGCTGATGATGATGATCGGCTGCGGGGGCGGTGACGAGCCGCCGACCGGTGCGCAGCCGCCCGACGCCCCGGCCACAAGTTCCAGCGAGGCACCGCCCGCCGAGTCTCCGCGCGATGCGTTCGCCTCGCCGCCCGAAACCGACACCGCCAACACGGCCAGCGACCCGCCGGCGACCGGCGGGGCGCCGACGGCCCCGTGGGATGAGCTGGCGGACGCGGCCGACTCGCAACCGGAGCCGACCCCCGAGCCGTCGACCGTGCGCAACCCGTTCACGAGCGCGTCCCCACGTGCGCCAGAGCCGACCTCGACGCGGGACGCCTCGACCGAGTCTCCGGCCGACGATGAGACGGGCGACGACCCGAACGCCACGCCGTTCAAGATCACCCGGGTCGTGCAATCACAGATGACCGGACGAAACCAGCGGGCGATCTACTTCGCCGACGGCAAGGCGGTGGAGTTTGTCTCGGGGGTTCAATCGCGGCCGAGCGTGGTTTATGACCTGGTTGCCGGGGGCTGGACCGAAGTGGACCAGGGGCGGTACTTGAAACTGGGCGACGTCGAAGCGCTGGTCCGCGCCCGGGCCGACGAGACGCGCAAGCGGGCCGACGAACACCCCGATCCGCAGGTGCGGCGGTTCGCCGTCGCCGTGCTCGATCCGCTGTTCGACGTCGAGGACACCGAGCAAGGGCTGCGGCTGACCAACGAGCTGATCTTCTACGAGGTGCGTTCGCAGCGGGGGTTGGAGGGGCGGCGGGCGACCTGGTATTTCATGTTCGAGACGCTGGACGCGTACCGCGAGGCGCTGGCGACGCGGCAGGCGCCCAACCCGCACCTGGCGGTGATCGAGCAGTTGCGTCAGCGCGGGATGTTCCCCAACGAGATGAACGTGACGATGCAGACGCCCTCGGGCGGCGTGCGCGTGCAGATGCAGACGGCGTTCTCGGACGTCACCGAGGCGGAGCGGGCCCGTCTGGACGAGGTGCTCAGCGCCGAGTACTGACCGCCGTGGCGCCGGCGCCCGGGGTCGCCGTGGCGGTGGTAGTGGCGCGACGGCGGCGCGCGACGCGATGTTTCCTGCCGCCCACGCCAGCAAAGAACTTGGCCCACGCCGCGGCGCGCCATACAGTGCGCCGCGAGATGCAGCGAAAGGGCCCGAGCATGTTTCAGGGTGTGATGACGGCGATGGTCACGCCGTTCGCCGGCGGCCGCGTGGACGAGCAGCGCCTGGCGGCGAACGTGGGCTTTCAGATCGAGCAGGGCGTCGACGGGCTCGTTCCGGTGGGCACGACCGGTGAGTCGCCCACGCTCAGCCACGAGGAGCACGACCGCGTGATCGAGCGCGTGGTCGAGGCGGCGGACGGGCGCGTGCCCGTGATCGCCGGCACCGGCTCCAACGCCACACGCGAGGCCTTGCGCCTCACCGAGCACGCACGCTCCGCCGGCGCCTCCGCCTCGCTCCAGGTCGTGCCCTACTACAACAAGCCCACGCAGGAGGGCCTCTACCGCCACTTCATGACCCTCGCCGACCGGGTCGACCTGCCCATGGTGCTCTACAACATCCCGGGCCGCTGCGGCGTGGCCATGACGGTGGATACCGTGGTCCGCCTCGCCGCCCACCCGAACATCGTCGCGATCAAGGAGGCCACCGGGTCGATGGACGTCGCCAGCGAGATCGCGGCGCGCTGCGACCTGACGATCCTCTCCGGCGACGACTCGCTGACGCTGCCGATGATCGCCGTGGGCGGGCGCGGCGTGATCAGCGTGCTGAGCAACCTGCTGCCGGCGCGGGTCAAGGCGATGGTCGACGCGGCGCTGGCCGGCCGCACCGACGAGGCCCGCCGCCTGCACCTCGAGCTGTTCCCCCTGTGCAAGGCCATGTTCCTCGAGACCAACCCCATCCCGATCAAGACGGCGATGGCGGTCTGCGGGATGGACAGCGGCGAGCTGCGCCCGCCCCTGTGCGAGATGTCGCCGGATCACAGCGCGGCCCTGGAAGCGACGCTCAAGAAGCACGGCGTCTGGGAGCCGGCCACCGTCGCGCGGTAGCGCTGAACCCGCAACGACTCGATCACGCCAGGGCGCCGACCATGTCGTGCGCCTCGGCCACGGCGCGGTTCAGCAGCCGGCCGTCGTGCATGTTGACCGCGCTGCTGAACGGCGAGCCGTCGTCGAGCAGATCCTCGTCGCTCAGGTTCGCCAGGCGGATCGCGTAAGCCTGCGTGGCGTGGCACAGCGCCTGCGTGCTCGTGCGTCCGACGGCGCCGGGCATGTTGGCCACGCAGTAGTGCACGACGCCGTCGATCACGTACGTCGGCTCGCCGTGCGTCGTCGGCCGCGTCGTCTCGAAGCAGCCGCCCTGGTCCACGCCCACGTCCACCATCACCGCGCCCGGCTTCATCCGTTGGAGCAGGTCCCGATCGATCAGCACCGGCGTCCGCCCGCCGGGGATCAGCACCGCGCCGATCACCAGGTCCGCCTCGATCGCGTGCTCACGGATCGCGTGCGGGTGCGAGTACACGCTGAAGACGTTGCGCGGCATCACGTCGTCCAGGTACCGCAGCCGGTCCAGGTTGATGTCCATGATCGTCACCCGCGCGCCCAGCCCCGCCGCCACCCGCGCCGCCTGCGCCCCGACCACGCCCCCGCCGAGGATCAGCACGTCGCCCGGCTCCACGCCCGGCACCCCGCCCAGCAGGATCCCCCGGCCCATCATCGGCTTCTCCAGGTACTTGGCCCCCTCCTGCACGCTCATCCGCCCCGCGACCTCGCTCATCGGCGTCAG
>CAYSIX010000197.1:0-404 GCA_964431205.1 uncultured Phycisphaeraceae bacterium
TCGTGCCCGAGGCGCGTGTGATCATCGGTCACGGGCAGATGCCGACCCGCGAGCTGGAGCGCGTGATGCTCGCGTTCATGCGGGGCGAGGCCGACGTGCTGGTGAGCACCACGATCATCGAATCGGGCATCGACATCCCCACGGCCAACACGATGATCATCAACGAGGCGGACCACTTCGGGCTGGCGGACCTGCACCAGCTCCGCGGCCGGGTGGGGCGGTACAAGCACCGGGCGTACTGCTACCTGCTGCTGCCGGGCGACCGCACGGTCAACGAGCAGGGGGCCAAGCGGCTGCGCGCGATCGAGCAGTACTCGATGCTCGGCGCCGGGTTCAAGATCGCGATGCGTGACCTGGAGATCCGCGGCGCGGGCAACCTGCTGGGTGCCGAGCAGTCCGGGCAC
>CAYSIX010000197.1:414-7749 GCA_964431205.1 uncultured Phycisphaeraceae bacterium
CGTCGGTTACGAGATGTACTGCCTGCTGCTGGAGCGGGAGGCCAAGCGGCTGCGCAACGAGCCGATCATCGAGCCGACCAAGACGCACCTGGAGCTGCCGGTCGAGGGCGCGCTGCCCAAGCGATACATCAGCAGCGACAAGCACCGCATGGAGGCGTACCGGCGGATCAGCCGCGCCGAGACGCTCGACGAGCTTCGCCGCATCGCCCAGAGCCTGCGCGAGGCGTACGGCGAGCCGCCGGCGCCGGCCCAGACGCTGCTCGACCTTGCCGAGATCCGCCTCGCCGCCGCCTCGCTGGGCATCGACGCGATCAAGCTCGAAGGGCCCGACCTGATCTTCCGCTCCGGCGCGATGGCGCGCCTGCAGACGGTCTTCGACGACGCGCGCGGCCGGGTCAGCGTCATCGACGAGACCACGATCTACTACCGCCCTCCGGGTTCCTACGTCGAATCCACCGACACGCTGCTGGCCGTGCTGCGCAACATGCTTCTCCGTGCGCTCGAAGCCCGGGCGCCCGAGCGCATCTCGGCGTGAACCGACCGACCCTCACACGCCCGCCAGCAGCCCGCCGTCCACGTAAATGATGTGCCCGTTGACGAAGTCCGACGCCGACGACGCGAGGTAGATCGCCGTGCCGACCAGCTCCACCGGTTGGCCCCATCGCCCCGCGGGCGTGCGGCCGCGGAGCCACGCGTCGAACTCGGCGTCCTCGACCAGCGGCCGCGTCAGCTCCGTCTCGAAGTACCCCGGGCCGATCCCGTTCGCCTGGATGTTGTGCCTGGCCCACTCCACCGCCATCGCGCGCGTCAGCATCTTCAGCCCGCCCTTGGCCGCCGCGTAGTTGCCCGTCGTCGGCCGCGCCACCTCGCTCATCAGCGAGCAGATGTTGATGATCTTGCCCCGCCGGCGCTCGATCATCCCCGGCGCCACCGCCCGCGAGACCACGAACGCGCTGGTCAGGTTCGCCTCGATCACCCGCTGCCAGTCCTCGAGCGACATCTCCGCCAGCGGCGCACGACGGTGAATCCCGACGTTGTTCACCAGCACGTCCACGGGGCCGACGTCCTTCTCGAACTCGGCGACGGCCGCCTCGACCGCGTCGGGATCGATCACGTCCGCGACGCACGCGTGGGCCGACATCCCCTCCTCACGCAGCTCCGCCACGACCCGATCCACCGCGCCGGCCTCGCGACCGTTGATCGCCACCGCCGCGCCCGCCTCCGCCAGGCCCCGCGCCAGCGCCAGGCCGATGCCCCGGCTCGAACCCGTCACCAAAGCGCTCCGCCCCGACAGGTCGAACAGACCCACCCCGCGCGCCGTGTCCATCCGCTTGATCGACATTTCAGAACCTCACCACCGCCTTGAGCAGCCCCGCCTGCGGTTTCAGCCATGATTCGAAACGGTCCGGCAGCTCAGTGATCGGCGCACGGTGCGTCACCCACGGCCGCACGTCCAGCCGACCCGATTCCATTAGCGAAATGATCTGGCGAAAGTCACGCCCCGTGCTGTTGCGGCTGCTGAGCACCGCCAGCTCCCGACGGTGGAACGACGGGTCGTCGAAGGCGACCTCGCCCCGCGTCAGCCCGATCAGCACCAGCCGCCCGCCGTGGCCCGGCAGCTCGAAGCTCCGCTGCATCGACGCGCGGCTGCCGGTCGCCTCGAACACGACCGTCGGCCGCTCGCCGATCCGCTGGTCCCACTGCTCGGCGGCCGGCCGCGTCGGGTCCACCACGAGCGTCTCGATGCCCAGCAGCGCCTCGGCCCGACGGGCGCGCGCCTCGCTGACCTCCACGCCGCGCACCTGCGTTCCGGCGAGCTGCGCGAACGCCGACGCCGCCAGCCCGATCGGCCCCAGCCCGATCACCGCGGCCAAGTCCGCCTCAGCCGTCTGCGCGCGATCGACCGCGTGCTTGCCGATGCCCAGCATCTCGACCAGCGCCAGTTGATCGTCGTCCAGCACCGTCGAGCCGTGAAGCTTCGCCACCGGCACGCGGATCCGCTCGCGCATCCCGCCGTCCACGTGCACGCCCAGGCATCGCAGGGTTTCACAACAGTTCGTGCGACCGGCGCGGCACGGGCGACACTCGCCGCAGGTCAGGTACGGCTCGACCGCGCAGCGATCGCCCACGGCCACGCCCCCGGTCGGCTCGCCGACCTCGACGACCTCCACCGCCAGCTCGTGCCCCAGAATCCGCGGGTATTCAAAGAACGGCTGGTCCCCGTGGTAGGCGTGGACATCCGTGCCGCAGATCCCGACGGCCCGCACGCGCACCAGCGCCTCGCCCGCGCCGGGCGCGCCCGGGTCGTCCGTCTCGGCCCCGACGAAACGCCCCGGCTTTTCCAGCACGACCGTCTTCACATGCTGCCTCGTTTTCGTCCCCCGCCTCGTGACGCGAGACTCGAAACTCGAAAGTCGAAACTCGAAACTCACACCCGCTTGCGGCTGACCATCCACTCGTGGCGGTTCTCGATCACGTCGTGATAGACGGCCGCGTCGTCCTCGCGGAAGCAGCAGAAGATGACCGTCTCGGGAACCTCGTGTCGTTGCAGGTAGCCGTGAACGTGGCCGACGGCGATCATGGCGGCGCGTCGCTGGGGGAATCGATACACACCGGTGGAGATCGCGGGGAAGGCGACGGTGCGGCAGTCGTTGTGGGTGGCCAGGTGCAGGCACTGCTGGTAGCAGGAGGCCAGCAGGACGTCTTCGCGGGTTTCGCCGAGCTTGGCCTGTTCGCCGGCCTCGCCGGCGTGCCAGACGGGCCCGACGGTGTGGATGATGTGCTTGACGCCGTGTGATTCGAGGTCGAAGGCGGGGGTGATCTTGGCCAGGCCGGTGGGGCAGCCGCCGAGCTGGCGGTTGTGCTCCTTGAGGCGTGGGCCGGCGGCGCGGTGGATGGCGCCGTCGACGCCCCCGCCGCCGAGCAGGGACTCGTTGGCGGCGTTGACGATCGCGTCCACGGCGCGATCGGGCGCCAGCTTCGTGATGTCGCCGACCACGACGTCGATCCGCTGGAAGGGATCGTTGAGGACTCGGGTGGCGGCGTCGGACATGGCGTGGACCTCGGTCGGGATCGGGCAGGAGGAGCGCGGGGATGTCAGAGCACGCCGCCCTGCTCGGCGGGGACCTGGAGCGGGTGGCGCATCGAGACGGGTTTATCCAGGACTTCCTTGAACGCGAAGAGCTGGCGCAGGGCGTCGGGCGAGAGCTCGCGCATGTCGATGCGGCCGAACTCGGGCGATTCGAGCGGGGCGCGGGCCTCGGTGTCGGCGTTGAGCACGCCGCTGCCGAGCAGGGGCGAGGAGACCTCGCCGGGGGTGTCGAGCCCGGCGCGTTCGGTCGCGTCGGTGCGCAGGTCCTCGCGTCGCTCCATGGGTGGCGCCGGCTCGGAGAGCGGGCGCGAGACGGAGGCGGTACGTGTGGGCGCGGGTGACGGTCGACGCGGCGGCGCGGGGCGCTGAGATGGAGGCTGAGGCTGACGACCCGATCGCTGCGCGGGGGCGCGACGCTGGGCCTGGGCCTGAGCACGGGCGGCCTCCTCGGCGCGCTGCCGTGCCAGCCGCTGGCGACGGACCTCGAGCTCGCGGCGTGCGGCTTCGGCACGGTCGCCGGCCGCGGGCGGGCGCGTCGGGGCGCGACGCGCCGCGGCGCCGCCCGCCGCATCGGGGGCCTGACCGCGGCGCAGTTGCTCGGCCCGGGCCTCGTACTCGGCGCGCGCCCGGGCGCGTGCGATCCGCTCGGACAGGGTCAGGTTCGCCGGCTCGCGCGAGGCCGAGCCGGTCGGCGGGCTCTGCCGCGGGCCGCTGATCTGAGCCCGTTGCGCCGCCGCACGCTTCACCTCCTCGCGACGCCGCGCCGCCAGCGAATCGAGGTCTCGATCCGCCCGGCCCGCGGTGTCCAGCAACTCGCGCCCGCGCGACGGCTCCTGCTCCCGCTCGCGCATCTTCGCCTCACGCTGTTCGCGCTGCTCCTTGATGACGTTGGCGATCCAGCCGCCCACCGTCAGCAGCAGCACGATGCCGTAGATCAGCAGTTGGTCCCATTGCATCGGCTCACCGCCCTGTTCCCCGGGTCACGAGTTCGCTTCGGCCACGGATCATGTTACGCGATCGCGTCGGTCGAGACGACGCGGAACACGGGCCGCTCCCCCGCGGCGTCCACCGGCTGGTCACCGGCCCGCGCAGCCGCCGCCTCGGTGCCGGGCTCCCCGACGCCACCGGCACGCCCGTCCGCCGCCTCGCCGTCCCCGGCTCCATGCGCCCGCAATCGCACGCGGTACACCGGCTCGAGCACCGCCGGCCGCATCACCGCCGACCAGTCACCCGCGGCGACCAGCCGCCCCCGGTCCATCAGCCACACGTCGTCGGCGTAGCGCGCCGCCAGGTTCAGGTCGTGCAGCACCACCAGCGCCGCCGGGCCGCCGCGTGTCCACTGTACAAGCCGTTGCATCGTCCGGTGCGCGTGCCACAGGTCCATGCTGCTGACCGGCTCGTCCAGCAGCATCGCCCGGCCCCCGCCGTCGCTCTGCGCCACCGCCCGCGCCAGCAGGACCCGCTGCTGCTGACCCGCCGACAGCTCCTGATACACCCGCTCGGCCAGGTCGGTCAGGTCGCAGGCATCCAGCGCCCGCTCGACCGCGGCGGCGTCCGGGCCCGTCGCGTACCGGCCCATCGCCACCACCTGCCGCACCGTGAAGGCGAAGCCCGCCCCGCCCCGCTGCGGCACGTAGCTCAGCCACGCCGCACGCCGCCTCGCCGACAGCTCCGCCACCGCTCGGCCGCCCACCTCCACCCGGCCCGACCACGGCTCGAGCTGACCCAGCAGCAGCCTCAGCAGCGTGGTCTTGCCGGCGGCGTTCGGCCCGATCAACGCCACCAGCCGCCCCGGCGCCAGCTCCGCCTCCATCGCCTCGATCACCGCCCGGCCCGGCTGATAACCGAACCGCAGGCCGTGGACCCGCATCACCGGACCGGTCGCCGGGGCCGGCGGCGCGGTCTGGATGGACGAGGTGGGCGACATGGTCAGGATTCTACGGTTCTGCCGCTCAGGTCCGGTCGGCGAACGTCCGATGAGCGTTATGACACCCCATGCCCCGGACCCGACTCCATGAGCGCTGAGAGACCCACTCCGCCCGCCGCTGCTGCCGCGCCCCACACCGATCAGGTGCTTAACCTGGTCAACGAGCTGGAAGACAAGCTCGAGGCGCTCAAGCAGTGGCAGCGCCAGAGCGACGACCACGCCGAATCGCTGCGACAGCAGGCGATCGAGATCGACCGCCGCGAGGCCGAGCTGCAGAGCCTGGGCTCGGAGCTGAGCCAGCGCAAGGAGCAGGTGGACCAGGCGTGGCAGGCGGTCAACGAGCAGAAGGAGCTGCTGACCCAGCGGCAGCAGGACCTGGACGGCGACCGCGCCGAGCTCGACGAGCAGCGTGAGCAGATCGCCGCGCAGCAGCAGCAGCTCGAGGCCCAGAGCGAAGCGCTGCTGCGGCAGCGGTCGGAGCTGGAGCAGGAATCGCAACGGCTCGAGGGGCTGCGGGAAGAGCTCGAGGGTCAGAGGCGGGGCTTGGCCGAGTCGCGGGCGGCGTTCGAGCAGGCCCAGGCGCAGTTCGAGGCGGCGCGTGCCGAGGTCGAGGCGGCGCGGGAGCAGAACGACGAGGCGCGGGCGACGCTGCTGCTGGAGAAGCAGCGGCTGGAGACCGACCGGGTGGACGTGCGTCTGCGCGAGCAGGCGATCCAGGCGCAGCAGGAGCAGTTGGACAAGCTGCGTCGCCGGCTGGCGGAGGAGACGGCGCAGGCGGGCGGGATGGCCGACGAAGCGCGGCAGAACCAGGACGCGTGGGCGGAGGTCGAAGCGCGTCGCCGGGAGCTGAACGAGCGTGAGCGGCAGCTCGAGAGCGTGCGTGCGGAGCTGGAGGAGCGGCGTGCGGAGGTGCAGCGTCAGCAGGAGCACCTGGCGCAGCGGACGGAGGAGGTCGAGCGGCGTGCGTACGAGCTGGAGCAGCGTGCGGGTCAGGCGGAATCGGCCGACGCCGCGGTCGGCGAGGTCGATCCGCAGCGTGAGGCGCAGCTCCGCCAGTGGGCCGAGCAGCTCAAGCAGAAGGCGGTCGAGCTGGACGCGCGGTCGCAGGAGCTGGACCGGCGGGTGCACTCGATCGACGAGCAGTGGAACGAGCTGGACGAGATGCAGCGGGAGCTGGACCGCCAGCGTGCGGAGCTGGAGTCGCGCGGGGGCGTCGCGTCGCCGAGCGAGGACGGTGCGGCGGCGTCGGGGTCGGCCGGTCCCGTGGACGAGCAGCTGCGGCTGAAAGAGCAGGCGCTGGACAAGCGTGCGGCGGACCTGCAGGCGGAGAAGGACCGGTTCACGGAGCGGAGCCGACGGCTCAAGCACGTGCAGCAGATCCTGGCCAACCGTCGGCACAAGCTGCGTCGGTACCTGCACCTGCTGCGGGACTACCGCAAGCAGTTGGAGCAGAAGCGTCAGGAGCTGGTGGCGCAGAGCAGCGGGACGGGGAACCTGAACAAGGAGCGTCAGATGCTGGCCGAGGTGCGTCAGTTCCTCGAGGCCAGCGAGGCGGAGATGGTCGAGCGGTGGGCGACGCGCAAGGCGTTGAGCGTGGTGACGGGGGCGGTGTTCACGATGGTGCTGCTGGCGGCGGTGTGCTGGTTCGCGGGCCAGCAGATCGTCAAGCCGGTGTGGGCGGCGTCGATGGCGTTCGAGACGCCCAAGCCGGCGGGCGAGTCGGGCGTGTCGGCGGCGCAGTGGCTGCGTGAGCAGGTGGACGCGGCGGTGAGCGAGCCGGTGGCGCGCGAGGCGATGAACCAGCTCGAACAGCAACGACTACGCCTGTACCCGAATCTGACGGCGTTCCGCCAGGACCTGCGTCAGAACCTGGAAGTGCAGGGCCAGCCCGGCCGGCTCGAGATGCGGTACCGCAGCACGGACCGCGAGCACGTCACGACCGTGCTCGAAGCGGTCGGCAAGGCCTACCACGGCTACCGCCTCTCGATCGAACGCACCGCCGACGCCGAGGCGGACGCGGCCAAGACCGCCATTCAGAAGCCCGCGGCACGGATCGAGCGGCCGATCGAGGACCATCGCCTGATCGTCTCGGGCATCGCGTTCGGCGGGACGTGCGTGCTCGCCCTGATCGTCGCCGTGATCATGCGGGCGTGGCTGAGGCGGGTGCAGCGCGTGATCGACGCCGACTCCAACCCGCAGCTCGCGGCGCTGGACAACCCCACGATGTGAGAGGCGGCGCCGGTCCGTACTCAAGCCGCGACCTGAGCGGCAGCGAAGGCCCGGGTCCGACCCGTCGCAGGCGCTCAGGGTACGGCTT
>CAYSIX010000198.1:0-7709 GCA_964431205.1 uncultured Phycisphaeraceae bacterium
CGTCCTCGTCGTGGCCAACAAGGTCGACTCCGACGCCCAGGAGCCCGGCGCCTACGAGGCCACCCGCCTCGGCTTCGGCGAGCCCGTGCTCATCTCCGCCACCACCGCGCACAACAAGTTCGAGCTCTACGACCGCATCCGCAGCGCCATCGACCTAGACGCCCCTCGCCGCGCCGCCGAGCCCCAGCCCCAGACCGGCGTCGTCCTGGCCATCGTCGGCAAACGCAACGCCGGCAAGAGCACCCTCGTCAACGCCCTGGCCGGCGACGAACGCGTCATCGTCTCCGAGCAGGAGGGCACGACCCGCGACAGCGTCGACGTCCGCATCGACCTCGACGGCCACGCCTTCACCCTCATCGACACCGCCGGCCTCCGCCGCCGCAAGAGCGTCAGGCACGACGTCGAGTACTACTCCATGCACCGTGCCCTGCGCAGCGTCCGCCGCGCCGACGTCTGCCTCCTGCTCATCGACGCCACCGTCCGGATCAGCCAGGTCGACCGCCAGCTCGTCAACGAGATCCTCAAGCACGACCGCCCCACCGTCATCGTCATCAACAAATGGGACCTGGTCGGCGAGGACGCGACGCAGGAAGACTTCGTCGCCTACCTCGACAAGGAGCTCAAGGGCCTGAGCTACGCCCCGATCGCGTTCATCAGCGCCGCGCAGGGCGAGGGCCTGCGCGAGCTGCTGGGCATGGCGTTGAACCTGCACGAGCAGGCGAACCACCGCGTGGGCACGGGCGAGCTGAACCAGACGATCGAGGCGATCATGGCCGAGCGCCAGCCCGGCGCGAAGCGCGGCCGCGTGCCGAAGATCTTTTATGCCACGCAGGTCGCGGTGCACCCGCCGACGATCGCGCTGTTCGTGAACCACCCCGAGCTGTTCGAGGACGCGACGTATCAGCGGTTCCTGATCAATCGGTTGCGTGACGCGCTGCCGTTCGCGGAGGTGCCGATCCGGCTGCTGGTGCGCGGCCGGTCGCGCGAGGAGGCCGCCGCTCGGTGACGGCAGCGCCGTGGCGTCGGGGGGCGAGGAGGGGTCGGCCGCGTCGAGGCGATCGCGGCCGCCGCGTTCACGACGCGCCCGTGAGCGTCTGCTTTCGGTCGGCGGTGCGGGCGGCCAGGTCACGGTATTCACGGTAGATCGAGTCGTAAACCTTGTGGTGGGCGCGGTGCGGCCGGACGATCGTGGGCCGGCGGCCGGCGCGTTTGGGGTCGGCGTCGGCCATGGCCCGGATGGCGGCGGCGGGCGAGGTGAACCCGGAGACCTCGCGGCCGGCGGCGAGGACGCCGAGGATCGCGGCACCGAGCGCCGGGCCCTGTCTCGACGGGTGAATCAGAATGGATCGGCCGAGGATGTCGGCGTAGATCCGGATGAGCAGCGGGTTGTGGTGGGGCAGGCCGCCGGTGGCGACGAGGCGTTTGACGGGCACCCCGCCGTCTTCGAGCAGCTCGACGATCCAGCGCAGGCCGAACCCCGAGGCTTCGAGCAGTGCGCGGTAGAGGTGAGCGGCGGTGTGGTGCAGGGCCAGGCCGGTGAACGCGCCGGTGAGCGTGCCGTCCATGAGGGGGGTTCGGCAGCCGTTCATCCAGTCGAGGCATCGGGCGCCTTCGGCGCCGGGGGGCAGGTCGGCGGCGGCGCGGTCGAGGGCGGCGAAGTCCCGGTGGCCGGTGAGACTGCGGAACCAGTCGAACGCGTCGCCGACGGCGGCCTGGCCGGTCTCGTAACCGAAAAAGCCGGGCAGGATCCCGCCGTCGACGACGCCGGCGACGCCGGGGATGGGGCGTTCGTCGGGGTCGTTGATCATGTGGCAGGAGCTGGTGCCCAGGACCATGACGAGGGTGTTGGGCTGAGCGGCGCCGGAGCCGGGGACGCCGGCGTGGGCGTCGATGACGGCGGCGCTGACGGGGGTGCCGGCGCGCAGGCCGAGGCGTTGGGCCATGGGGCCGATGAGGGTGCCGGCGCGTTGGCCGGGGGCGACGGGGTGGCCGGGCATCTTGTCACGGACGACGCCGGCCATGAGCGGGTGGACGGCGGCGAAGAAGTCGGCGGAGGGGTAGCCGTCGCGGGCGTGCCACATGGCCTTGTAGCCGGCGATGCAGGTCGAGCGTGGCAGGCCGTCGCCGTCGCGTGCGTCGCCGCCGACGAGCTGCCAGACGAGCCAGTCGCCGCCTTCGAGCCAGACGTCGGTGGCCTCGTAGACGTGCGGGGCGTGCTCGAGGGTTTCGAGGATCTTGGGGAAAAACCATTCGAGGCCGATGGTCCCGCCGTAGCGCGCCAGCCAGGGCTCGCGTCGCCGGCGTGCGACCTCGTTGATCTTCGCGGTCTGGGCCTTGGCGTGGTGGTGCTTCCAGAGCTTGGGCCAGGCGAACTTTTCGCCGGCGAAGCGGTCGGTCAGGCACAGCGGCGTGCCGTCGTGCAGGGCGGGGAGCATGGTGCAACTGGTGAAGTCGACGCCGATGCTGATGACGGCGTCGGGCTCGAGGCCGGCGTGGCGTCGCGCGGCGCGGACAGCGCGGGCGGCGGAGTCGATCCAGTCGCCGGGGTGCTGGAGGGCGAAGTCGGGCGGGAGCTTCTCGGCGGTGGTGGGCAGGCGATCGACGATCTGGCCGTGGCGGTACCCGGCCGAGGCCGAGCCGATCTCCGTTCCGTCGAGGGACACGAGCAGGGCGCGGACGGACTCGGTGCCGAAGTCCAGGCCGAGGGCGGCCCGGGAGGGGGCGGAGTCGCGGCGTCGTGAACGACCGATGCTACCCATGCGAGCGTCTCCTGAACGCGAGTGAAAACAGAGGTTCGAGCGGGCGTCAGACGGCGTGGACGGCGGCGTCGCGGGCGCGGTCGACGGCCTGACCGATGCCGATGCCCATGCACGCGCCGGCGACGCCGGCCGAGGCGTAGTGGATCGGCAGCGCCAGCGCCAGGCCGGGCAGCTCGCCGACGTGCCAGGCGCGCAGGACCTCGTCGCCGTGGGTGTAGGAGACGAGGACGTAGAGGTAGGCGCCGGCGGCGACGATCAGCGGCGCGGCGACCATGGCCGTGGGGTTTCGCTGCGGCAGAATCAGTTGCGTGACCAGGGCGGCGACGGCGAAGCCGATGACCAGGGCGCCGACGACCTGGCCGGTGTCCGAGGACTGCAGAAGGATGTTGCAAAGCAGGGCGCCGGCGGCGGCGGTGATCAGGCCGGCGAGCAGGGCGCGGGGCCCGGGCCCGCGCAGGCGGGTCTGGTCGCCGTAGTGCTCGTCCGTGGCCAGGCCCGAGAGGAACTGGCGGACGGGGACGCGGCATCGTGAGATCAGGGCCATCAGCCCGACGAGCACGACGAGCCAGAGCAGCGTCTCGAAGGCCAGGCCCGCGTAGGCGCCGGGCAGCTCGGCGCGCCAGAGAAACCCGTTGATGGGCCCGCCGGAGGCCGCCGGCACCATCAGCGCCGCCGACGCGACGAACAGCCCCGTCAGCGGGTGGCCCAGGGCCGAACTCAGCGCCGCGCCGATCATCGCCGGCAGCCCGGCCAGCAGCACCGCCGCCAGCGCGATCGGCCAGCCCGACCGACCGGCGACCAGGCTCAACCCCGTCGAGCCATCGTCCGCACGCAGCGGGCCCGACGCCGCCAGCCAGCACAGCCCGCCGACCAGCACCGCCGCCGCGATCAGCAGTCGCTGTCGAAAGATCGGAAGCATGGCGGTAGCTTAGCATCCGCGCCCCGACCACGCACGAGCACCGCGCCCACCCGGCAGCCCCTCAGCCGCCGCGCATTTCACCCGGTCGGTGATCGACCGGAGCCGGACCGGCGGCGGCCCAGCAGCGGCACGCCGACCAGGAGCATGCTGAGCGCCGCGGGCGTGGGCACGGCGGCGGCGCCGTCGTCGGCGGTCGTGCCGAAGTTCACCTGCCACAGACCGAGGTCGAACGCGTCCACGTCGCCGTCGAAGTCCGCGTCCCCGTCCGAGGCCATGGCGGCCTCGGCGGTGCCGAACCCGGTCTGCCAGATGCCCAGGTCGAACGCGTCGTCGTCGCCGTCGCCGTCGAAGTCGCCGGGGACGCCGGCCAGGACGGTGAGGCTGTAGATCGTGTCGCCGAAGGCGCCGAAGCCGGTGGCGTCACGGCCGATGAAGTAGATCGTCACCTCGCCGGCGGCGTTGCGGTTGCTCATGGCGAGGCTGCGCTGGACCTTCTGGACCGAGTCGTCGGAGTCGGCGATGGGCGAGTCGATGCCGACGATGAGTCGGCCGTTGAGCAGCACGGCGTTGCCGTCGGCGCCGGCGTCGTCGCTGAAGAGGACGGCGACGTCGCCGGCGTCGTTGACGGCGGCGGCGGTGGCGCTGCCGGCGAGCGTGTGCTCGGCACCGTCGACCGTCGGGACGGTGTCGCCCTCGGCCAAGGCGACACGGCCGTCGATCAGCACGACGTCGGTGCTGTCGCCGCTGACGGCGGGATCGCCGACAAAACCCGTGGCGGCCCAGCGGCCGGCCTCGTTGACGACCGGGTCGGCGAACGACTCCCAGGCGATCGTCGCGCCGTCGCCGCCGTCGGCGACCGGAAGCAGCGTGCCGACGGTCAGGGGCTCGCCCTCGCGGTCGAGCAGCGCCGCGCCGCTGCGCACGAGGGTGTCGCCGGCATCGGTGGTGACGCGTGCGACGTAGTGCGTGGCGTTCGACGAGATCGCCGGGCCGCTGATGCCGAACAGGGAGTCGCCCGTGACGGTGCGGCTGACGTTGGCCAGCGTGTCGCCGGTGCGCAGCAGGACGGTGTCGGGCCCGGCGAAGAGGCCGACGCCCCCGCCGGCGCCGCTGTAGGTGGCGGTGAAGAAGGCGGTGCCGGCCCGGTCGAGCCCGACGTACCGCAGGGCGGTGAAGCTGCCGCCGTCGAAACCCGTCGAAGGGGGGACGGCGTCGCCCTCGAGGGCGATCAGCTCATCGTCGACCCAGACGCTGTCGAGGTCGGTGCCGCTGCCGCCGGCGGTGATGTCGACGTCGGCGTCGTAGCCGAGCTGGCCGGCGTCGTTGAACGAGGGGTCGGGGTTGAACCCGATGCGTTGGAAGGTCAGGCCGCGCTGGGTGACGCTGTCACCGACCTCCTCGATGAGGAACTGGCCGGTGTCGGGGGCGTTGGGGCTGCCGAAGAGGGCGGCGAAGCCGGTGTTGTTGAAGGTGACGATGCTGCGGATGCGGGTGGCGAAGCCGCCGCGGGGGTTGGCGGTGACGCCGTTGACCGCGTCGACCAACTCGAGCTCGGGCCCGAAGCCCTGGTCGATCAGGCCGTACTCGTCGCCCTCGCCGATGACGCGGGTGACCACGGGCCGGGGGCCCGTCAGGGCGTGTGCGACCGGCGGCATGGCCAGGGGCGCGGCCATCAGGGACGCGGAGACGGCAAGAAATCGGCGTGAACGGGCTATCATGCTTCCTCCCTGGGCGGCCCGTGGGGGCAAACCCTGAACAAACTCCGGCGGACGGCTCGAAAGTTATAGAATCATGGATTATACTACCGCGGCCTGCTCCGCCAAGGACCGTGTTGAGGATTTCGGCTGCATCCGGTCGTGCGACTTCGCCACCCGCCCCGGACGCGCCCCCCACGCGAACCATGACTGAACCACGCCTCCACCACCGTCGCCCCGCCGCGTTCACCCTCATCGAGCTGCTGGTGGTCATCGCGATCATCGCCGTGCTCGTGGGCATCCTCCTGCCCGCGCTGGGCAAGGCCAAACGCCGCGGCTACGACGCCCAGTGCATGAGCAACCTCCGCCAGATCATGATCGCCTCGATCACCTACGGCGACGACCACGACGAGTACTTCCCCGACGGCGCCACCCTCGGCGGGTACAGCTACCGCATCGCCCCGGGCACCCTCATGCCCGACGACGCCCCCCAGTGGCCCGGCGCCGGACCCGAGACTTTCGGCCTCGCCGCCCTGCTCGATGACAACGGCTACCTCGCCGGCAACGGCGACTTCTGGGTCTGCCCGGCCAACATCGAGCAGCTCCAACGCTACGGCAACACCTACGGCTTCCCCGCCTACAACGGGCCCAACCCCCAGCAGAACGACTTCTACCTGCGCTACCGCTACTGGCAGTCCGGCGGCGACAAGGCCGGAAACGTCTCCAAACGCGCCTGGGTCTTCGACAACATCAAGCTCGGGCCCGGCCGGCCCGGCCGACCCTGGCCCTTCGCCGCACGCCCCGTCCCCCGCGACCAGCAGATCAAGCTCCACGGCGACGGGCCCGGCGACCCGGGCGCCTACATCCAGAAGGCGTTTTTCGACGGTCACGTCGGCCTGTCCAAGACCGAGGGTGAAACGTGAGCGACCGCCATCCTGATCCAGATCCACCCGTCCATCACCCGCCTGTCGCACCACGTCGAGCGCCGCGACGGCTTCGCCCGATGCCGCCACTGGCCTCGCGCCTGCTCGCCCCCGCCGTGGCGGTCGCCGTCCCGCTGCTGGCCGCCGCCGTCATCGCCGCCGCCCGTGACGACGCCGCGCGCCCCGAGTGGACCGATCAGCAGGCCGCCGAACTCGCCGCCGAGCTCCGCGCCGCCTACAGCCAGCCACCCGAGCAATGGCCCGATGCCGTCGTCGACGAGGGCGTCGCGTTCGTCGAGCTCGGCCTGATCCCCGACCCGCCTCACCCCGACGACAACCCGCCCAACAAGGCCAAGATCGCCCTAGGCGAGATGCTCTTCTTCGATCCGCGGCTGTCGTCGAGCAACCAGATCGCCTGCGCCTCCTGCCACGACCCCGACCTGGGCTGGGCCGACGGACGGACCGTCTCCTTCGGCCACCGCCGCACCGAGCTCAAACGCAACGCCCCCACCGTCCAGAACACCGGTCACTTCGAGCACCTGTTCTGGGACAGCCGCACCGACTCGCTCGAGGCCCTGACCATCGAGGTCATCGAGAATCAGAACGAGCTGCGCTCCGACCGCCGCGAGCTGGAGGCCAAGCTCTCGAAGATCACGGGTTATGCCGAGCACTTCGCCGCGGCGTTCGGCAGCGAGGGCGTCACCATCGAACGCATCGCCATGGCCGTCGCCGCCTTCGTCCGCGACAACCAGGGCGGGCGCAGCCGCTTCGACGCCTTCCTCCGCGGCCGCACCGACGCGCTCAGTGACGCCGCCATCCGCGGCCTGCACCTGTTCCGCACCGACGCCCGATGCATGAACTGCCACCACGGCCCGCTGATGTCCGACGGCCTGCTTCACAACACCGGGCTCAACAACCTCGGCCGACCCTTCGAAGACCTCGGCCGCTACGAGGTCACCCACGACCCCGACGACGTCGGCAAGTTCAAGACCCCCCAGCTCCGCAACATCGAGCGAACCGCCCCCTACATGCACCACGGCCTGTTCCCCGACCTCGAGACCGTCGTCCGCGCCTACAACATCGGCATGCCCAGCCCGCGACCGACCGATGATCCCCGCGGCCTCGAGTCGGTCAAGAGCCCCCTGCTGCACCGGCTCGACCTCAACGACCGCGAGCTGGCCGACCTGGTCGCCTTCCTCGAGTCGCTCTCCGAGCCACGCATCGTCACCCGCCCGCCCGACCTGCCCGAGGATTGATCGCTCCGCCCCGGACGGCGGCCGGCAAGCATGGCCCGCGCCCGCGCTTGACGCCCCCACCACGACCTGCCACCCTGCCCGCCGTTCGTTCCCCACCCGACGCGACCCCGTTTCAGACAGGACCGCCCCGCCATGAAGACCGCCACCATCGACACCGA
>CAYSIX010000199.1:0-7682 GCA_964431205.1 uncultured Phycisphaeraceae bacterium
TACCTGATCCGCACCCTCACCGGAGCAGATCAAGGGTAAATGTCTTCACCCTGTGCCGCAATGGCTAGGATGCCGGCCATGCGGGTGCTGAGCACGATCGCGATGCCGCCGGAGTGGGTCCGGCGGGTGGAGGCGTTGGACGGGGCGGTGCGTTGGCGCTTCGTGGGCAGGGAAAACCCGGAAGCGACGGCGGCCGTGGCCGAAGCGGACGTGCTGCTGGGCCAGGCGCCAGCGTGCGGGATCGAGGGGGCGGAGCGACTGCGGTGGTGGCAACTGCTGTCCGCGGGGGCGGACAAGGCGGTGGCGCTGGCGCCGCCGCGGACGCTGATCACGACGGCGTCGGGGGTGTTCGACGTCCCGGTGGCCGAGCACACCCTGTCGATGATGCTGGCGTTCGCGCGGGGCCTGCCCGAGGTGATCCGCGCGGGGGTTGAGGCGAGGTGGGCGCGAGAGGGCGCGCGGTTCGAGCTGGCGGGCCAGACGTGCTGCGTGATCGGGATGGGCCACATCGGCCGGGCGGTGGCGTGTCGGGCGGCGGCGCTGCAGATGCGGGTGTCCGCGGTGGACCGCACCGCGGACGCCGAGGCCGAGGGCGTGGATGAGCTGTACCCCGCTGACCGGATCGATGAGGCGATCACGAAGGCGGACCACGTGGTGGTCACGCTGCCGGGCACGGCCCAGACGCGGCACCTGTTCGACTCGCGTCGGCTGGATCGGATGAAGCCGAGGGCGTACCTGTACAACGTGGGTCGCGGGTGGATCGTGGAGGAAGCGGCGCTGATCGAGGCGTTGCGTGCCGGGACGATCGCGGGCGCGGGGCTGGACGTGTTCGAGACTGAGCCGCTGCCGGCTGAGAGCCCGCTGTGGCGGATGCCGAACGTGCTGGTAACCCCGCACTGCGCGGGGCAGACGCCTCGGCACCGCGAGCGTCTGGGCGAGCTGTTTCTGGAGAACCTGCAGCGGTACGTGCGCGGCGAGCCGCTGCGCAACGTGGTGGATCGGGAGAAGGGATACTGATGGTCGAACGCTCAGCGGCTCAGCAGCCGTACAGAGAGCTGGGGCAGGTGTGAGAAGTGCCGATCGTAGGTGACGATCTGGAGGTTGAACTGCATCGCGTGGGCGGCGATCCAGACATCGTTGGTCGGGATGGGCGTGCCCGCCTCTCGCAGCATCGTGACAATTTGTGCGTAGCGATCGGCTGTCACCTCGGTCACGGGCAGGACGCGCACCGAGCCGTCACGGATGAAGCGACGCAGATCGTCGATGTTTTTCTCGTAGCGATCGCCCTGGCGAAAGCCGGCGAGCATCTCGCCGACGACGACGACGGACAGAAACAACGCGGTGGCGTTCTGGATCGCGTCCGCCGCCGCGGGGTCGCCGCGACGGAAGTTTGCGAAGGCGCTGGTGTCGATCAGCCGTTGCAAGCCGCGTCCCTCATTGCCAGAGCTCGGGATCGACGCAGCGACACCCGGCCGCGGCGCGCTCGAAGCGATCGGCATCGTCGTCGTTCCAGTCGCCCAGGAATCGGTCGAGGGCGTGGCCGACGGGCCGGGGCTGCGGCGGATCCGGTGCGGCGGCGGCGGCGGCTTCGCGGAGCAAGTCGATGGCGACCTGCTCCGCGGCGACGCCACGTTGCGCGGCCAGTTCGGACAGGAACCGTTGAGTCTGAGGGTCGAGGTGGTTCAGGTCGATGCTGCTCATGAAGTCGCTCGCGGTGGGTCACGGGTCGCACCGCTGAATCATATCGGCGCCGGAGGGGGCCCGGCTTGGGAGAGCTTGTTCGCCCGGGTTCAGCGCAGCTCGACGCGGCCGGTACCGGAGACGACCTTGCCGAGGGAGAAGACCCGTTCGCCGGCGCGGCGGAGGCGATCGGCGACGGCGTCGGCGAAGTGCGGGCGGACGATCAGGACGTAGCCGATGCCCATGTTGAACACGCGGAACATCTCGTCGTCGTCGACGTCGCCGTGTTGCTGGAGAAACCGGAACAGGGGCGAGACGGGCCAGGCCTTGCGGGAGAGGCGGGCGTTGAGGTTCGAGGGCAGGGCGCGGTCGATGTTGCCGGGCAGCCCCCCGCCGGTGATGTGCGCCATGCCGCCGATGGGGCGCTTGACCTTGTAGGCGCGCAGGAGGGAGACGATCGAGCGTGCGTAGATGCGTGTCGGTTCGAGCAGCAGGTCGCCGAGGGAACGATCGGTTTCGAGGTCGGGGTAGGCGCGATGCAGGTCGAGGCCGGCGTGCTTGAGGACGGCGCGGACGAGGGTGTAGCCGTTGGAGTGGACGCCGCTGGAGCCCAGGCCGAGGATGACGTCGCCCTTCTCGACGCGTTCGGTGTCGATGACCTTGCGCAGCTCGCAGACGCCGACGGACAAACCGACCAGGTCGTAGTCGCCCGCCTTATAGACCTCGGGCATCTCGCACATCTCCCCGCCGATCAGGGCGCAGTCGGCCAGCTCGCAGCCGTCGGCGACGCCCTTGACGATGCGTTCGATCTTGGCCGGCTCGGTCTTGTGGATGCCGATGTAGTCCAGGAAGAACAGCGGCTCGGCGCCCTGGACGATCAGGTCGTTGACGTTCATGGCCACGCAGTCCTGCCCGATCGTGTCGTGGCGGTCCAGCGCGATGGCGAGCATGACCTTGGTCCCGACGCTGTCGGTGCAGCCGACGAGCACCGGGTCCCGATAATTGCGCTTGAACAGGCGTTCGTTGTAGTCGAGGCGGAACATGCCGGCGAAGGCGCCGTACCGGCCCAGGACGCGTGGCCCGAACGTGCGGCGGCAGTGGGCCTGGATCATCTCAACGGCGTGGTCGCCGGCGTCGATATCAACCCCGGCGGCGGCGTAGGTCAGTCCGGTCGTGCGTCGGCGTCGCGTCGGCATCGGGGCAACAGTGTACGGGCTGGGGTGGGCGAGCGAAACGGCTCACCGGGCGCCGCCGGTGGCGCCGCGGGCCCGGGAAACCCGCATTGGATCGCCCCCTCGCCGGCGCCTATGCTTAAGTCGCATCTTGGGCTCGGGGGATCGAGCCGGTCGGTGACGTGCCATGAATCGTTGCGATTCCGATGAAACAGCCTCGTTGTTTGCCGCCCACGGCCTACGCTGCACCCGCCAGCGACTGGCCATCTACCAGGCCCTGCGCCGCGACCCGACTCATCCCACCGCCGATCAGATCTACCAGCGCGTCGCCACCGAGGCCCCGCGCTACTTCGGCGTCAGCCGGGCCACCGTCTACAACACCCTCGAGGCGTTCTGTCAGGCGGGCCTGGCACGCAAGCTGCCGGGGCTGGGCGACAACGGCTCGGCGCGGTACGACGCCGGCCGCGGCGACCACGTCCACCTGCGCTGTGAGCAGACCGGCGTCGTCACCGACCTGCCCGAGACGCTCAGTCAGCGAATCCTCGACCAGCTCAGCCCCGACCTGATCGACGACATCAGCCGTCAGCTCGGCGTGTCGATCCGCGAGGTGCAGGTCGAGCTGGTCGCCGAGCCGAAGGCCAAGTGAACGCTTCGTCGTCGGGCCCGGCTGCCACCCCGCACCCCAAGCCGGCAGCCCGCGACGCGGCTCACAGGTGCATCCGCCTCGTGTACACCAGCCACTCGATCAACAGCACCGCCAGCGCCGCCCAGGCGAACCACGGCCAGACCTCCCGCCGCACGGCCGTGTCTCGTGTCTGAGCCGCCACCTGCTCGGTCCCGACCGACAGTCGCTCGGCCGATCGCAGGTCGCTCTCGACCGGGTCCAGCAGGTTCACCGCCAGGCGACGAAACGCCGGTGCCACGTCCGCGTCCGTCTCGTACAGCCCGACCCGGCTGAACTGCGGCAGCACCGCCCGGCCGTCCGTGCGGCGGGCGCTCAACCGCGTGGGGCCCTCGTACACGATCGACGTCTCGCCGCCGGGCAGCGGGATCGTCGCCACGTCGCCGGTCGTGTACGCCAGCCCCGCCTCGTCCAGGTACCCGCCCAGCCCCAGCGTCTCGACCATGTTCTGCACCATCACCACGAACGGCACGGCCAGCGGCAGGCTGCTCTCCAGCACGTCGAACGCCACCACGACCTGCACCGTGCCCGCGTGCGACAGCTCGGCCATGATCGGCCCACGCGGGCCCGTCGCCAGCGCCGTCGCGTCCGTCGGCAGGACCAGCCGCCCCGGCTCCGACATCACCAGGTCGTCCAGCACCACGTGGCGCAGCAACGGATGATCCCGTCGCCAGTCCAGCACGACCTGGGCGCCGCCCTCGCGGGAATCGTGCCGCCTCAGCTCGAGGCCCTCGATCGGCGGGGCGGCGTCGAAGTACACGCTGTCCACGGGCGGCACCCGCCCGGGCGCGTAACCGTCAAAGAGGATCACGTCGTACCCCTCGCCGCTGCCCGATCCGGTCGGGTCCCAGCCGCTGCGCGTCAGGAACCGCGGGTCCTGATCCTCGTAGCGGTCGGGCGTCATCAGCGTCAGCTCACGCACGCCGACGCTGCGCACCACGCGCTCCAGAAACGCGTTGCCCCGCGTCACCACCAGCACGCGCAGCCGACGCGACGGCGCCAGCACCAGCCGCGCGGTGTCGTCCGCCGCCAGGTCATCGGCGTGGTCGTGACTCAGCTCGACGACCGCCTCGCCGGGCAGGGCGAAGTCGAACTCGATCGAACGCAGGCCCGGCTGCGTCGCCGTTGCCGCGGGCAGCGTCACCGGCTCGACCCGGCTGACCCCGCCGTCCACCGTCAGCGTCGCGTTTGTCCGCTGCTCGATCGGGCGGTAGTTCGCCAGCCGGGCGAAGACCTGCACGAGCTGCGGGCGGTCGAAGTCCCGCCGCGCCGCGAAGGCGACGATCCCGACGTTGTTCACGGTCCCGCCGCCCGCGTCGCCGGCGATCCGCACGTACCGCAGCTCCGCGTTCGGCAGCGACAGGGCCGTCGGCTCGTCCGGCGGGAAGCGGCCGTCGCTCAGCACGTGCACCACCAGCGAGTCCGGCCCCCCGCCGCTCGACGCCCCCAACGCCTCGACCAGCCCGAGCGCCGCGCCCAGCCGCGTCCGCTGGTCCGTCGGCTCGATCGAACGCACCGCCGCCCGCAGCCGCGACGGGTCGCTCGTGAACGGCTGGAGCACCTTCGCCCGGTCCGCGAAGCTGATCACCATCGCCCCCGACGCCGATCCCTCCTCCGACGCCTCCGCCCCGACCATCGTGTCGATCAGCTCCAGCGCGACCCGCTTGGCCTCGTCCAGCCGCGTCGGCGAGGCGTCCGTCGCGCTCATCGACCCCGAGTGATCGATCAGCAGCACGACCCGCCGGCCCGGCGCCGCCGAGCCCTGCACCGTCGGCCGCGCCATCGCCAGCAGCAGCGCCGCCAGAATCAGCAACTGCAACAGCAACAGCAAATTCCGCCGCATCTTCTGGAACGGCGCGTTGACCTGAAGGTCCTGCACCGCCCGCTTCCACAGCAGCGTCGAGGGGATCACTACTTCCCGCCGCCGCAGCTTCAGGAAGTACAACGCCACCAGCAGCGGAACGGCGATCCCCGCCGCGATCAGGGCCGTGATGGGAGACAAAAAGCTCATACGCGTCTCGATCTTGACCGGATCACCGGATCGGCCGGATCAACAGGATGCAAGACAAGATTGGGTGCTGCGAACCGGGCTTGGCAAGGCAGGCCGCTCTTCATGTTTCTATCCTTCATTTTGTTCGGATCCGGTCGATCCCGTTATCCGGTCAAAATCGTCTAGCCTACGAGGCCCCGCTCGCGCAGGTAACGAAGGATCAGCGTCTCGAACGGCACGGACGTATCGGCCATGAAGTAGGCGATGCCACGCCGCACGCACTGGTCCCGGATCGACTCACAATAGGCCTGCAGGTTCGCCTTGTACCGCTTGATCAGCGCCGGGCCGACGGAGACCTCGGCCACGTCGCCGTCCTCGACGTCGCGCAGGCGCAGGTCGCCGACGACCTGCCCACGCGCCGGGTCCAGCTCCTGAGGCGAGAGGACCTGGATCGCGTAGGCGTCGAACCGCTCGCCGGCGAGGTACCGCAGCGCGTCGGCCGGCTCGCCCTTGTCGAAGAAGTCGCTGAGCAGAATGACCACGCCCGGCTGCCGCTGCGCCAGCGCCAGCCGCTTGCACACCTCCGCGAGGTTGCCCGGCGTCGGGCCCAAGGCTCGATCCGGCGGCGCCTGGCCGTCGAGAAACGTCAGCAGCCGCGAGACCGGCCGTCGGCCCCGCATCCCCGTGGCCATGTCCGCGATCGTGTGCGTGAACGTGTACACGTTCAGCCGGTTGTAGTGCGTCAGCGCGATGTACCCCAGCGCCGCGGCGACGCGCTTGGCGTACAGCAGCTTGTTCGGCTCGCCGTAGTCCATCGACGCCGTCACGTCCAGCACCACGCTCACCGTCAGGTCCTCCTCCTCCATGAACAGGCGCAGGAACAGCTTGTCCAGCCGGGCGTAGAGGTTCCAGTCGATCCGCCGCAGGTCGTCGCCGACGACGTAGTTGCGGTAGTCGGCGAACTCGACCGACTGGCCCTTCTTCTTGGACCGCCGCTCGCCCTGCATCTTGCCGCGCAGCATCTTGCGCGAGATCACGTCCAGCCGGTCGAGCTGGCGCATGAACTCGCCGGTGAGGAGGGTCTCGGGTTGGGGGGTCGTCTCAGCCATGAGGGATGAACCGCGAAGCGGCGAAGAGAGCGAAGGGCGCGAAGGATCATCGGGTTAGAACAATGCGCCTGATTCCTTGTTTGAGCAATTTTGTGTTGAAATTGATCAAGAGCCCGAGCTGAATTCTCGTTGCCCGTAGGTAGGACATGATCTGAGCCTCGTGGATGGGAGCCAGTTGCTCCACTGCCTTGACCTCGACGATCAGGGCATCATTGACCAGAAGGTCGACGCGACCCTCGCCGACAGCGATTCCTTCGTATTCGACCCTTATCAGATGCTGTGCGGTATAGGGGATGCCTCGCTTGGTCAGCTCGATGCAGAGAGCGCGCTCATATGTCGATTCCAGAAACCCAGGACCTAGAGCGCAATGCACGGCGATCGCGGCACCTATGACCTCCCGGCCCACTGCTTCAGTATTGATGTCAAGGTCGAGCGCCATGGTGATCAAACCGCCTGCGCAATCTTCTTCGCGTCCTTCGCCCTCTTCGCATCTTCGCGGTTCGGCTTCGTGGTTCAGCCCGGCACGCCCTCGGCCTCGGCCGGGACGTGCTCCCTGATGTCGTTGAGCACCATGTCCGGGGTGATGCCCTCGGCCTGGCCCTCGAAGTTCAGCAGGAGGCGGTGACGCATCGCCGGCAGCAGCACCGCCTTGATATCGTCCACGCTCACGTGCGCCCGCCCGTCCAGCAGCGCCCGGACCTTCCCGCCCAGGACCAGCGCCTGGCACGCACGCGGCGAGCCGCCGATCCGCACGAACTGCCGCGTCAGGTTCCCCGTGAACTCGCCCTCGGGGTGCGTCGCCAGCACGCACCGCACCGCGTAGTCCTGCACGTGCGGCGCGATGATCACGTTCCGCACCAGCTTCTGATGCTCGAGGATCTTGGGCGCGTCCAGCACGGGCTCGATCGTCGGCGCCTCGGCCCGCGTCGTGCGGTTGAGGATCTCGTGCAGCTCCTCACGACTCGAGTAGCCCACGTCGAGCTTGAACAGGAAGCGGTCGAGCTGCGCCTCGGGCAGCGGGTACGTGCCCTCCTGCTCGATCGGGTTCT
>CAYSIX010000200.1:0-7645 GCA_964431205.1 uncultured Phycisphaeraceae bacterium
CCACATCGCCACGTACGCGCCCGGCGCGATCGGCCACACGCCCCCCTGATGCACCAGCCACGTGCAGACCACCACCCCGACGACCCACGCCGACCCGAACCCCGCCCAACGCTTCGCCCGCGACCCACCCTGTGCCATCGCACCAGTCTAACCCGGGTTACTCGTCACGCTCCCGATCCCGCGTCTCGCGTTCGCGTGCGACCGTGCCAACGACGTGAGCGCACGCCTGCCACGCGTCAGAGCCCGCGGACTCGAGAGCGGCAGGGTGCGGTCCGCGGTCGGACGCCGGGCCCCGACGCCGCGCTGTTACCCGCCCCAACCGCTCACACCGACTGTGCAACCGTTATGCTGCTCGCATGCCCCCAAGCGAAGCGTGGAGCATCCCGGGCGCGGACGGCGAGCCGATCCTGGGCGACTGCCATCGGTCGGACGGTGAGCCGGTCGGCGTGCTGCTGTGCTGCCACGGGTTCAAGGGGTACAAGGACTATGGTTTCTTCCCGCGCCTGGCGGCGTCGGCAGCGAAGGCCGGGCTGATCGCGCACCGGTTCAACTTCAGCCACAGCGGGATGACCAACCGCATCGAGACGTTCGAGCGGCCCGACCTGTTCGAGCGCGACACCTGGAACCGCCAGGTAGCGGACCTGGCGGCGGTGTCGGGCGCGGTGGCGCGCGGCGAGCTGCCGGGCGCCGGCCTGCCGCAGGCCTGGTACGGGCACAGCCGCGGCGGGGTGACGTGCGTGCTGACGGCGGGGCGGCGGGCGACCGAAGGCGGCACGTCAGAACCCGGCGATGGCGGCGCCGTCGAGCCGACGGGCATCGTCGCCGCCGCGGCGCCGGCCGGCGCGTGCAACCTGGACGAGGACCAGAAGGCGATGCTGCGCCGGGCGGGGCGGATGGCCTCGCCTTCGTCACGGACCGGCCAGGTGCTGCACGTCGGCGCGGGGTGGCTGGCCGAGATCGAGGCCGACCCGCGGCGCCACGACCCGCTCGAGATGGCGCGGGCGACGCGCTGTCCCGTGCTGCTGATCTATGGCACGGCGGACGCGACGGTACCCGTCGCCGACGGCCGGGCGTACGCCGAGGCGCTGGGCGACCGCGGCCGGCTGGTCACCATCGACGGCGCATCGCACACGTTCGATGCGCCCAACCCGCTGCCCGCCGATCAACCGCCGCCCGAGGCCACGCGGCGGATGATCGACGAGACGACCGCCTTCGCCGTCGAGCGCTGCCGCGCGGCCGCCGGGTCACGGCCGACGCGCGGGCACGGCTGAGCGGTGAGGGTCGCCGCGTCGTGGAACGGGCCGCGGGCTTTGGTCGCTGCTGAGTCGCCAGGCCCCCTCCCGGCCGCAAGGGACGGCCGCTCACCGGCACGACCGGCCCGGGTTCAGATACGCCGACGCCCAAGGCCCGTCCCCGCCCGCCGTTTCGGTTGCTGGCGGCCGGTCCGCGGACTAGACTGAACGCATCAGCGGGGTGTAGCTCAGCTTGGTTAGAGCGCACGTCTGGGGGGCGTGAGGTCGCTGGTTCGAATCCAGTCACCCCGATTCTGATCGAACTCAAACCCTTCGGCGGCAGCCGGAGGGCTTATTTATTGCTGTTACAGCACTTGCAGTGCTAGTTGCGTTTTTGATGGATGAGGTCGAGAGTGCCGGATCTGATGGGGGAGGCAACTCGATTTGAAATAATGGATGGCTGCGCCCACGGTTGACCGGCGACACCCGTGATGGACAATAGCCTTGCCGGTCGGGAGCCCGATTCTGCGGGCGGCTGGCGACTAAGCCTTTTCCGTAAGACCGCCGAGCACGTCTATGAACGAAATGACGTCTGAGCAAGCCGTGCGTCAACTGGTGGCGGTTCTCGATGAGGCGTTCGAGAAGCCATCTGGCGAATGGCATCATTTCACGGACGCATCGCCGGACTCGGGGTACTTCGGCACGATCGCCAAGCTTCCCTTCGCAAAGGCAGGGCGGTCCGTGGCCGGAACGTCCGTGGCCGAACAGGTCCACCACGTCACTTTTGTCATGGACACGTTGACGGCTCATCTCAGTGGCGGTTCGGATTCCCCGGGCCTGGAACAGTGGCAGGCCAGTTGGCATGCGAAAGCGATCGACGAAGCGGCGTGGCAGCGGCTGCAGGAGCAACTCCACGCCGCGTACGCTCGTCTGCGTCACGCGATCCAGCGTCATTCCGTGTCGGACGCCGAATCATTTGGTGCCTCCGTGGGCACGCTGGCCCATGTGGCGTACCACTTGGGGGCAATCAGGCAGAAGATTGCCCTGCTGAACGAGGCAGACTAACCACCGGCTGCAGTTCACCGTCGACGCCTGATGATCGTGCAATCGCACGATCATGTGCCAGCATTTGCACGGTCATCGAGCAATCGCCCCCAGAGGGTTTCAATATAATGACAGTCGCTCCGATTCCGTTCGATCCGCGGGGGCCCACAGATGAACACGAATGCCCGCGATTCCACGCCCTCGGCCCGCCGCCGCCGGCGTACGTGCTCCTCCGGGCTGGACTCCTGCTGTTCGGCCGGTGACAATGACAGTGCAGGATGTGCCGGACGAAGGGACGCTTCGTGGTCACTCCCGTGGGCCTGAGCCCGAAGGAGGGTTGTGTCATGACGAGTCGGCAGAAGCTGCAAGTGATCGCGGCGGTGTCGGGCGGCTTCGCGGGCGGCGTGGCGGGCGGGGTCGGGGCGGCGCTGCAACTGCACCCGGTTTACTACGTGCTCATCGCGGTGGTCCTCGGCCTGGTCACGCCGGTGGTGCTCTACGCCATCTGGCCGGACGCGAAGACGCCGCTGAAGCCGTGAGGAGATCTCATCGCATCGCGACGTTGGGCCTGCGCCTGATCGCGGCGTTTTTCGGCGTGGTCCTCGTGTTGATCTTTACGAGGCAGGGTGCGTGGGCGAGTCAGCCGACAGCCGTGACGCTCCCGCTGCTTCTGCTCGCATTCGCACTCGGCGGCGATCGTCTCGCCGCGTGGGTCGTTGGTTTTGGTATGCGCGACCGCCGTCATGGGCGACGCGATGAATGTTCGCGTGGGGAATGATAAGAGCCGGGTTGACAGATGGGCGGCCACAACGCCGAGGGATCGACGCATGCCGGACGTCACGCCAAAGTATTCGCCGGACTATCTGCCGGTCGCGGTCGAGCGGCCGACGCCGATGGTGCTCGTGGGCACCTGGGGTCTGTTGGTTCCACCGGCGACCATCGGCCCGCTGATGGTCTTCGCCGTTCTTCCCGAGCCGTTCTGGCTCACGGTGCCGGTGTTTGCGTTCATCGAGGTGCTTTGCCTGGGTGGACTTTTCGTCGTGACTCGTAACTTTCTGCGTTACCGTCGAGCCCGGATGCGATCGGGCACCTCAGCGAATAGTCGGGGGCGTGGCAGCGCTTGATGCCGGGTGCTACGGTCGCTCGCGATCGTGCGGCGACCATCGCGGCGGCTCTCGCGTTCGCGCAACGACAAAACCTTGCCCGCGTGGGTCGATCCGGTACACTGATCCTCATCGGGAGACGGAAGCGGCCGGGGCGGCATCGCCGCCGCGGTCCCGCGTGTCGCCGCTCCCGTCGGCAGGAATGCCGCTACGTTCCGCCTCGGGGGGCCGGCGGCAACGCGAGCGAGGCCGCGGCCCTGCGGGTTCAGACCCCCGCCTCGGCCCCGCGGCCCCTCGGGGCGGAGCCTTTCGGAGCGCCGGCATGACCTGGTTCATCAGCATTGTCGCCGCTGTCGCCGTGCTCGTCGTCGTGTTCCGCTACGGCGTGCACCGCGCAACCGTGCTCGAGTACCAGAAGGCCCTGCGTTACACCCGCGGACGGTTCCGCGATGTGCTCGGGCCCGGCCAGTACTGGTACGTGCCTTTCTTCACCATGATCGAGCGCGTGGACGTGCGCCCGCGGTTCGTCTCCATCACGGGCCAGGAGGTGCTGACCGCCGACGGCGTGACGCTGAAGGTCAGCCTCGCGGCCAACTTCGAGATCACCGATCCTGACGTGGCGATCAACAAGGTCCAGACGTACCAGGACGCGCTGTACGTGGAGCTTCAGCTCGCGCTGCGGCAGATCGTCGGCTCGGCGGAGATCGACGCGCTGCTCAGCGACCGTGACGGGATGTCGAAGAGACTGATGGAGCTGGCGGAGGCGAAGGCCGCGGCGCTGGGGCTGAAACTGATCTCGGTGGACCTGAAGGACATCATGTTCCCGGGCCGGCTCAAGGAGACGTTCGCGCAGGTGGTCACGGCGCGGAAGGAGGGGCTGGCGGCGCTGGAGCGGGCGCGCGGCGAGACGGCGGCGCTGCGTCACCTGGCCAACGCGGCGCGGATGATGGACTCGAACCCGAACCTGATGCCGTTGCGGCTGCTCCAGGCGATCGAGGGGTCGAGCGGGCACACGGTGGTGCTGGGTGCGCCCGGGATGGCGGGCGTCCCGCTGTCGGTCACGAATCGACCGGACGCGGCCGGCGAGACGGGGGCAGGATGAGGGCTGAGGGGCGTGGGCGGTTTTGGTCCTGGCGTGACGGTTGGAGGCGTAATCCGGGTAAGCCGCTGCCGCGGCATCCCGCGGCCTCGGGATGGATAGAGGACGAGACGCGGCATGGGCCGATTCACACGGCGCATCGCGAAGTATGTCTTCATCGGAGCCGTGATCAATGTGCTGATCGCCTGGGGACTCAGTGTGTGTCATGTCGGCACGCCGTTTGAGTGGCGTCCCTTCCACAATACAAGGCCCGAAAGCCCAGTGGCGATTTTTGGGGTTCGTCGTGTCGGTGTGGCGTGGGTCATGGGGGTGGGTCGGCCGGGTTCTTTGATCGCGCGATATCCAGACCGTGTTTCTACGTATCGGGAAAGGGTGTGGTGGCCGTCCGACGCCGTGACTTTCCGGGACGCAGACTTCGCCGTGGCGTCCGGGTGGCCGCTGCTTTGCCTCTCGTCTTGGCGCACGACGCGCACGATCACGCTTTCCGGCGATCAGGGATTACGGTTCCAACACGTCTATCACTGGGGCGTTGTGCTGAGCGACGAAACACCGAACGGTTACCGGCAGGTGATGCCGACGGTGTTGCCGCTTCGCCCGATATGGTCTTCGTTTGCCATCAACTCGATGGCGTATGCAGCCCTCATGGGTGTGGTGGTTGCTGGTTTCCGGTCCATTCGTCGTTGCCAACGTCGGTCGCGGGGCTGGTGCGTGCGGTGCGCGTATCCGCTCGTTGGCATGATGGTCTGTCCTGAATGTGCGTGTCCAAATGTGGGCGGGGACGCGGGACAGGATGACGGCTGAGCGGCGTGGCGGGGGTTGACGCCATCCAAATATCGACCTAACGTTATTGGTGTCGCTTTTTGCGCGGCCGCTGCGCTCTTTGACAAGTCAAGCCGGGCGGGAACCGCAGATTCACGCAGATGGCGTGGATGGGAGTGGCCGGGTGTATGGGGAGTGTCCGGGTTGCCGCCCCTCGTTTCAAGTCCCCATGCTCGCCGTGTCCGCCGTCGTCAAGCTCTGCCAGCACGGATCACCGATTCCTACTCCCTGCCTCCGTGATCACAGCGGCTTTTCTTGACGTTCGTGGTGCCTGCGCGGTTTCAGGGTTTGCCCTAGGGGGTGACGTCACCCTGACACGGGGGTGACAGGGGGGGTGACACACGCTAAATCCTTTGTGCATTCTGACTTGGTCGAGGGGGGTGCGGGGGTGACACGGAGTAGGAAGGTAGGAGTCGGGAGGGAAGGAGTCAGGAGGTAGAAGAAAAGAGGAGAGCTGGAAAGCGGGAAGCACGGAGAAGTCGCCGTGCGATCGCCAGATCACCCAATCGCCCAATCACCCGATGGCATCCGGTGGATCCGGCCGATCCTGGCATCCGGTCGAAGTCGAGGGTGTAGGGGTGGCGCGGGTGCGGCTAAGGCAGGAGGTGAAAGATGAACCAGAGGACGGCGAGCTCGATGGTGGCCAGCAGGACGATCAGCGCGGCGAGGCGCTGGCCGGCGGGTTGCTGGAGGCGTTGGAGGAGGGTGGGGCGGCTGGGGCGGGGGATCATGCGGAGCTGGGGCTCGGCGGCGGTGGGGCAGTGCTCGGCGGGGTAACCGCGGCGGGCCTGGTGCTGGATGACGGCGATGACGAGGTTGGCGTCGAAGGGCGAGAGGCCCAAGACCTGGCCGAGGCGGACGAGGCGCTCGCGTCGGTCGGGGGTGAGGATGGCGCCCTGGAGCTGCTCGGCGGCGCGGACGGCGAGGACCCAGCGTGGGTCGGCGGGCTCGGAGATGGGGTCGAAGGCGTCGGGGTGGCCGGGGCGGCCGAGGGACGTGGCCGGCGTGGCGCGGTGGCGTCCGGGGGGTGTCGCGGTGGTGAGGCTTGGGCCGACCAGGCGAAGGCGGGGCTTTGCGGTGGGCCGGGACGACGCGGGGGCATCTGCCAGGGCCTCGGGCGCAAGTCGATCGATCGCGGCCTCGGCGGGTGCGGGGCTCGGATTATCGGAAGGGGCGTTCATCGTCGGATGGGTCCTTCCCAGAAACATAGCACGAGAACGGGCCGAGCCAAGAGAAGTTGGGCCTGGGGCCGGGAGAGGCCGGGGAATTCGGGGTCGTGGAACCCGGCTCGCGGAGGTGGGGGAGTCCCGGTTCGTTCCCCGTCGCTTCCGCCTCGCTGAAGCGTTGCGGGCCGAGGCGGCGAGCGCCGGTGAGTCTGGGTTCGCCAAAGCGAGGCGGGCCCGGGTCAGGGGTGCGTGTGTGCGAGGGGCAGGCTGACGCGGCGAACGAGGTCGGCGGTGGGCTGGGCGACCAGGTCGTAGCCGTCGGCGTGGGTGACGCGGCATCGGACCAGCTCGCCGGGGGCGAGGGGTTCGCGGCTGAGGACGTGGGTCAGGCCGTCGATCTGCGGGGCCTGGGCGAAGGTGCGGCCGAGGCATTGGTGAATGGCAGAACCCGAGGCCCCGCCGCGGCCCGGCTGCGTCTCGGCCCGGGCGTCGATGAGCACGTCGAGCTCGACGGCGCGGGCGGCGAGCGACTCGTTGCGGGCGAAGGCGACCTGTTGCTGGACCGTCATCAGCTCGTCGATGCGATCGGCGATGACGTCGTCGGGGATGGCCTGTCCCCGGGCGTGCAGGGTGGCGGCGGGGGTGCCCGGCTCGGGGGAGTAGGGGAAGACGCCCAGGGCGTCGAACTGGAAATCCCGGACGAAGTCGACCAGCTCGCGATGCTCGGCGTCGGTCTCGCCGGGGAACCCGCTGATGAAGGTGGTGCGGATGGCGATGTGTGGGACGCGGTCGCGGAGCTTGGCGAGCAGCGTCTCGATGAGGCGGCGGGAGGTGCGGCGGCGCATGGCGTCGAGGACACGGTCGTTGATGTGCTGCAGGGGCATGTCGATGTACTTGACGACGTGGGGCAGGCGTGCGATGGCGTCGATCATGTTGTCGGTGAAGCAGGAGGGGTAGGCGTACATGAGGCGGAGCCAGGCCCCGGAAGCGCCGCCGTGCTCGGCGGCGACGGCGTTGAGGGCTTCGAGCATGCCGACGAGGCCCGGTTCGTAGCCGATGTCGTCGCCGTAGCTGGTGGTGTCTTGGCCGATGAGGTTGAGCTCGAAGGCGCCGTCGGCGAGCAGCTCGCGGGCCTCGGCGAGGATGCGGTCGATCGGCTTGGATCGCATCTTGCCGCGGATC
>CAYSIX010000201.1:0-7609 GCA_964431205.1 uncultured Phycisphaeraceae bacterium
GGCGAGGATACGGACGCGTCCCTCCTGGGGAAGGCGTTTTTCGGCGATGTCCATCTTGCCGATGACCTTGACGCGGGAGACGATGGCCGAGTGCATGCCGGCGGGCGGCTTCATGAGGTCGCGGAGCTGGCCGTCGATGCGATATCGGATGCGCGTGCCGCGTCGGTCGGGCTCGATGTGGATGTCGCTGGCGCGGTCGCGGACGGCGGTGAGCAGGGCGACGTTGACCAGGTTGATGATGGGGCTGCCCTCGACCATCTGCTCGAGGTCGGTGGCGGGCCCGTCGTCGACGCGCTCGCGATCGACGACCTCGACGTCCTGCTCGACGAGCGAGGTCAGGAAGGCGTCGAGGTCGACGTTGCCGCCGGAGTACTTCTGAAGGAACTCGCGGATGTTGGCTTCCAGCGCGAGGACGGGGCGGATCTTGTTGCAGCCGGCGACGCTGCGCAGCATGTCGATGGTGGGCAGGGAGTGAGGCTCGGCCATGGCGACGGTGAGGGTGTCGCGGACCTTGAACATGGGGACGATGAGCAGGCGTTCGCACTGCTCCTCGCCGACGAGCTGGATCAGGGCCGGGTCGATCAGGCCGTGGCGGAGGCTGCAGCCCTTGACGCCCAGGCAGGTCGCCAGGGTGTGCACGAGCGTGCCGGTGCTGATCACGCCCTGGCTGACGAGCATCTCGCCGAGGCGCTGACCGGAGACCTGCTGCTCGGCGAGGGCGGCCTGGAGCTGCTGCTCGGTCAGCGCGCCCTGCCGGACCAGGGCCTCGCCGATGCGCAGCTTGTTTCGGTTCGATCGGCTCACAGGAAGCTCCTGACCGCGGAGGACGAATCGTCGAACTGCTCGAACATCGGGCCCAGCTCGGTCAGGTCGAGCACCTCGCGGAGCGTCTCGTTGACGCCGCAGAGCTTCAGCGACCGGCCGCTCTCGGCGAGCTGGTCGTTGGCGTCGAGCAGCGCCTCGAGCCCACGGGAATCGACGTACGGGACCGACGAGGCGTCGACCACGAAGCGCCCCGTCGTCTGGGTGTGGACCTGGCGGAGGCGCTCGAGAAACTGCTCGGCGTCGCTCTCGGTGAGCGGTCCGATCGGGCGGATCACCGTGACGGCGCCTTGCTTCTGCTCCTGGATTTGCATGGCCTGGCTCGCGGGTCGCCGGGGGCGGCGGGCGCCACCGGCCCGGTTCTGGACTGGTTCATTCGGTCGCCGTCGTCGCGGTCTCGGCCGCGATCGGCAGGGTCAGGGTGAACGTCGTGCCCTGATCGACCTGGGACTCGACGGTGATGTCGCCCCCGTGCAGCCGCGCCACCTCGCGCGCCAGCGCCAGGCCCAGGCCCGTGCCCGTCACGGCCGTCACACGCTTGTCGTCGGCCGCACGGTAGAACCGCTCGAACACGTGCGGCAGGTGCTGCGGCGAGATGCCGATGCCCGTATCGGTCACATCGATCGTCACCTCCTCGTCGTGCAGCTCGATCGTGACGTTGATCCGGCCCCCTTCGTTCGTGTACTTGATCGCGTTGCCCAGCAGGTTGTGCAGCGCCATCGAGATCTTCTCCCGGTCCGCCTGAAGGACCGGCAGCTTCGGCGGCAGGTGGAACTCCAGCTCGATCTGCTTCTCCTTCGCCGCCGCTCGATAGTCCTGCTCGATCTCGTGCACGAGCTGGTCCAGCCGCACGTCGTCCGGGTTCACCTTGAGGGAGCCGGCCTCGATCTCGGCGACCGACAGCATGTCGCTGACCATCCGCTCCAGACGCCGCGTCTCCTGCGTGATCACGTTCAGGCACTCGGCGCGGACCTTCGCGTCCTTGTCCCCGTCGTCGATCAGCGTCTCGAGGTACAGGCGGATGTTGGTCAGCGGCGTGCGCAGCTCGTGCGTCGCCTGCGCCACGAACTCGTGACGCGCGTCCTCGGCCACACGCTGCTGCGTGATGTCCTCGATCAGCACCAGCGCCGTCGCCTCGTCGCTGCGCCGCACCGGGCGCATGCTGAAACGCAGCACGTCGGACCCGCCGGCCTCGCGGCGATCGATCACGTGCGTGCTGCGCCGGCCCGACTCGGCGGCGGCGACGATCGCCTCGCGCACCTCCGCCGGCATCCCCCACTGCGTCAACGCCGTCCCCAGCAGCTCCTTGCGCGACGTGCCCAGGAACGTCGCCGCCGCGTTGTTCGTGAACACCACACGGATCCGCTCATCCAGCAGGATCACGCCCTGGCTCATCGCGTCGCACCCGCCGGCCAGGTCCCCGCTGACCGACCCCGCCGCGCTCATCGCCTCCCGCGCGTGACGCACCATGACCTGCTGACGCAGGTGACGGTGCTCGATCAGCATCTGATTCCAGGCCCGGGCCTCGGAGCCCAGGTCCTCGGCGATCGTCACCGCCGCCTCGGCCGTCTCGCCGTCGCTGATCGCCAGCAATGCCTCGCGGATCTGCCCCATCGTCGCCAGCCGCGCGCGGAATCGCCGGTACGCCAGCGCCCAGCCGAGCCCCGCCAGCAACGCGACCAGAACAAACCCGCCCATCACGCCCCACGCCGACGACGACGCCTGCGGCGCGATCACCTCGACCCGCGCCTGCCCCTTGCCCGGCACCGTCACCGAGCGCGTGTGCCCGCCGAACACCGCCAGCTCTTCACCCGCCGGCGGGACCGGCGCCTGCCAGTCCACCTGGTCCAGGTCGGCCGTGATCCGTTCCGGCTCGTGATCGGCCAGGACCACTCCGCCCGGGCCGACGATCCGGCATCGCGACAGGCCGTGACGCTGCGCCGTGTCCATCACCACCCGTCGCAGAGGCGACAGCTCGCCCTGGCTTAGCATGGCCTCGGCCGCCGGCGTTAGCAGCTCCGTCACCGCACGGGCGCAGTCCTGCCGCGCCGCGACCTGCGACTCGTGGATCTTCCGCGCCGACCAGACCCCCGACGCCAGCAGCGACACCACGATCAGTCCGCCCGCGATCGCGCCGAACACGGCGATCGTGGACTCGCCCCGCATCAACGCCGGACGAATCGACAGTCGTTCAAGGAATGATGGAAACGCGGCCACACGGTCTCCCCTGGTCGTACCCACGACGAAAGATCCTTCGCCCCACCTTCATCGGTCGAGGTCACCCGGCCTTTTAGGTCGCCCGGCACGAACTTGGTCAAGCCGCGCCTGACACGTCCGGATAACGTCCCGCCGCCTCCTCGATCGTGTCGGCCGCCCCGCGCCCGGCCGTGTCGCGCCCGCCCGGTCGCAAGGCACCACACCGCGCCGCACAATCTCCGGGCACCGAGCCGCTTTCCGCCCGCTTTCGCGACGTTCCTCGCCCCCGCGGCTCCCCGCGATCGGCCCGCCCGCCGTCGCTCTGGCCCCGTCAGCCACGTTCCATGAGCTTCTGATGAGTTCGGCGACCCCCTGGCATCACCTTTGCGTATCAACCTCACCATGATGATTGCCACCGCCTCCACGCGTTTGTTCGAGCGCCTGCCCTCCCGCGGCCACCGTCGCCTCGAGTCGACGAGGCCGACCACCGGGTCGGACACGGCCGGCGACGGGTTCGACCGTCAGGATCGCTGGAGCCGCCACGCACCCCTGGGCGTCGAGCTCGGCGACGACGACACCGCGACGGGTCTGGAACCGGCGGTGCTGACTGCGTGGATCGATCGCATCGCCGACCGCAGCGTGCGGGACGTGATCTGGACGCGGTCGCGTCAGGTCCGGCAGGTCCTGCAGGAGGCGGCTCGCCTCGGCGCCGACTGGCGGTTCGTCCGGGGGCTGCACGGGGCGCGGCGGATCGCGGTCGGGCGGGACACGGCTCGGGCCTTGCGCGACCTCGGGCTGCCCGCGCAGCTAACGATCCGGCGGTCGGCCACGACGGACCCGCTGACCACCCTGGCCAAGGGAGGGTTGATCCGCCGGCCCATCGCCGTCGTGCACGGTGACGACCAGGCCGATGCACACCTGCTCGCGGGGCTCGAACGGTTGCGTAACATCGTGCATCCGCTGCCCGCGATCCTGGCGGGATCGCCCGAGCCGGTGGGCGCAGACGCCTTCGCGGCGACGCCACCTGCCCTCGGCCGCGCATGAAAAACCCCTTCCCGAAGGAAGGGGTGGGTCGCTCCGTTTAGTCCGTCAACCGAAAAAACAGGCGAAACGGCAACAAGTCGTAACGATCACGATCAGGCGCGACGTCGACGACCAAGGATCGCGGCCAGACCGGTTAGAACCAGCCCCGCCGACGCCGGCTCGGGAATCACCTCGAGCTTGATCCAGTCCGCGCGCAGCTCGTTGCCCGCGTCGGTGCCCCAGGTCTGAGTCTCACGGCGGAACTGGAACTGGATCTTCTTCGCGCCCTCGAAGCTGAACGGCCGCACCGCGCCGGGATCCAGCGGGTCCTCATTCGTCATCAGCTCCGACAGCAGGCCGCCGATCTCGACGAACTCGTCCGCGGCCGCAATCTCACCGTTGACGCCGTACTCAAAGTTTTCGCCCATGGATTCATCGTTCGGCCGCTCGTCCTCGAGCTTGAGGCGGAAGGCTCCCCCCACGTCGCTGCCCGAGATACGCGCCGTCAGCTTGATCAGCGACGGATCGGTCGTCCCGGCGTCCTCGAGGAAATTGTCCAGCCAACTGATTCCGCTGAACCAGAAGCTGAAGCCGCCCTCCTCCGCGGCCATGTTCGATGCGTCGATCCCCATCGTCATCACGCTGTCGCGGATCGTGTACGAGGCTTCCGTGGGCACCCGGTTCTGAAACGGCTCGCCGGGCACGAACACGCCGCCGCCGCCCTGGAACGCCTCGAAGTTCTGCGTCGTCTCGGGGCCGAAGTCCTCAAAGAACAGAATCTTCGGCTCGACGACCGACGCCGAGACGCTCCCCGCCGCGATGCACGCCGCGGCTACTCCAATCAAACATGTCTTTCGTTGCATTTCTGACCTCCTCTGCTGTGCCCGTAAAGATGTGTGGGCGATATGAAGAAAACCATGGGGCGGCGGACATGCCGCCCCTTACCGACATGAAATGACTCGACGGCGCCGAAGCGAGAGGATCGCGCCGCCGCTCAGCAACAGCATGAGCCCCGCCGGCTCGGGCACGGCCACGCCCTCCACGCCCGTGCCGAAGTTCGTCTGCCACAGGCCCAGGTCGAACGCGTCCACGTCCCCGTCCTTGTCGAAGTCCGCGCTCAGCCCGTCGCCCGTCTGGCCGAACTGCGTCTGCCAGATGCCCAGGTCGAAGGCGTCGACGTCCCCGTCGCCGTCCGCGTCCCCGGGCACCGCCATCGTCGTCGGGTCCTCGAAGAACAGCTCGAACCTGTCAAAGAAGATGTCGTACGTCACTTTCGACAGGACGCCGAGATTACCGATGTTGGGCAGCGCCACGCCCAGCACGGTGGGAACGTCCTCGTCCCAGACCCCGGTGTCGTTGGCGGCGGCGCGCTGCTCCTTGGTCAACACGGTCATCGGGAAGACCTCGGTGTGCCACGCGTTGTCGTTGACCAGCGAGATGGTGCTGCCCGTCGACGCCACGACGTTGTTGCCGTCACCGCCCTCGGAAGCCGGGTCAAAGAAGCGGAGCGAGACCGTGACGTTGGGGTACTCGGGCAGGTCGGTGATCGAGGCGTCGGGAATCCCCTGGACGCCGCCGACGTCCGGCTGGTCGTTCGCGTCGCCGTCGAGGACGTGGTCCTGAAGCCGCACGACCCGGTAGCTGAAGCGGATCCACGCCTCGCCGAGCGTCGTGCCATCAGGGTTGTCGGCCTGGGTGAGGTCGCGTTCCTCGGGCGTGGACTCGCCCTCCAGGTTCGGCCGTTCGCCGCCGTTGCCGAGCTGGATCTCGGTGATGGTGCCCGAACCGGTGAAGACGTGGTCGTCGATGGCCACCGTGCGAAGGCTCGCATCGCCGAAGAGGATGCGATCGGCCGGCGCCGGTGGCGAGGTGACCTCCGCCGACTGGCCCGCCGAAGAGGGCCCGAAGTTGTTGTATATCGAGAACGTGATGTTCCCGTCGATCTGGTCGTCCAGCAGCACGACCGCCGACGCCGACCCGGCGCCGACCACCAGCGCCGCGGCCGTGATACTGCCGGTGATAACTCGATTCCGATATGACATGGTGTCCTCCTTAAAGATTCAATCCACCGAACATGATCTGCGCCCGAACCCGCTGGAGATGTGCTCAGTCACACGGAACCGGTCTGGCCTCACGATCACGCCCTCCGCCGTCGTCCGATTGCCAGAAGACCCGGAAGCACGAGCGCCAGCATCGCCGGCTCGGGCACGGTCGCGGCCTCCACGCCCGTGCCGAAGTTCGTCTGCCACAGGCCCAGGTCGAACGCGTCCACGTCCCCGTCTTCATCGAAGTCCGCCGACAGGTCCGGCCCGGTCTGGCCGAACTGCGTCTGCCAGATGCCCAGGTCGAACGCGTCAACGTCCCCGTCGCCGTCGGCGTCACCGGGCACCGCCACCTCGCGGGGGTCCTCGGCGAACAGCTCGAACTTGTCGAAAAAGATGTCGGCCGTCACCTTGGAGAGCACCTCGAGGTTGCCCAGGTTCGGCAGCGAGATGTTGAGCACCTCGATCACGTTCGGGTCGTTGACGCCGCCCTCGTTGAGCGCCGCGCGCTGGGAGGCGTTGAGCACGCTGACGGGCAGGACGGCCTCGGTCCACTGGTTGTTGTTGATCAGGTCGATCTTCTGTGCCTGAGCGATGGTCTTGTTGCCGAAGCCGGGGTCGAAGAAGCGGAAGGAGACCGTCACGCCGGGGTACTCGGGCAGGTCGGTGATGGAGGCGTCGGGGATGCCCTGGACGCCGTTGACATCGGGCTGGTCCTGCGCGTCGCCGTCGAGGATGTGCTCCTGAAGGCGGACGACGCGGTAGTAGAAGCGCAGGTAAGCCATGCCGAACGAGGTGCCGTCGGGGTTGTCGAACTGGGTGACGTCGCGTTCCTCGTCGGTCGAGGCGTCGAGCCCGCCGCCGATGAACAGCTCGGCGAGATGCGAGCTGCCGCCGAAGATGTTGTCATCGATGTTGGTCATGCGGAAGGACTGTTCGCCGGAGAAGATCCGGTCGGCCGGCGCGGGCGGCGAGGTGACGCCGGTGGCGACGCCGGCGCTTGACGGCCCCTGGTTGTTGTAGGTCGCGAACGTCACGTCGTCGTAGCGGTCCTCGACCAGCACGATCCCCGACGCGGAGGGCGCCGCCACGCCCAATGCCCCGATCAGCGAGGGCGCCACCAAGTACTTCTTGCACACACACATTTCGCGGCCTCCTTCACCCGATTCAGTAAGCCTCCGTCCGAACGGGTCGACCCCATCGGCCGACCTTCCAGGAGATGCCGCCTTGGCTGCGATCCTGCCTCCGCCGCGCGCCCCGGTCGGGGCGCCCCTGCTCGTCACGCGGTTTCCGCCTTCATCGCAGGCCGATCGGCCCGCGCCTCCAAGCGCCGCGCCCGGCTTCCGCCGAACGCGGCGGTCTGATCAAAGCTTAAACCATCTTTCTTCTCACGCCACCGGGTAGGTGACATCCTTTCAACTTGTCCGGGTTGCCCAAAGCACCCCGTCGTCAACACCGTCAGAACGCGATACCGCCGCCGCCGCCCGTGTCCAACCGCCAGGGGGGCTCGCCAGAGTTGGGCCACA
>CAYSIX010000202.1:0-7593 GCA_964431205.1 uncultured Phycisphaeraceae bacterium
CCACCCCCCCTCCAACGCTGAAAATACATAACTTTCATTTTCACAAATGTTTGCATCATGTCACCCCCGTGTCAGGGTGACGTCACCCCCTGGGAAAACCCTGGTTCGCGCAAAGCGGCGAAGGGCGCGAAAGGAGCAGGAACCGGGAACGAGAAACGAAGACCCGGGCGCCGGGAACCTCGAACCGATCTTCAGATGCCAAAGATCACGGCGTCGCGCCGAGCACGACCCGCGGTGATGTTAGCAACATGTTTGGTTCGGGTCAAGTACCTTGTCAACGTGCGCCTGGCCGAGCAGGTCCCGGAGCCGAGGCTCATCGCCAACCTCGTGCGGCGTGCGGCCGCCCGTGGCCCGACCGGCCGAGGCGAGGGCCGATCACTCCAGCGGCTCGGCCCAGACGTTGCGGAACCGCACCGGGTCGCCGTGGTCCTGAAGCATCAGCGGCAACGCGTCGGCGTGCGGCTGGTAGCTCGTCCGCCGACGCCAGCGCGTCGGGCCCTCCAGCGCCACGTCGTCCTGCACGAGCACGCCGTTGTGGTGCACGGTCACGCGGGCCGGCTCGAGCAGCCGCCCGCCGTCGTCGAAGCGCGGCCGGCGAAACTCGATGTCGAAGCTCTGCCACCGGCCGAGGCCCAGCCCCGCGTTCACCCTCGGCGGGTATTGCCCGTAGATCGCCGCCGACATGCCGTCGGCGTACGTCTCGTTCTCCCGCGTCTCGAGGATCTGCACCTCGTACCGCTCCATGAAGAAGACGCCGGAGTTCCCACGGGCCTGGCCGTCGTCGCCCGCCTCGCTGCGCGGGCACATCCACTCCAGGTGCAGCCGCACGTCCCCGAACAACTGTTTCGTTCGCAGGTGCCCGCCCGCCCCGCCGCGGTGCATGGCGCCGTCCTCGATCGCCCACCGCGGCGTTGTGCCGTCGGTGTGTGCCCACGCGTCCAGGCTTTCCCCGTCGAACAGGACGACGGCGCCGTCGGGCGGGGGCGCGGTGGTCGGGCCGTCGGGCATGGGATCGGCCATGGACGGGAGCGGGCGCTGCGGGTCGTGCTGGGCCCAGGGGTGATCGTCGTCGGGCGGGTCGCCGAAGTAGTCGGCGGTCGGGTCCTTGGGCGGGATGCGGTTGAGCGTGTACCACGCCTCGGTGGACCACATCCGCTGCCCGCGCGTGCCGGTCGGATCGAGGCGCAAGTGAACGACGTGCTCGGGCTCGAGCCCGTCGATGTACAGGTCCACGCTCCGGCCGTCCGCGGCCGGCTCGGGTCGCAGGTGCGTGAGGCGGTGCTGGTCGAGCCGCGGCCCGCCGTACTCGACGGTCGGCTCGTAGCGCCACTGCTCGACGTGGTAGTGGCGCCGGTCGGCGAGCCAGTCAGGGTCGATCGGCTGCGTGAAGCGGATGCGCAAGCCGTTGGGGATCGCGGTGATCGAGTGGTACTCGAAGACGTCGTCGCTGAAGCCCGGGGTGGGGCGCAGGCGTTGGAGGCCGAAGGTCGTGCCGCGCCAGTTCCAGTTCCCGCCCGAGCCGGTCCCGCCGATGTAGTAGCAGCCGTCGGGGCCGCGGACGAAGCGCTGGACGCCGACCTCGAACCCCTGCGTAAACCGGAACACCGCGCCCTGCCAGACGCCGTCGACCCGCTCGAGGCAGGCGCGGCGGAGCCCCCCGGCGGTGAACTCGCCGAGGATGATCTGGCCGTCGAAGATCCCGCCCTCGATGAGCATCGAGTTGGTCGGCGAGTTGCTGACCCGGTTCTGCGGGAGCCAGAGGGCCGGGGGTGTGGGGTCGCGGTCGGCGAAGTCGCTGGGCGCGCCGCCGTCGGGGTACGCCTCGGTGCGGACGGTGGTGTCGTTGTAATACCCGTAGAATCGCCCGGGCAGGACCACGTCGAGGCGGTTGGCCGGCTTCCACGAGCCCTGGTTGTCCGAGACCAGCAGCGTGTCGTCGGGCCCGAGGCCCAGCCCGTTGGGCGTGCGGAACCCGCCGGCGATGTACTCGACCTCGCCCGTGGCCAGCGAGACGCGCATCACGCTGCCGCGGTGGGGCGGATTCGGCCCGTTCAGCCCGCGGATCTCGCCCTCGATCACCTCGCTGGCCGAGTTGATCGCCGTGGACAGCGCCGCGTACAGAAACCCGTCCTGCTCGACCAGCCCGAACGTGAAGTGGTGGTAGTTGTCGTAGGTCCAGCCGTCGGCGAAGACCTCGCGGTGCTCGGGCAGGCCGTCGCCGTCCCGATCGGTGAACCGGTAGATCGCGTCGGAGTCGCTGACGTACAGCGCGCCGTCCACGAAGGCGGCGCCCAGCGGCGCGTGCAAGCCGTCGGCGACCTCGTGCACGGCCAGGTTGTCCGGATCGTCGTCGAGCACGTTCTCGAGCACCAGCAGCCGCCCGTCGCGCTCGTGCAGGAACTCGCCGGCGTTCTTGGGCACGAACGTCGTGATCGCGAGCATGCCGTTGTCGAGAAACGCCAGGTCGCCGATCTGCGGCTCAAAATCGTCCGGCCGAACCCGCTCGACCGTGAAACCCGGATGCACCCCTTCCAGCGGCAGGCCGTCGCCCGGCCGACGCTCGCCGAACGGGTCGATGATCGCTTTGCGGCCCGGCGATACCACGCGCGTCACGCCCGCCTCGGTGAACAGGTTCGCCTCGGGGACATCGACGAACGCGTCGGCGCCCGGCGGCCGCCACCGCAGCGCCAGCTCCTGCTCCCCCTCGTTCTCGAACATCGCAAGCTCGAACGGGTGCAGCCCCGCCTCGACCGTGACCTCGCCCTCGACGGTGTGCACGCCCACCTCGTCCGGCGTCGCCAGCACCTCCCGCCCGTGCAGCCGCAGCACCGCCCCGTCGTCGCTGCTCAACCGTAACCCGTACGTGCCCGGCTCGTCGACACGCAGATACCCCAGCACCTGCGCGCGGAAGTGGTCCTCGAAGCCGCCCCACGCGCCCGCCTCGAAGCGCAACCCCGGCCGTCGTTCATCGAGGTTCGGCGTCTGATCCGGCGCCAGCTCGTACAGCCGGTCCATCGCGTGCCCGACGTCGTAGAGGCGAAAGGTCACGCCCGGCTCCAGCGGTGGCGCTTCGGTCACCGGCCGCAACTCGCCGCCACCGGCCGTCGGCGCGAGGCCGATCGCCATCAGCAGGACGGGCCCGGACGGACGGAACGCGGGGAACGGATTCATGCGCCGGATTATCGCGGAAATCGTCGCTCGGGCCAGCCCGTACCGTGCCACGCCGGGCAAGGCCCGGAAGCGGGATCGCGGGTCAAGCCGCCCCTCGGGCAAGCCGATCACAGGCAGGTCCGTCGCGTCGTCCGGGCGAGCCGTTGTGACGTGGCCGCCGATCCGTGCGCAAGCGGACCGCGAGCGGCCGCGGCGCCATCGGCTTGCCCGACGGTGAGCCGGTCCGCGAACTCACGATCCGGGGAGCGGCCCCTTGACCAAAGCGACTGCCGGCAATCCGGGGCCCGGGGCGTATGCCAGGACGGGGAGGGACTCGCCGCCGCTGACCGTGCAACCGGCCGTCACACCGCCGCCCAAACGCCGCCTCCACTGCCTCGACCAGGCCCGGGCCCTGGCCATCCTCGCCATGATCTGGGCCCACCTGGGCGTCGGCGTGCTCAACCGTCTGGCCGTTCCCGAGCCCTGGGATGACCTGCTCATGTACGTCGGTCGGTTCGCCACGCCGGCGTTCATTGTCATCTTCGGCCTGACCGTCGGGTTCGTCTACTTCGAGCGGTTCCGCCTCGGTGCCCGGCGCGACATCACCGCCCGCTTCCTGCGCCGTGCCGGCTGGCTCGCCCTCGCGGCCGCCGTCATCTCGGCGCCCCAACTGCTCGACCTGATCCGCCACGCCGATTTTCGCCCGCGACCCTGGCTCATCGAGAGCTACTCCATCCTCACGTATTACACCCTGGCCCTGTTGAGCATGGGCCTGTGGCTGCGTTGGATCGCCCCGCGGCCTTACCGTCGCAGCGTCATCACGGGTGTCCTGCTCTGGACCGCCGGCACGATGCTCGCCTTTCGCCTCTGGCTGTTCTCCGGCGAAACCCTTCTTGAGGGGTTCCGCCTGCACCTGGTCTCCGGTTCCTACGGCTACCTTCAGCTCACCGGCACCGCGCTGCTCGCCCTGCCCTGCGGGCTCTGGCTCCGCCGATGCTTTGAACGTCACCAGACCGACGCCGCGCTGCGGCGCCTGGCCTCGATCGGGCTGGCGCTGTGGCTGGCCGGCATCGCCTGGGGCGCCGCCGTCGGCGAGTTCAGCCTCGCCAACATCGCCAGCGGTTCGGTCAAGGGCCCGCCCCGCGCCTGGTACTTCCTTCACTTCGGCGGCCTGACGCTGCTGGTCCTCGCCGCCCTTCACGCCGCCGCCTCCGCGTCACGCCTCGTCCACGCCGCGCTCTACCCCCTCGCCCTGCTCGGCCAGTGCGCCCTGACCCTCTACGTCGGACACAAGGTCATCCTCATGCTCGGCCACCCGATCGAACGCCTGCTGGGACTCAGCGACCTCGCCCACGGCCTGGCCGTCCTCATCGCCACCGTCGCGCTGGCGGGCATCGCCATCGGCCACCGTCACGTGACCACGCCGAAGCGCCACACGGCCGCGGCAACCTGAGGGTCTTGTGCGGCTCGTGAGGGCGGCGTTCATCCGCCGACGCGTGGCCCGATCCATGGTCGGCGACGCCCGCGTCCGGGGCTCGGCTCATCCGCGAGCGGCGCCCGGCGCGCATGGAAAAGGGCCGCCTCGTGTGAGGCGGCCCTTCGGTGATGACATTGGAAGCCGACGGGTGTCGGCAGGCAAGTCGATCAGTTGTCGAAAATCTGGTCTTCGCCGCTCTGCTCCATGTCGTAGACCCAGAGGGCGTTGGACTCTTCCGGCCACTGAGTGCTGCCACCCTGATCGCCGACCTCGCCGTTTTCGCCGGCGGTCTCGAGGAACAGGTCGTCGCTCTGGAGCGTCAGGCCGCTGCCGAACCTGGTCAACTGGATCTCGGCGGTCTGCTCGAAGTCCACGTGGTTGTCGTTGTAGGCCACGCTGCCCTTCCAGTCGGGATCGTCGTCATCCTCGGGCTCCGAGGTGTGGACGGAGAAGTAGCTATCCTTCTCACCCTTGGCGCGGTCGCCGAGGACGGGCGCCTGGGAGTTGGAGGTGTCCTTCCACTCGGACCGACGGCCGCCGTCTTCGTTGTCGGGCTGGAGGGGCTGGTTGCTGCCGGCACCGCCGCCGCCCGTGGGGTTCAGGGCGATCCGCAGCATGGCGTAGGAGAAGTTGCGGGTCGTCACCTCGCGCGAGGTCCAGACGGTCTTGGTCTCGACGGGGCTGATGGCGTACTCGCCGGTGAAGTAGTTGCCGTCGAGCATCTCGCCGAAGCGGTGGGAGACGTAGTGGCCCGGGCCCTCACCGGTCGGGTCGGACTCGTTCTCGCCCTGCGGGGCGATCTGGTTGCGGCTGGTCAGGCCGGGGAAGTTGCTGCCGTTGCTCTGGGCGAAGGTGAACATGCCCTGGTGGATGCCGCGGACCTGCGTGCTGTTCTGCATCTGCCGGGCCGTGCGCCGCGCGGCGCCGAGGGCGGGCAGGAGGATGCCGATCAGCAGCGCGATGATCGAGATGACCACCAGCAGCTCGATCAGCGTAAAGCCTTTTCTACTAGTCATGGTGAAACGCTCCTGGATAAGAAACAATAAGGACAAACGATTGAGAACTCAGAACCTCGTATCGCCGTCGAGCGGTGGGGGGACGGTGGGGCCGGCCGCGATGCGTCGGGTCGTGCCCGGCGAGACGCGTTCTCGTCGGGCGGCGGTGACAGTCGAGATGGTGACGTTGACGAATCGCATCGGACGCCCCGTACATCCACAATCGCTCGTGGAGACAAGACACTCGGTGAACCCACACGCTGGGGTTCACCACGCGGCATCTCTCAGATGCCGTGAAGAACGTTCATGGTAGCTTTTCCGCGGGTGCAGAGCAAGCTTCGGGTGGGATCGGGGAGCCAGCCATCGGGAGGCGAAAACCAGCCAACGAATGTCCCGAGGCACAGCTTCCCCCACAACCTCCGAGACCAGGAACCCAATCTCCAATCCACTTATATGGTAGCGGCAGCCGGGCCGCGATGTCAAGGCGCCCCTTTTTCGGGCGAAGGGGTCCGGGTGTCGTCCACGAGTGGCACGGCCGAGACGCCCGCCGACAGGCCGCAGGCCTGTTTCGGATCATTCGCCCGCCGCTTCGCGCCCCACCGAAGAGAAAGCCGAATGCGCCGGCCGGCATCCCGCGGCGTCGCGGTCGGGCGCGGGCACGCCATGGGTCCGGCGTGCGTCGATATGATCGCGGGATGGACCCGGGCCGGTTCCCCGAGCAACGGTTGAGGCGACTGCGGCGGACGGCGTCGCTGCGGGAGGCGGTGGCGGACGTGCGGCTGGACGCGGGTCGGCTGATCTGCCCGCTGTTCGTGGGCGCGATGGCCGAGCCCAGGCCGGTCGCGTCGATGCCGGGGGTGAGTCAGTGGCCGGTGTCGGCGGCGGTCGAGCACGTGCGTGCGCTGCACGGCCGCGGGCTGCGGCAGTTCCTGCTGTTCGGGGTGACACCGGCCGAGCTCAAGGACGCGGCGGGCAGCCACGCCGCCTCGCCCGACGCGCCGGTCAACCGCCTGCTGGCCGAGCTGCGCGACGCGGGGCTGGACGCCGTGCTGTACGCCGACCTGTGCTTCTGCGAGTACACCGACCACGGGCATTGCGGCGTGGTGCGCCCCGGCGACCCGGCGATCGTGGACAACGACGCCACGCTGGAGCGGCTTGGCCGCACGGCCGTCGCCCAGGCCCGCGCCGGCGCCGACGTCGTCGCCCCCTCGGGCATGATCGACGGGCAGGTCGCCGCGATCCGCGCCGCGCTCGACGCCGCCGGTCACGATCAGACCGCGATCCTCAGCTACAGCGTCAAGTTCGCCTCCAGCTTCTACGGCCCGTTCCGCGAGGCGGGCGAGGGCGGGATGAAGTTCGGGGACCGGCGGGGGTACCAGATGGATTACCGTCGCCGGCGCGAGTGGCGGTCGGAGCTGGCTCAGGACCTGGCCGAGGGGGCCGACATGGTCATGGTCAAGCCGGCGGCGGCGTACCTGGACGTGGTGGCGGCGGTGCGGGCCTCGTGCGACGTGCCGGTGACGGCGTACCACGTCAGCGGCGAGTACGCGATGCTGCACGCGGCGGCGGAGCGGGGCTGGCTGGACCTGCGTGAGGCGGCGATCGAGACGACCACGGCGATCCATCGCGCCGGGGCGGACCTGGTGGTGACGTACTTCGCCCCGCAACTGCTCGAGTGGTTGGGCTAGCCCGGGCCGGGACGAATCGCAACCAAGCCCCGGGTCGCGCGGTGACGCACGCTCCACGCCGCCGTACGCGTCCGCGGGCCGTTGGCCCGCGGCTGTGGCCGCGACGCCAGGCGTTGCGAACGGGTTCAACCGAAGGGAAGCGTGAGGCGATCGCAAGCGTCCGCGGGCAAGTCTGCCCGCGGCTGTGACGTCGCGACCGGTCGTGACGACGCCGAGAGTCGTTGCGAGCGTGGTGGGTGGTCTGTGCCGGCGGTAACGGATGCGCGGGGGGCGGGGCGGTCGG
>CAYSIX010000203.1:0-7488 GCA_964431205.1 uncultured Phycisphaeraceae bacterium
CTCCAGACTTTTGCAGTGACTTGATGATCTCATCAATTGAGGCCGAGCGCTGGGCGCAGAAGCTGGCGGATCGCGAGACGGCCGGGGGCGAGTCGCGGCAGGAGGCGTTGTACCGCCTGGCGCTGGCACGGATGCGCGGCGAGCGGTTTGAGGCGGCGGGGGCGGCGCTCGATCGGCTGGACGAGCAGTTCCCGTTGCACCCGTACCGGGCCGAGACGCGCTACTACCGCGGCGTGCTGCTGCTGGCGCTGGGCCGCGGGGACGAGGCGGCGGACCTGCTGCGCGCCAGCGCCGAGGACGAGCGGCTGGAGGGGGGGGCGCGGGCGGCGGCGTGGCGACTGCTCGGTCGCTGGCACCGCGAGGCGGGTCGATCGGCCGAGGCGGCGTCGGCGCTGGGATCGCTGGCGCAGCTCGCGGGGCTGGAGGCGTTGTCGGCCGAGGAGCTGCTGTGGCTGGGCCGGCACCGCCTGGAGCGGGTGGGCGACGACGAGAACGCGTGGCGGGCGTTGCGACCGGTGGCCGAGCAGGCGGTCGCGTCGGAACCCGCGCAACGGGCCGAGGCGTCGTACCTGGCCGGCCGGGCGCTGCGGGCGTTGGGGCGGTACGACGAGGCCCGCACGCACTTCGGCCGGGTGATCGCGCTGGGCGAGGGGTACGACCAGGAGGCGCGGCTGGAGCTGGCGGGCGTGCTCGCCGATACGGGTTCATACGGCGAGGCGATGGCCGAGCTGACCGGGCTGATGAGCGAGCAGCGGGGCGAGATCGCGGCGAGGGCGTTGTACGAGGGGGCGCAGGCGCAGCGGGCGATGGCGCGGCGGCACGAGCGCGCCGACGAGCCGCAGCGGGCGGCCGAGGCCCGCCGACAGGCGTGGCGGCTGCTCAAGCGCCTGGTCCTGCTCTACGGTTTTGCCGAGCTTTCGCCGCTCCCGCAGCTCGCGTACCTGGACATGGCGGAGCTTTCGGCTCAGCTCGGTGAGGTCGAGCGCGCCGGCGCGGAGCTCGACGAGCTGATCGAGCGGTTCCCCGACGGCCCCTTCGCCGTGTACGCCCGGGCCGTGCGCGCCACCGACCGGCAGCGTTACGGCGAGGCGGCGGCGCTGCTGGAGCGGATCGACGCGGCGTCGGCCGACCCCCGGCTGATGGACCGCGTCCGCCTGCTCCGTGAAATGGTACGGGAACGATCGTAGGAAACGCCCATGGCCGGCGCGAGCACAAGCAGACGGATCCGCCCCGGCGTCGCGGCGTCGCACCCGACGGCCATGCTCGTCGCCGGGCTGGTCGTCAGCGCGCTGGCGCACGTGTGGGTCGCCATGGCCGCGCTGCACCAGCCGATCGGCTACGTCGACCCGGCGCTGCTGCGCGACGACGCGTCGCCGCTTCGCATCAAGCGCGCCACCTACGACTACTTCGTCGATGCCGACGCCGGCGCATCCGGCGAGCCCGCGCCCGACATCGACGACGCGCCCGACGACGCGCCGCCCGACACGGCGGAGACACTCAGCCGCGAGCTGCTCGAGACGCTCGCGCCGCCCCCGCCGGTCTCCGACGCGCCGCGCCCCGAGGCCGAGGAACCCCGCCCCGACGAACGCGCGACGATCGACGCCGACGCCCTCGCCGCCGAGCTCGCCCCCTTCGCCATCGAGTCCGAGCTGCTCGTCGCCGCCGGCGGTTCGCCGCGCGGCCTCACGATCGACGTGCCGCAGGACCCGCCCTCGCCCGACGACGGCGCCGGCCTCGGCTCGCTCGCCGCCGGCGCGCTCCGCTCCGCCGCCACGCCGCGCACCACCTCGCCACGACCCGCCGCACGCCCCCTCTCCCGTGAAACCCGCGACGACGCACCCGCCGACACCCCCGACGCCGCCCCCCTCGACCGCCGCGCCCTCGACCTGCCCCTCGACGGCCCGTCCATCGACTTCGCCGCCGTCGCCCTCGCCGGCACCACTCGACTCGACGTCCCCGAACGCCTCGACGACGACTTCGACTACGTCGTCCACCGTTACGACGGCGACGACGGCGGATACTTCCGCGTCGACATCATCCCCAAGCGATCCCTCCGCAAGCTCCAGACCATGCCCAAGGACCTCGTCTTCGTCATCGACACCTCCGAGAGCGTCCCCCAGGCCTGGGTCCAGCAGGTCATCCGCGGCGTCCAGCAGGCCGTCCGCATGCTCAACGACGGCGACCGCTTCAACATCGTCCTGTTCAACGAAAACCCACGCTTCTTCAGCACCACCGGCCCGCAACCCGCCAACCCCGCCTCCGTCGACCGCGCCGTCGCCTTCCTCGCCGGCGCCCGCTCCCAGGGCTACACCGACGTCAACGCCGCACTCAGCCAGCTCCTCGTCCGCGACGTCCAGACCCAACGCGTCTACGAGATCATCATGATCAGCGACGGCCGACCCACCCGCGGCGTCCTCGACACCCGCGAGCTGCTCAACCTCATCACCCGCGACAACGACCTGGCCGCCTCCATCTACTGCGTCGGCATCACCCCCCAGATGAACCGCGAGCTGCTCAACTTCCTCGCCTACCGCAACAAGGGCTTCTCCCTCTTCGTCCGCGACATCGCCGACGTCGCCACCACCATCCGCGACCTCGCCAGCCGACTCCGCTACCCCCTGATCAAGGACCTGCGCCTCAACCTCGCCGGCGGGTCCGTCCGCGAGGTCTACCCCGCCGACCTGCCCAACATCCACCAGAACGAACGATTCGCCCTCTTCGGCCGGTTCGACCACCCCGCCCCCTTCACCCTCGGCGTCACCGGCACCAGCGCCGGCCAGCCCGTCGACTTCACCTTCACCCTCGACCTCAACGACGCCGGCCGCGGCGACGACTCCATCGCCCGCGACTGGGCCTTCTGGAAGCTCCACCACCTCTACAACCGCGTCCTCCGCGAGGGCGACGGCACCGCCCTCCGCCGACAGATCGACGCCCTGCGCAAACGCTACAACCTCAAGACGGTCTATTGAGATTTGCGATTGGTGATTGGTGATTGGGGATTGAGGATTGGGAAGATCGTCTCAAGCCGGGGCACAAAAATGGCCGCCCCCATAGGTGACGGCCGGTCGGTCCGTAGACCGTTGCCTGCGAATCCTTCGTCTTGTTACGAGAAGACTCGCGAGGCGGGATTGGATAGACAACTTGTTTATACTATACCGGACCTGTTCCGGTCAAGCCTGATTCTGGGAGACCGCGATGCCTCTGACCCTCGGACTGGACCTGGGCCCCACCTCGATCGGCTGGGCGCTCGTCGACGAGCAGCGCCAAACCATGGTACGCACCGGTGTGCGCGTCTTTCCCGAAGGCGTGGACCGCGACCAGCAGGGTGGGGAGAAATCCAAATCCCAGGCCCGTCGCACCGCCCGCGGAACCCGCCGCCTGCTTAGCCGTCGCGCACGCCGACGCCGCAAGCTCCGAGCCGCCCTTACCGAAGCCGGCCTGCTCCCGTCTGACCCCCACGACCTCCAACAACTGCTCCAGACTAACCCATACCCGCTCCGCGCCCGTGCCTGCCGGGAACGAATCGAACCGTTCGAACTCGGCCGCGTCCTGCTGCACCTGAACCAACGCCGTGGTTTCCTGTCCAATCGCAAGACCGATCGCTCCGACAAGGACCTCAAGGGCATGCACGCGGAGATGAACGCCCTCGTGCAGGCGATGCGACGGGCCGACGCGCCCACGCTAGGCACTTACCTGGCCACGCTCAATCGCCAGTATGACCACACCAGCTCCCCTCCGCAGAGCCGTCCCCGCTACCGACCCACACGGCGACAGATGTACGTCGAGGAGTTTGAGGCCATCTGGCGCGAACAGACCCGCCATCACCCCCAACTGCTCACCCCCGCGCTCAAGAGGCGCCTCTACGACCCCACGCCGAACGACAAGTGGGTCTGCCAAGGCCTGATATTCGGTCAGCGCCGCGTCTACTGGCCCAAGTCCGTCATCGGCCGCTGTGACCTCGAACGCAACCAGCCTCGATGCCCGCGAGCGCACCTGGCCGCGCAACGATTCCGTATTTATCAGGAAGTCAACAACCTCGACATCCTGGACCGTGCCACCGGTGAACACCGTCGCCTCACGCAACCGGAACGTGAGGTCCTGTACGAGTATCTTGACCAGGCCAAGCAACGCACTTTCGACCAGATCCGACGCAAGCTCGGCTTCTCCTCCGAAGTACAGTTCAACTTCGAACGCGGCCGCCGGACCAAGCTTCAGGGCAACGAAACAGCGGCCACCCTCGCCTCCAAGAAACGCATCGGCCCTCGCTGGTGGAAGCTTTCTACTGACATCCAGCACGCCATCGTCGACATCCTGCTCAACGAAGAGCTCGAAGAGCAGGCCCTGCGTCGACTTGTCCAGGAGTGCGACCTGTCCCCCGACGAGGCTCAACGCTCCCTCGGCGCACACCTGCCCGACGGTCACGCCAATTACTGCCTGGTCGCGATCGACAAGCTCCTGCCACATCTCCAGCGAGGCCTCTTCCTGATGGGCAACGACCCCTCGGACTCCGCCATCCACGCCGCCGGCTACCTCCGCCCCGACGAACGCGAGCTCAAGCTCCACGACTTCCTGCCGCCCGCACCAGACCTGCCCAACCCCATCGTGCGGCAGGCTCTGATCGAAACCCGCAAGATCGTCAACGCCATCCTCCGCGAATATGTTTACCGCCGGAACGATACCCTCACCGAGATCCGCGTCGAGCTCGCGCGCGAGGCCAAGCGGTCGTTCGAGCAGCGCACCAAAATCCGCATCGAACAGGCCGAGCGACGCCGGACGCGCGAGAACGCAAAAGCCGAGATCGAGAAGCTCGGCCTCCCGCCCAATCGCGCCAACATTCAGCGATACCTCCTCTGGCAGGAGCAGAACCAGTTCTGCCCCTACTCCCAGTCCAAGATCGCTCTGTCAGAGCTATTCAGCGATGCGATCGACATCGACCACATTCTCCCGCGCTGGCGCTCGCTCGATAACTCCATGGCCAACAAGGTCGTCTGCCGTGTTGAGCAGAACAGGCTCAAGGGAGATCGCACCCCCGCCGAGTGGCTGGCCGACAGCGACCCCGACAAGTACGAACGCGTCCTGCGCATCGCGGATCGCCTGCCCGGCAACAAGCCGCTCAAGTTCCGCCAACGCAACATCGTGCTCGACGAGTTCGTCAACCGCCAGTTCACCGATACCGCCTACATCAGCCGCTGCGTCAGCCAGTACCTGCGCAGCATCGGCACCCCCGTCCGCACGACTCGTGGCGACCTGACCGCCGACCTCCGCCACTGGTGGGACCTGAACAAGATCCTCGACCCCGACCGCGGCCGAAAGATGCGCAACGACCACCGTCACCACGCCGTCGACGCCGTCGTCGTCGCCCTGATGACCCCGAAGCGTCTGCACGCGCTGGCCAACGCCCCCGGCGACCAGATGCCCCCGCCCTGGGACCGCTTCCTCGACCAGGCGCGCGAATCGATCCTCGCCATCCACGTCTCCCACCGCCCCCTCAAACGCCTCCGCGGCTCGCTCCACAACGCCATGTTTCACGGTCCGACCAGCAAGCCCGAGCGCAAGACCGACGGTTCCGATCGGCCCTGGGCCGGCCACTGGGTCGAAGACCCGCACACCTTCGTCCGACGCAAGGCCGTTACCGAAATCACAAACGCCCGCCACCTGTGTAAGGTCCGTGACCCGGCGATCCGGGAAATACTGCGCCAGCATCTCACGCGGCAGGGCATCGATCCAGACAAGAAGGGCGACTACCCAACGAACGCCTTTGCCGGCAACAACACGCCCCGTATGCCATCCGGCGTGCCCATCCGCAAGGTCCGCATGCTCGAACGCAGCGAGACCTTCCGCCCCGTCTCGGACCGCCGCGAATTCCAGTTCGTCAAGCCCGACAGCAACCACCACATCGTCTACCGCGAGCAGGGCGATGGCGATAAGCCCACGTGGACCGCCAAGGTCGTGCCGATGTGGGACGTCGCTCGACGCGCGAAGCGCGGCCTGCCGCTCGTCGATCGCGCCACACCCGATGGTCAGCACTTCCGCTTCTCCCTGGCGCTTGGCGAATCTTTTCTCATGAACGCCGAGGATGGGACCTCCCAGTTGTGCGTCGTGCAGAAGCTTGACCAGCGATCGAAGCGCATCCACTACTTCCTTCACCACGATGCGCGTCCCCGCGATGAAATAAAAAAGGACAACCAGTACCTCTCTGTGAGTCGAATGCAGCGAGTCCAGGCTCGTAAGGTCACCGTCGATCCCCTCGGACGAATCCGCTGGGCAAATGACTAAGCACGCTCAAGCTGCCCGCCCACCAGGTCGATGCTTATGTCGTCGCACGCCTGACCGGGGATGGCCCGGGCCCGCCCGACGGCGAGGTGCGCGTCATCACGATCACGGACAAACAGTTCGGCCGCATGCGCGTTTTCTGGGGAAAACGCCGCCGCCCGCCCGAACAGGCACCGGCCCAACTCGAACTTTTCTAGCCGGTAGGGGCGCTCAAGTCATGTTGTCGCGGACGTTTAGGAGGGAAAGAGTCTATCCAATCCCGCCCCGCGACCAACCCGCAACGCACTGGCATAATTACCCGTTCATCCTCGAAGTCTATCCAATCCCGCCCCGCGACCAACCCGCAACACGGATGACGGCGGCGTCACTTACCATGCCGTCTATCCAATCCCGCCCCGCGACCAACCCGCAACGCACTGGCACGGCTACCCGTTCATCCTAGAGAGTCTATCCAATCCCGCCCCGCGACCAACCCGCAACTAGAGGGCGATCGCCTGGTCCTGGGTGAGCAGTCTATCCAATCCCGCCCCGCGACCAACCCGCAACCGTTGGGTCGCTGCACGTCGGCCCCGGCCTCAGTCTATCCAATCCCGCCCCGCGACCAACCCGCAACTCAATGACCTCCGCCTGAAACACCTGATACAGTCTATCCAATCCCGCCCCGCGACCAACCCGCAACTAGTAGACGCCGCTGCGCGTACAGTAGTAAGTCTATCCAATCCCGCCCCGCGACCAACCCGCAACCTATGGCCTCCAGCACCGCTTCACTGCGCGAGTCTATCCAATCCCGCCCCGCGACCAACCCGCAACCCAGGACTCGTGCTTCGAGGCCCTGCCGAAGTCTATCCAATCCCGCCCCGCGACCAACCCGCAACAGGCAGGGTTACCTGCTCGGGCAGCAGAACAGTCTATCCAATCCCGCCCCACTACGCGTGATCGCGGCGCTTGACGCCCACCAAACCAAAGCCTAACATATTCGGTTAGCCGCCCTGCGCGGGCCCTGCGCTCTTTGACAAGTCGAGCCGAGGGGGACACGGGGAGATTCTGATCCCCGGTCCCTGATCCCTGGCCCCTGTTCCCTGCCCCGCCCCGTGCTCCCCGTGTCCCCCCGTGGTCCCCTCCCCGTCGCGGCCTTCGCCCTCTTCGTTCCTTCGCGGTCAGGACTTTCCCCAAGGGGTGACGTCACCCTGACACGGGGGTGACATGGGGGTGACA
>CAYSIX010000204.1:0-7463 GCA_964431205.1 uncultured Phycisphaeraceae bacterium
TCCCCGACCACTGTATCTTCACCGCCGACGACAAGTGCCACCGCAACGTCCAGATCCTGCGCGACTTCGTCGTCGAGCAGGGCCTGAAGTATTACTACGATCCCGACTTCCTCAACACCGCCGAGGGCTCGGGCTTTCCCAACCCCTACCGCGACCCGACCAAGACCCGCTACAAGGGCGTCTGCCACAAGGCCCTGCCCGAGGAGGGCCACGTCCGCCCCGGCGAGATCCTGCTCGGCACCGACAGCCACACCTGCACCGCCGGCGCGTTCGGGCAGTTCGCCACCGGCGTGGGCAACACCGACGCCGCCTTCACCCTCGGCACCGGCAAGACCTGGCTCAAGGTCCCGCCGACCATGAAGTTCGTCTTCCACGGCCAGATCCCGCCCTACCTGACCGCCAAGGACCTGATCCTCGCCGTCATCGGACAGATCAGCGTCAGCGGCGCGACCTACAAGACCATGTACTTCACCGGCGACGGCATCCGCAGCCTCACGCTCGAGGACCGGATGACGCTGACGAACATGGCCATCGAGGCCGGCGGCAAGAACGGCGTCTGCGACGTCGACGAGAAGACCCTCAACTACGTCAACGCCCGCAGCACCCGACCCGACTGGACCGTCTTCGAGGACGACCCCGACGCCGAGTACTGCTACGAGCACGAGTGGGACCTGAACACGCTCGAGCCGCTGGTCGCCAAGCCGCACAGCCCCGACAACCGCGACCTGGCGCGCCACTGCGAGGACGTGAAGCTCGACCGCGCCTACGTCGGCTCGTGCACCGGCGGGAAGATCACCGACATGATCTTCGTCGCCGCCCTGCTCGAGGGCCAGCAGGTCAAGATCCCCACGTTCGTCGTGCCCGGGTCGACGGAGGTGCATGCGGACATGCAGCGGCTGAACGTCAAGGGCGAGCCCCGCCGTGACGGCGAGAAGTCGATCGAGCAGGTGCTGCTGGACGCCGGATGTCAGCTCGCCGCGTCGAGCTGCGCCGCCTGCCTCGGCGGGCCGCAGGACACGTTCGGCCGGCTCAACGAGCCGATCAACTGCATCAGCACGACCAACCGCAACTTCCCCGGGCGGATGGGCCACAAGGAGGCGGGGGTGTACCTGGCCTCGCCGCTGACCGTCGCCGCCAGCGCGTTGACCGGGCACGTGACCGACCCGCGCGAGTTCGTCAGCGAGCCGATCACCACCGGCGCCGCGGGCGTGGTGTGAGGCGAAGCAGACAGACGTGTATCGTTTCGTCGCTGCGACGGGTTTTCAGCGATCGATGCGGGGGGCTGGAGGTCGTTCGGTCGGGCTGCTCTCGAGAGCCGCATTGAACTGATGGGGCCATTTGGGGGCGCGTCGGTCCGGTACGGTCGCCGGCAGCACCCGCTCGAGTCCAGAATCATTCTGACTGAATTGATCGGGCCTTTGTCGTTGGGACGGGCTCGCGTGCACCAACGTGCCCGGAACGCTGAGTATCGTGTCTGACACGATCGTAGCCGGCCCGGTTCCGAACCGCGCCGCCGCTTGCCACCGCGCGGGGGCGGCGGTACCTTGCTCGCGATTTGATAACGCCACGCGAAGGAAATCCCCATGAGCCGTAACGCCACCTTCCTGCTCGGATTCGTGTCTCTGCTCGCGGTCGTGCTGGTCGGCTGTCAGACCACGCCGACCCCGGGCACGAAGGTCAAGCGCCACGGCGACGAGATCATGGTCGCCGGCCAGCTCTTCCGCATCGGCACTCCCGTCGTGCTCTGGACCGACCCGGACGGGTACGACGCCTACCGCGTCGAAAAACGCTTCGCCGACTTCGAGCAGTCGCACTGGGACGCGATCAAGGACGAGATCGGCTCGCCCAACCGGTACGGCATGCGCATCAGTCGGTTCAACAACGGCATGCCGGACTTCACGCCCGAACAGATCGAGCAGGTCCGCGGCGGGTGGACGCTCGAGCAGCTCCGCGACGTCGTCGATCAGTTCGTCGTCCACTACGACGTCTGCGGCACCTCCCGCCAGTGCTTCAAGGTCCTGCACGACATGCGATGCCTCAGCGTCCACTTCATGCTCGACCTCGACGGCACGATCTACCAGACCCTCGACCTCAAGGAACGCGCCTGGCACGCCGGCACCGCCAACTCCCGCTCGGTCGGCATCGAGATCGCCAACATGGGCGCCTACGGCGAGAACGAAAGCAAGCCCTGGGACGACTGGTACGGCCTGAACGACAAGGGCGAGACGATCATCACCATCCCCGACCGCCTCGGCGACGGCGGGATCCGCACGCCCCACTTCGTCGGCAAGCCCGTCCGGCGCGACCCGGTCTACGGCGAGATCCAGGGCCGCATGCTCGAACAGTACGACCTGACCCCGCAGCAGTACGACGCGCTGATCAAGCTCACCGCCGCCCTGCACCGCATCTTCCCCAAGATCGAGTTGCGCTACCCCACCGACGTCAACGGCGAGTTGATCACCCACGAGCTGACGCCCGAGCAGTTCGCCGAGTTCCGGGGCGTCATCGGCCACTACCACATCACCGATCGCAAGGTCGATCCCGGCCCGGCGTTCCAGTGGGACACCGTCATCGACGGCGCCAGACGCGAGCTGAGCCCGTTGCGGTGACGCGGCGCCTGACTCGTTTCGGTTTCGACCGGATAACGGGATCTGCAGGATCGACCGGATTGAAAGGCCGGTTTGAGATGGCGTCCGTTCGGCTTCCGAGCGTGTTGCATGGTTCCGCGTCATGAAAGCGCAGACCACAGCCGAACACTGGACGCAGATAGACGCCATCACATCGAAGATTCATCCAAGGAAGAGGTCCGGGTCTGCTGTCTTGATCCGGTCGATCCTGCCGATCCTGTGATCCTGTCAAAATCGAGTGCGCGTGGGCGCTACTCGGTGCGCAGCTCGAGCAGGCGGCGGTTGTACACGGCGATCAGATCCTGGCGGCGGAGCATGGCGACCACGCGGTCCGGCTCCTGCTCGTCCACCACGGGCAGCTCTTCGAACCGGCCCTGGGCGAAGCGGCCGATCGCCGCGGACAGGTCCATCTTCAGCGTCAGAGGCTCGACGCCCGCGGTCGCCAGGTCGTGCGCCACGGCGAGCGGTCCGAGGTCCGAGTCGTAGAGGAACTGGCGCAGGTCGTTGAGGCTGAACAGGCCGTAGTACTTGCCCTCGTCGTCGAGCACGGGGAAGCTGGATTGCAGGCAACTGGTGATCAGGCGGCTGAGTTCGGCCAGCGGCATGGCGACAGGGACGGAGATGAACTTGCGGTGGGCGTCGGTCAGCGCCTGCTCGACGGTCAGGCCCTGGAGGATGTCGACGATGAAGTCGCCGCGGTGGGCGGGCGAGTCGAGCCGGGTGCCGACCTGCTCGCGGTAGAGCGTCCAGCCGCGGCTGCACAGGTAGGAGATGGCGCAGACCCACATCGACGGCAGGAGCAGGGCGTAGCTGTTGGTCAGCTCGGAGACCATGATGAGGGTGCTGACGGGGGTGTTGGCGGCGGCGGCGAAGAAGCTGGCCATGCCGAGGATGGCGAAGACGACGACGTCGTTGGGCCGGACCAGATCGGGCGTGTACTGGGCGAAGAGCAGGCCGACGACCGCGCCCATGGCGCCGCCGATGACCATGCTGGGGCCGAACACCCCGCCGGAGCCGCCCGAGCCGATGGTCAGCGACGTGGTGAGGATCTTGCCCAGGCCGACGATGATCAGAATCGCGATCGACAGCTCGCCCCCGCCGGCGACGAGGATTTTCTGCAAGAACCCATAGCCGAAAGAGAGGACGCTGAGGACGTCGTGCTGGGCGTCGTGGCCGAACCCGGCGACGGCGTAGTACAGGGCCACGCCGACGGCGCCGGTCAGCAGGGCGCCCAGCGCGGGCTTGAGCCAGTTGGGCAGGGGCAGGCGACGGAAGGCGGCCTGCATGCCGTAGAACCCGCGGACGTAGACCAGCGACAGGCCGGTCATCGCCAGCGCCAGCACCGTCAGCGGCAGGAGCATCATCAGCGGCCGCGTGTGCTGCAGGTCGGTGGCGACCTGGAACAGCGGCGCGAAGCCGCTGAGCCCGAACGCGACGGAGAAAACCGAATAGGAGACGGTGGTGGCGATGAACGCCGGGATCAGGGCCTCGGCCTCGAAGTCGGGGTCGCGGTAGAGGACCTCGATGGCGAAGATGGCGCCGGCGAGCGGAGCATGGAAGATCGCGCCGATGCCGGCGCCCAGGCCGGCGGCGAGCAGGACGCGTCGCTCGCTGTCCGAGAGACGCAGGCGCGTGGCCAGGTACGATCCGAACCCGGCACCGATCTGGGCGATCGGGCCCTCGCGGCCGCCGCTGCCGCCGGTGCCCAGGGTGACGGCCGAGGCGATCAGCTTCACGATCGGCACACGCAGCGGGATGACGCCCCGTTCATGGTGATAGGCGCGGATCGCCGCGTCCGTGCCGTGGCCCTCGGCCGACGGCGCCCACCGATACACGATGATCCCGCTGATCAGCCCGCCCACCGTCGGCACGATCAGCAGCATCCATGGCCGAAAGGGGATCGACCCTTCCTCGTGGTCGGGCCCGAAGCCGATCAGCGGCGTTTCGTTGGCCGGCCCGCCCTGAAAGTAGCCGGCGAACATCTCCAGGCTGTACGCGACCACCAGGTGGCTGAGGATGTGGAACACGATCGCGCCCAGCCCCGCCACCACGCCCACCAGCCCGGCGAGCAACAGCCCCCGGCCCAGGCTGCGAAGCCCGTCGGCACGCGGAACGGCGAACAGTTGCAGCAGCGCTTGCAGTCTCATGACTCGGCCCGGGACTCACGCGTCGCGGTGGCCGCCCAGTTTACGGGTGCCGGTCCCGGGGTGCAGCCCGCCAACGCGACTATGATCCATTACGCGGGTCTTACGGAACCCGCCCGCCTTCACGCTCGTCTGATGATCAGGGAAGCCCCACCGATTGAGAAGCCCGCCATGATGGACTCCCCCGCCGCCTCCGAGACAGCCCCCGACGCCGCCCAACCCGACCGCGCCGCGCGAACACGTTCGCGCTGGCCACGCCGACCCCTGCTCGCCGCCGCCGCTCTGCTCGTGATCCTGCTGCTGATGGGCCTGCTGGGCCCGACGCTGCTGAGCACCGGCGCCGGCAATCGCTTGGCGCTCAACCTCGTCAACGGCGCCATCCCCGGCACGGTCGAGGCTGAGCGATTCACGATCGGCTGGACGCGTGGCCCGGAAGTGCGGTCGCTGCGCGTGAGCGACGCGGAAGGCGAGGTGGTGATCGACGCCGCCCGCGTCTCGGCGCCGCGTGCGTCGCTCTGGTCGCTGCTGGCCGGGCGACTGTCGGTCGGCGAGAGCGAAGCGAGCGACGTAGCGGTTCACGTGGTGCGGTACGAGGACGGCTCGACGAATCTCGAGCGCACGTTCTGGTCAGCCGAAACGCGTGAACGCGCGAAGCGAGACCGGGACCGCGAGCCGCACGACCGCGCCACGATGCAGCTGCCCGAGGGCCTGTCGGCGGGGCTGAACGTCAAGAACCTGACGGTGACGTACGACGCGCCGGCGCTGGAGCCGGTTCGGGTACGGGTGCCCGAGGCGCGGTTGGCCGCGGCCGAGTCGCAGCAGCTCGAGGGAATGCTGGAGGCGACGGTCGAGCAGGGCGAGCGGTCGGGCCGCGTGAGCCTGAATGCGAACGTGCGGGACCTGGTCAGCTCGACGGGTCGGCTGCAGCCGGAGCGAGCGCAGATCACAGGGACGGCGACGATCAGCGATCTGCCGGTGGCGGCGCTGGACGAGCTGGCGGGCGCGGCGGGGCGGCTGTCGGCGTTACTGGGCTCGCAGCTCGAGGCAGACCTGCGGGTGGACGGTCAGCCGCGCGACCTGACGCTGAACTTCGACGCCCGAAGCGAGCACGTCACGTCGAAGGCCGTGCTGCGTCTGGGCGCCGATCGGCTCACCGCGGAAGCGGCAGACCTGCTCACGGTCGAGCTGAGCCCGTCGACGTGGCGGCAGCTGGTGACCGCGGGGCCCGAGGGGCTGGCGGGCACGACGCTGGATCGGCCGGTGACGCTGCGCGTGCGGCTGGAGCGGCTGGATGCGCCGGTGACCGACGAGGGCGTGCAGTGGGCGGCGGCGTCGACGCTGCTGACCGCGGCGCTGTCGCAGGTCAGCGTCGAGGTGCCCGAGGTCGGCGCGGTGGGCCTGGCCGAGACGAGCGTTCGCATCGAGACCGATCGGCTCGGTGAGTCGCTGGGGGCGAGCCTCGCGAGCCTGGCCACGATGGACGAACGATCCGGGCGGGTCCAGGCCAGCGCGACGGTGCGACAGATGCTCGATGCCCGGGGCCGCTTCAATCGCGCGGGGCTGGAGGCGACGGCGAGCGCCGGGGTGGAGGACGCGCCGCTGTTCGCGGCCCTGGACGAGCTGTTTCCGGAGCAGACCGGGGGTCTGCTGACCCAGGCGTTCGGGCCGACGCTGCGGGCGTCGGTGACAGCAAACGTGGCGCCGCGTGGCGAGGCATTCACGCTGGCCGGGCCGCTGGAGGTCTCGGCGACGGCGCGGGACCTGAAGGCGGACCTGCGCGCGGAGGTGGTGGACAACGTGCTGCGTGTGCAGGCGCCGTCCACGGTGACCTATCGGCTGGAGCCGGCGCTGGCGGCGCGCTTCCTGGAATCGCCGCCGACGCAGCCGGCCCCGGCCGACACGGCGGACAACGCGAGCACGCCGCTGGCGCTGGCGTCGCCGGCGGACGTGACGCTTGACGTGCAGCGACTGGAGCTGCCGTTGCCGGACGGGGAAAGTGAAGCCGGGGGTGCGGTCCTTCCACTGCACCGCCTGGCCCTGCGCGCCACGCTCAGCAGCCCGCGGGTCGTGCTGCGGCGTGGTGACGCGGAGACGCCGTTCGAGTCGTTCACCGTCGCGGTGAGCACGGATCACCTCGCAGACAACGGCCTGGACATCGCGGCGACCGCGGCGGTGCCCGACACCGGGGCGGGCGCCGCGCCCGTCGCCGCGTCCACGGATTCACCCGATTCGCCTCGCCCCCCCGCCGCGCCGGGTCGGCTCGACTCCCGCTCGACCCTCTTCTCCCTGTTCAACCGGGACCACGAGCTCGACTTCTCACGCTTCAAGGTCCGCACCGACACCAGCGTTGACCGCCTGCCCATGGCCGTCGTCGACGGGCTGATCGACACGGGCGAGCAGGTCGAGGTCATCGTCGGTCCAAGAGGCACGCTGAAGCTGACCGGCGAGTACCCCGGCGACCTGAACGCGGTGTTCAACGGCCCGAACGCGATGGCCGACATCGCCGCGCGCTTGAATCGAAAAAACCGGATGACGCTGCGTCAGCCGCTGGTCGCGACGCTGTCGATCACGCCGCGCATGTCCGAGACGTTTTTGGGCCGCCTGCACCCGATCTTCCGCGGTGCCGTCGCGTCGCAGCGCCCGGTCCAGTTGCGGATCGACGATCAGGGCTTCGTGTTGCCGCTGGGCGACG
>CAYSIX010000205.1:0-7421 GCA_964431205.1 uncultured Phycisphaeraceae bacterium
GGTTCGCGCCGTCGGCAGCAAATCACGGCTCACAACGCGGGTATTGAGCGCCGGGGGCACAATTTCGGCCCGGCATGGCGGTTGCTAACGCTTGGCGGGCGGCACAACGTGCCCCACGCGAGGGCGGAAGCGGGCCGGGGGTCGCGCGAGGCTTATTCGGGCGTTGATCCGGGGGGTGATCCGGGTCCCTGGCCGCGGCTGAGGGCGGTTTGGACCGGATCGGGGCGTTCATATAAAATCAGCAGAGGCTATCCGGCGGCACGGTGGGCTCAAGCCGGCAAGCAGGTCGGGAAGCGGTAGGAAGCTCCGATCACTGATGCCTGTTGCGGCGGACCGAACGTGCGAGCCGCATCCATGCGGTGGCGCGTCGGCGTCAGCCAAACCGTGTCGTCGGGCAGTCCGTTTTCACCTCTGCCGAACTCGGGACGGGGCGTGGCGGCCTTGCCGTGACCCCGGGCGGTCCCGTGGCCGCATCGGTGGGACGCGTCCTGCGCACCGAAGCGGCCGGGTACTGCCTGTGTAAAGGCGGAATCTCTTGAACGATGGCGTCGGGAGCTTGTGTGTGGCCGTGGCGCTGCTTCCCGCAACCGCCCCGATGATCGGGTCGTGCCGGGCTGGGTCGCGATGGGGAGCCGATGGTTCATGGTCGCTGCGGTTCGTCGCGTTCGTCGTGGCGGTCGAGGTCGAGCAGAACCCTGGGGTTGAGGCAGGCCGGCTCGCTTTCTAGCGCCTGGTCGAGCTGGCGTTGCCAGGCCTGTCGGTCGCGGATCACCAGGTGGTCGCTGGCGCCCAGGAGCACGACCTCGCTTGGCATCCCGGTCCGTCGCAGCAGGTGCTCGGGCAGGCGGATGCGGCCCTGCCTGTCCAGCTCCACCTCCTGGGCCAGGGAAAAGAAGATCAGCTCGTAGTCGACCACCTCCCTTACGTTTCGTCGAGACCGTTTCAGTTCCGCGGCGAGCTGCTCGAACTCCGGCTTGGTGTAGACCCAGAGCGACTGGTGCTCGCCGAGCGTGACGTACAGAAACAGCGGGTCGCCCTCGCCGACACCGACCGACCGCTGGATCGACGCCCGTATCGGGGCGGGGATGGCCAGGCGGTTCTTCGAGTCGATCGAGTGCTCATAGGTTCCCGTAAAGAGCAATGGCCCGCCCTCGTGCTCACGAGGCCACAAAATACCCCACTTCTCCCCACAACGCAACACCCCGCTCCCACCGGCCAGTTATCCACCGACAATGCACAAGCTCCGCTGGGACAGAAATTTGTGACTTTGTGCCCGTGCGGGCTTGACGTTCGGAATCTTGTCGGCTAACGTAATGCGAACAGGAGAGACGATAAAGTTTCAAGCGGGCAGACGCCTCGCGTCGAAAGGATCACGAGTCCACCCGGCCGAACACAATATGTTGGGCTCGGGTGGGAGGCAAGACTCAACAGGGAGGTAAGCTCCGATGTCGATACCACTCGTGATGCTCGGGCCCGGCGGCAGCTACGTGACGCGGATGGATGTGCAGGGCACGCGGCTGCTGACACGTTCGGGCGCGACCCTGGGCCAGCAGCCGGACACGGACTCGGCCGGGACGCAGGCCGGCTGGTCGCGCCCGCCGGGACGCGGACGCCGCTGGGGCGCCGCGGCCGACGACGATCGGGCGACGGCCCGCGCCGCCGTCGATCGCTTCGAGCGCGGCGGCGTCGAGCCGGCGACCGGCACGTACGACGCCCGAGGCCGGGTCGATCACGGCCTGGCCCCGACCGCGGCCCGCCACGCCGCCCTCGCCTGGGCCGACGCCCAGCGACAACAGGTCTGCCGCCTGCTGCACACCCCCCGCTGGCCCACGATCACCACGACCGCCCCGAACAACCATCACGCCCAGAAGGCGACGGAGAACCCAGACCATGGACCGCAACCTGACCCCCAAGCAACTGCACATCCTCTCCCGCATCCGCGACCTGCGCCTGGCGCACGGCTATTCACCGACCATGCAGGAGCTGGCCGACGAGCTCGGCGTCAGCAAGGTCACCGTCTTCGAGCACGTCGAGCAGCTGATCAAAAAGGGCGCGCTGCGACGAAACCCAAACAAGGCGCGCTCTTTGGAGCCGGTGCCTCGCTTTGCCACGCCGGATGAGCAGCGCCACACCCGCCTGCCCCTGGTCGGCGCCATCGCCGCCGGCTCGCCCATCGAGGCCGTCGAGGACCGCGAGCACCTCGACCTCGAGCAACTGTTCGCCCCCACCGGCCGATCGACCCGCAACACCTTCGTCCTGCGCGTCCGAGGCGACTCGATGATCGAGGAGCAGATCCGCGACGGCGACTACGTCATCTGCGAGCAGCGCAACGCCGCCCGCAACGGCCAGACCGTCGTCGCCCTGCTCGACACCGGCGAGGCCACCCTCAAGAAGCTCTACCACGAGAAGCGCGGCAAGATCCGCCTCCAGCCGGCCAACCGCGCCTACGAGCCGCTGATCGTCGACGCCGACACCGTCCAGATCCAGGGCGTGGTCATCGGCGTCGTGCGGACGTACTGAGCGGCGCAAGAAGTACAAAGATGCGAGGCATCCTCGTGTCGGGTAGGCTTGTCGGCTGGATAACATTGTGATGTGAGCCGATAGATGCCCGAGCCAATCCCAGACAGCCTAATGGACTTGGTGCCGCCTGACTTGCGGCAGATCGAGGATGTCCAATCGGCGATTCCGCGCATCGCAAAGGACTCGCGGCTATGCGGCCAGATCAAAGCCGCACTGCGCAGTTTCAGGACCCGACACCGACTTCACCTTGGTGATGCGCGCTCGATGTCGTTTGTCGAGCCCAATAGTGTGCACTTGGTCGTTACGTCGCCGCCATATTGGACACTGAAGGAATACCGTGACTCGCCAGGGCAGCTCGGGCACTTAGCAGATTATGACGCATTCTTGAGTGAACTCGATCTTGTTTGGCAACAGTGTTTCGACGCGCTGGTGCCGGGTGGACGCCTTGTTTGTGTTGTGGGTGACGTGTGCCTCTCGCGTCGAAAGAACAATGGTCGTCACACCGTCGTGCCTCTGCACGCGTCGATTCAGGAACATTGCCGTGTCATCGGCTATGACAACTTGGCACCGATCATTTGGCACAAGATCGCCAATGCGGTCTATGAGGTCGACGGAGGCGGCGGGTTCCTTGGCAAGCCATATGAGCCGAACGCGATCATCAAGAATGATATTGAGTTCATTCTTCTCGAGCGCAAGCCAGGAGGCTACCGACAACCGGCATTACCGACCCGACTGTTGAGCGTGATTTCCGAGGCCGATCAGAGGCGCTGGTTCCAACAGATCTGGACGGGAGTGACAGGGGCGTCGACCCGGCATCATCCGGCGCCGTATCCCATCGAGCTGGCGGAGCGATTGATTCGCATGTTTAGCTTCGTTGGGGACACGGTTCTGGACCCATTTGTCGGCACGGGCACGACCTGTGTGGCTGCCGCGCGGTGCGGTCGTCATAGCATCGGCGTCGAGGTGGACCCGATCTATTACGATCAGGCCCTTTCTAGGCTTGAGCGGGAGGTTGGGACGCTGTTCGCCGGGAGCCAAGTGGCCGCCGTTCGACATGAAGAGCAACTGGCATGAAATCCCAGCTTGCGAAGAAGGTATCTACCGCTGTTCGGCATTTCTGGACGACGCGCGAGCATCAACAGCAGAATCAGGGAAAGGTTACGGGTCGTCGAGATTATGGGTCTCGCGGGGCGGTTACCGGCGGCAAGCAACTAGACGGTTTTGTCCAACTTGTGCGAAGCCTATTGGTTGAATCGGGGCTCTCCGGCGAATCAGTCCATTGTGACTGGGGTCGCGTGGCGCTTCCGGGATACTTTCGCCCGACCAAAGAGTGGGACCTTCTGATCATCGCTGATGGAAAGTTACTGGCAACGATTGAGTTTAAGTCACACATTGGCCCGTCTTTCGGGAACAACTTTAACAACCGGACGGAAGAGGCGGTCGGAAGCGCTACCGATCTCTGGACAGCCTACCGCGAGGGTGCGTTTCAGAAGGCACCACGGCCATGGCTCGGCTACTTCATCCTCTTGGAAGAAGCGAAAAGCTCCACGACCCCGGTTCGCCTGGCCGAGCCTCATTTTAAGGTATTTCCGGAGTTTCGCGAGACCTCCTATATCCAACGATATCAATTATTGTGTCAGCGGCTTGTACGTGAACGGCTATACGATGCGGCATGTCTAATTACAAGCACCCGAGAGGATGGGCTGCGGGGTAAGTTCCGCGAGCCAATCGAGGGTCAGGGTTTCGCTGAATTCGCCATGTCCCTGACAAGTCATGTGGGTGCGTATGTCAAGTTGCGAACCTAAGAATCAGGCCAGCGGTGGGGTGAGATCGATGGGATTAGACGTGCGCCGACTGAGCAAGCAGGGTGAGCGACCATGTCTGACCCCATCGGATTGATCGCGGGGCGGGGTGTGGTGCCGGTGCTGGAGGCGCGGGGGATGCGTGCGGCCGGGGCGCGGGTGGTGTGCGTGGGGCTGCGGGGCCAGTACGAGGCGGGGTTGCCGGGCGAGTGCGACGCGTTCGCGGAGGCGGGGGTGGCGCGGCCGGGGCGATGGGTGGGTCTGCTGAGGCGGTGGGGGGCGCGGGAGGCGGTGATGATCGGGGGTGTGCGGAAGGCGAAGATGTACGGGCCGTGGCTGTGGCTGCGTGAGGCGCCGGACCTGCGGGCGTTGCGGCTGTGGTATCGTGAGCTGCGTCACGACCGGCGGAACCAGACGGTGCTGCGGGCGGTGGCGGGCGAGCTTTCGCGAAGCGGGATCGAGCTGATCGACTCGACGCGGTACATCCCGGAGCACCTGGCGGCGGCGGGGCCGATGACGCGTCGGCGGCCGACGGCGGCGCAGGAGGCGGACGTCGCCTTCGCCTGGCCGATCCTGATGCGGATGAACGACCTGGACATCGGCCAGGCGATCGCGGTCAAGGATCGGGACGTGATCGCGGTGGAGGCGATCGAGGGTACGGACGCGATGATCCGGCGGGCGGGCGAGCTGTGTCGGCGGGGCGGGTGGACGCTGCTCAAGGGCCCCAAGCCGGACAAGGACATGCGGTTTGACGTGCCGACGGTGGGGGTGGAGACGATCGAGTCGCTGGCGTCGGCGGGGGGGACGTGTTTGGCCGTCGCGGCGGGGAAGGTGATCCTGGCGGACAAGCCGGCGGTGCTGGCCGCGGCGGAGCGGGCGGGCGTGGCGGTGGTGGGCGTGGCGGAGGATCCGACGCTTCGCTAGGGCTCAGCGTACGGCTTGAATGTCGCCGCGCGGGAGAATCAAGCGTTGGCCACGAAGAGGCATAAAGGGAGCAGAGAAACGGAGATCACGGCAGATCGAACGCTTGAGTAGGAAGCCGCTTGTGAACTTGCGTGCCATTTCGTGGCCAGGGATGGTTGTGGTGTGTGGCGTGTTGCGTGTGACGTGCGGAAGGAGTGATTGACAGGTGCCACGGGTGGTCGAGGGCGAGCTGAGGTTGCCGGACGCGAAACTGGCGATCGTCGTCGCGCGGTTCAACGAGTTCATCACGCGTCACCTGCTGGACGCGGCGGTGGCGACGTGGCGTCAGCTCGGCGGGGACCCCGAGTCGCTGACGATCGCGCACGTGCCCGGCAGCTTCGAGCTGGCGGTGACGGCGAAGAAGCTGGCCGAGTCCGGCCAATACCGCGCGATCGTCTGCCTGGGCTGCGTGATCCGCGGGGAGACGGACCATTACGACCACGTGGTGGAGCAGGCGGCCAGGGGCGTGCGTGAGGTGGGGACGCGGACGGGCGTGCCGTGCATCTTCGGCGTGCTGACCTGCGACACGCTGGAGCAGGCGATCCAGCGGGCGGGGGCGAAGATGGGCAACCAGGGCCGGGCGGCGATGCTGACGGCGGTGGAGATGGCGAACCTGATGACGAAGCTCGAGTCACCCTCGGGGTCTTAGCGGCGTCACGCTGTGTGCGGGGGGTGACGGTTCCTCGACGAGATTCGAGTGCCGAGTTTAGCGGCGGGGCAACGCCCTGCGGACGCGCACGAGGGCGTCGGTGGCACGTTCGCAGTGAGACTGACTCACACGTCGTTGTGGCGCGAACGCGCGGCCCAGCAGCCACGCATGCGGCGGTGTCCGCGAGGCGTTGCCTCGCGGCTGGCGGACGCACACGTCGTCGTGGGGCGGACGTTTGCAGCGAGAGTCACGCACACGTCGTTGCGGCTCGAGCGCACGGCGCACCAGCCACGCATGCGACGGCGTCCGCGAGGCGTGGCCTCGCGGCTGTAGCCGCGGACAACTGCTACACTTTGGATGATGGAGAAGCGACGCGACATCCGCCGACTGGCGATGCAGGTGCTGTACCAGATCGACGTCTCGGGCGAGGCCGACCGGGCGACGATCCTGGAGGGGCTGGACGCGGATCATGCGCCGGTAGCGGTGCGTGAGGCGGCGGTGGAGCTGGCGTTGTCGGCCTGGGCCGAGCACGCGTCGGCGGATGCGCTGATCGCGGCGTTGACGCCCGACTGGCCGACGCACCGTCAGCCGCCGGTGGACCGGGCGATCCTGCGGCTGGCGTATCACGAGCTGAGCAGCGGGCACGCGCCGGGGCCGGTGGTGATCTACGAGGCGGTGGAGCTGGCCAAGCAATTCTGCGGCGAGGGCAGCCCGGCGTTCATCAACGCGGTGCTGGACAAGATGGCGCGGCGGCTGGGGGCCGAGACGCTGTCGGCCGGGCCGACGCCGACACCGACGCCGACACCGATGGTGACGCCGGCGCCCGGGGTGGTGACGTAACCGACGCGGACGTGAGCCGTGGGACAACGCCCCGCGGACGCGTGTGGCGTCGTGGGTCGCGCACGTTTGCCGTGAGATGCACGCACACGTCGCCGTCCGCGTGGCGCTGTTGGGGCGCGAGTGGGGGGCCTGTCCCCACGCGTCGCGCGGCTGGGTTTTCTTGGCGCCGCGCCCCGGCTCGGCGATTCACTAGAATCCGCGGCCATGGGACTGTTCCGAGCCGCACTGGACAAGCTGAAGCAGGGCCTGGCGCGTACGCGGAGCGGATCGGCGGCGACGCTGCGCACGATCCTCACCGGCCAGCGCCTCTCCGCCGAGCTGCTGCGCGACCTCGAACGCGCGATGATCCAGGCGGACATCGGCGTCAAGACCGCGGTCGAGCTGCGCAAGGACATCGAGGCGGCGTGGGAGCGGGGCGAGATGACCTCGGGCGACGAGGCGCTGGCGTTTCTCAAGGATCAGCTCCGAAGAGGTACACCCGAAGAAGCAGCATCGACAGCAAGGCGACCACAACGAACTTCAGCGAATCCAACGCCATCCGGGGCCAATGAACGAAGCGCTCCTCTCCGCCGCCAGACGCCCCCAAATGAAAGAACCGAGTCTCTGCTTGACTCCGGTTGATAAGGTCGGTATATGTTAGGTATTAC
>CAYSIX010000206.1:0-744 GCA_964431205.1 uncultured Phycisphaeraceae bacterium
CTGGTCGTTCGGGGACTATTTCAAGAAGGACGCGATCGCCTGGGCGTGGGAGCTGCTGACCGAGGTCTGGGGCCTGGACAAGCGTCGGCTGCACGCGACGGTGTTCGCCGGCGACGCCGAGGACAACCTCGCCGCCGACCGCGAGGCCGCCGAGCTGTGGCGCACGGTCACCGACATCGACCCCTCGCACATCCACCGGGGCAGCAAGAAGGACAACTTCTGGGAGATGGGCGACACCGGGCCGTGCGGCCCGTGCAGCGAGATCCATTACGACGCGACCGCGGACCTCAGCGGCGCGGCGCTGGTCAACGCCGACGACCCGCGCGTGATCGAGATCTGGAACCTCGTGTTCATCCAGTTCAACCGCAACAGCGCGGGGCTGCTCACGCCGCTGCCGGCCAGCCACGTCGACACGGGCATGGGCTTCGAGCGCCTCTGCGCCGTGCTCCAGGGCAAGACCAGCAACTACGACACCGACGTGTTCACGCCGCTGTTCGAGGCGATCCGCGACGTGACCGGGGCGCCGGCGTACGGCGGGTCGCTCGAGAACCGCGTGGACATGGCCTACCGCGTCATCGCCGACCACGTGCGCTGCCTGACCGTGGCGTTGACCGACGGCGCGGTGCCGAGCAACGAGGGCCGCGGCTACGTGTTGCGCCGGATCCTGCGCCGGGCCGTGCGCCACGGCCGGCAGACGCTGGAGATGACCGAGTACGCCTGCGCGCTGGAAGGCGTGGACGCGCT
>CAYSIX010000206.1:754-5226 GCA_964431205.1 uncultured Phycisphaeraceae bacterium
ATGACCGAGCCGTTCCTGCACCGCCTGGTCGAGCCGGTCGTCGAGCTGATGGGCGACGCCTTCCCCGAGCTGAAGAAGAACCCGCAGCGTGTGATCGAGCTGATCGAGGACGAGGAGCGCAGCTTCCACCGCACGATCGACCGCGGCATCGCCCTGTTCGAGGAGGCGGCGACAAGCGCCATTGTGAATGCGTGCGACCAAATGCGGACATATAAAGGCAAGAGCGTGGCTGTGCGATCCGTCGGCTCCGGGCCCCTTACCGGTCAGCGTGATGAAAGTTGGGGCGTTGATGTTGTAGACGAAGAGACGGGTAATTCCATCGCCGAATTCGAGATCATTCATGGCGACGTTCCATCCCAGCGCGAAGTGATTGAGCGGTATCTAGAGTCGCCACCGGCGATCACCGGCGAGGACGCGTTCACGCTGTACGACACCTACGGGTTCCCGCTGGACCTGACGCAGGTCATGGCCGAGGAACGCGGCATGGCCGTGGACGTCGAGGGGTTCCACAAGCGGATGGAAGAGGCGCGCGAGCGCAGCCGCGGCGTGACGGGTCGGCAGGACGTTCGGGCGACGCTGGTCGAGCGGGTGCAGCAGGACAAGCTCACCGGAACGCAGTTCGTCGGCTACGAGAAGACGGAGCTGAGCGAGCAGGCGATGTCGGTGCGGGTGTACGGCCGGAGCGAGCACGGGTACGAGCCGACGGCACGGGCCGAGGACGGCGAGCACGTGGCTCTGGTCGTGGACCGCACGCCCTTCTACGCCGAGGCGGGCGGGCAGGTCGGCGACCGCGGGGTGATCGAGGTACGAAGCGAGGGGACGCACGGCCGGGTGGATGTGGAGGACACGGTGCGCGTGGGTGAGGTGATCTTCCACCTGGGCCGGGTCGCGGCCGGGGCGGTCGTCGCGACGGACGACGCCACGGTGAGCCTGTCGGTGGACGCGTCGCGTCGTGCGCGGATCAAGGCGCATCACACGGCGACGCACATGCTCAACCGGGCGCTTCGCGACCTGGTGAACCGGGAGGCGGACCAGCGTGGCTCGCTGGTGGATGACGAGAAGCTGCGGTTCGACTTTTCGCACCACGCGCCGCTCGGGCCGGAGCAGGCCGAGGCGGTGCAGGAGCAGGTGAACGCGGACATCGAGGCGGACCTGCCGGTGTACGCCGACTACGCGCCGCTGGAGCAGGGCCAAAGGATCCACGGCCTGCGTGCGGTGTTCGGGGAGAAGTATCCGCCGGCGGTGCGGATCGTGTCGATCGGCGCGCCCGTGGAGAAGGTTTTGGAGAATCCGGAGGATCCTCAGTGGGGCAGGTACTCGATCGAGTTCTGCGGGGGCACGCACCTGAACCGTACGGGCGAGGCCGAGGCGTTCGTGCTGGTCAGCGAGGAGGCGGTGGGCAAGGGGGTGCGTCGGGTGACGGCGTTGGCGGGTGAGGCGGCGCGTCAGGCGATGGGGGAGGCCAAGTCGCTGCAGCACCGGGCCGAGGCGCTCAAGGCCGCGCCGATCCAGGATTTGGAGAGCAAGCTGACGCAGCTCCAGCGTGCGACGGAGGGGGCGACGCTGCCGCTGGCGGCGCGGGCGCGGCTGAGGCAGGTGGTCGGGGACCTGTCGCAGCGGCTCAAGGAGCACGCCAAGGCCGAGGGCGACAAGGCCGCCGAGGCGGTCGTCGAGCGGGCGCGGCAGATCGCCGACGAGCAGGACGCCGAGCTGATCGTGACGCGCGTCGAGGGCGCCGACGCTCACACGCTGCGGACGGCGATGGACGTGATCCGCAAGAAGCGGCCGGAGGCGGCGATGCTGCTGGGCACGGTCGCCGATGGCAAGGTGGCGTTCGTGGCCAGCGTGCCCCCGGGCAAGATCGAGCGGGGCCTGAAGGCGGGCGACTGGGTGCGTGAGGCGGCGAAGGTCGCCGGCGGCGGGGGCGGCGGCCGGCCCGACATGGCCCAGGCCGGCGGCAAGGAGCCCGACAAGCTCGACGAGGCGCTCGAGAAGGCCAGGTCCTTCGCCAATTCGATCTTGACAGGATAACCGGATTGGCCGGATCGACGGGATCAGGAAGAAAACCAGTTCAGCGGATGCGTAATTCGACTGTTCGTTGGGTCTCGAGTCTGAGTGATCCGAATCCAACCATGTGTTCATCCTGTTGATCCGGTCCATCCTGTTATCCGGTCAAACCCGATTGAAGTTGAACCCCATGGCACGCATCAACGACCATTACCTGAAGCTCAAGGCGGGGTACCTGTTCCCCGAGATCGAGCGGCGGGTGCGCGCGTTCCAGGAGGCGAACCCCGACGCCGAGCTGATCAAGCTCGGCATCGGCGACGTCACCGAGCCGCTGCCGCCGGCCGTCGTCGACGCCCTGCATCGCGCCGTCGATGAGATGGCCCGACGCGAGACGTTTCGAGGCTATGGCCCGCCCTTCGGCTACCCGTGGCTGCGCGAGGCGATCGCCCACCACGACTACACCGACCGCGGATGCGACGTCCGCCCCGACGAGATCTTCATCTCCGACGCCTCCAAGTGCGACACGGGCAACTTCCTCGACGTCCTGGCCGCGGGCGGCGACGGCGGCGACGGCGGCAACGTCGTCGCCGTCCCCGATCCGGTCTATCCCGTGTACGTGGACACGAACGTCATGGCCGGCAACACCGGCCCGGCACGCGACGGCGGGGAGTACGACGGCCTCGTCTATCTGCGCGCCGATGAGCGCAACGGCTTCGTCCCCGACCTGCCCGACCGCCACGTGGACGTGATCTACCTCTGCTTCCCCAACAACCCGACCGGCTCGGTCGCCGATCACCAGACGCTGCGCCGCTGGGTCGACTACGCCCGCGAGCACGACGCCCTGATCCTGTTCGACGCGGCCTACGAGGCGTACGTCAGCGATCCGGAGCTGCCGCGATCGATCTACGAGATCGAGGGGGCGCGCGACGTGGCCGTCGAGTTCCGCAGCTTCTCGAAGAACGCGGGCTTCACCGGCACGCGCTGCGCGTTCACCGTCGTGCCCGGGAGCGTGACGGGACGCGCGGCCGACGGGCAGCGCGTCCCGCTGCACAGGCTGTGGTCGCGTCGGCAGAGCACGCGGTTCAACGGCGTGGCGTACCTCGTGCAGCGCGCCGCCGAGGCGGTGTATCAGCCCGAGGGCCGCGAGCAGTGTCGCCAGCTCGTGGCGTTCTACCTCGAGAACGCGCGGGTGCTGCGAGAGGCGCTTTCGCGGCAGGGGATGCGCGTGTTCGGCGGGGTGCACGCGCCGTACGTCTGGGCCCGCACGCCCGAGGGCGAGTCGAGCTGGTCGTTCTTCGATCGGCTGCTGAACGAGGCGCACCTGGTCTGCACGCCGGGCAGCGGGTTCGGCGCCGCCGGCGAGGGGTACGTGCGCTTCAGCGCGTTCAACAGCCGCGAGAACGTCGAGCGGGCGGTCGATCGGCTCGGCAGCCGACTGGCGGTCTGAGCATGAGCCAAGCGAACGAAGCGACCGAGGTGCTCGCTCAGGTCAGGCGATTCCTGGCCGGCTGCCGCACCGCGAGCCTCGCCACCGTCGATGAGGACGGCGCGCCCCACGCCGCCAACATCCAGTACGCCAATGATCATGGCCTTCGCCTGTTCTGGGTCTCCAGCCGGCAGACCGCGCACAGCCGCCACCTCGACCACGACGATCGCGTCGCCGTCACCGTCTACGGCCACGACGACCGCGCGCCGTACATCCACGGCCTGCAGATGCACGGCACCGCCGAGCTGGTCATCGACGAGGGCGATTGCCGGCACGCCTGGCAGCTCTTTGCCGCCAAGTTTCCCTTCGTGGCCGACGACGAGGACTACCGCCGTCTGGTCGGCCGGCACAGCTTCTACTGCATGACGCCCAACTGGCTGCGGTGGATCGACAACCGGGTGCGGTTCGGCTATCGCGTGGAGGTGGAGCTGTGAGCGGCGGCGGAAGCCGCGGCGGGAGGCGGTGCGGCTTCGGCGTGGGGCGCGGCGACGAGCAGCTCTGAGACACGCTGGACGATCGCGTCCGGCTCGCTCATCCGCCCGGCGCCGCGCGTGCGGCAGGCCTGCCAGCCCTCGTCCGGCCCGATCTGGTGGTAGTTCGCCAACAGCTCACGCAGCCGGGCGACGTTGGCCACCGTCAACGGGTTGGCCCACATCTCGGCGTTCATGGCCGGGGCGATCAGCAGCGGCGTCGTCTGCGGCAGCGCCAGCGCGACCAGCGTCAGCGCGTCGTCCGCCAGCCCGTGCGCCAGCCTCGCCAGCAGGTCCGCCGACGCCGGCGCCACCACCAGCAGCTCGCACCACCGCGCCAGGCCCACGTGCGGCGAGTCGGGACGCTCCGCCGTCGCCTCGCCCTCCCACACCGACGTCATCACCGGCTGGCCGGACAGGGACTGGAACGTCAGCGGCGTGACGAACCGCGCCGCCGCCGCCGTCATGACCACGCGCACCTCCGCGCCCGCCTGGACCAGGCGGCTGAC
>CAYSIX010000206.1:5236-7310 GCA_964431205.1 uncultured Phycisphaeraceae bacterium
TGTAGCACGCGATGCCCCCGCTCAGACCCACGACGACCCGCCGGCCCATCAGGCCCACGGCCCCGCTCGACGCCGACGGCGACGCGCCCGTCCCGACCCGGTCATCGGCCTCGGCCTGGTCCTGACGCGCCCTGCTCATCCGATTACTCGTCGTCCGGCGTCTCGTCCTCGGGCAGCTCCAGCGCAATCTTGCCCTCGACGATCTCCTGGACGGCGACCTCGAAGTCCGTCCGACCCCGACGCTCGACCAGCGGTCGGGCCCCCTCCATCAGCTCCCGGATCCGCTGCTGAACCAGCGCCGTGAACTTGAACCGCCCGCCGAGCTGATTGATCACGCTGTCGTCTTTGAGTGCTTCGATCATGGTGCCACGGTCTCCAAAGGGCCAAGCCTTGTATTGTAGCTCGCCGCCGGGCGGGTACAAGTCCGCGCTACGGCCGGTTTCAGGTTCGGCCCGCTGGCGACGGGTGGCGCGTCGCCGGGAGGACCGGTGGCCCCAGCCGCGCCGTGGTTGACAACGGCGGGGCGGGTCAGTACACCAGTGCGCGGTTTGGAACCCTCGCCGCCGGCGTGGGTTGGGCGCTAGACTCGAAAATCTCCACCCCCGAAGCGAGGGCACAGCGGTGAGCGTGATTACCAAGGTCTTGATCGTGCTGGTGGCCGTGCTGGCGGTGTTGCAGTTCGGCCTGTTCGTGCCCTTCGTGGCCAAGGTTCAGGATTACCAGGCGATCGTGCAGGAGCTGCGGGACGCCAAGCAGGCGGCCGACGCGAAGGCGAACCTGGCCCAGGCCGAGATCGACGCGGTCCAGAGCAAGGCGAGCGAGCGGGCGGCGCAGCTTACCGCTCGGGTGAACACGCTGACCTCGCAGTTGACGGACCTGCAGACGCGGCTGGCTCAGGCCGAGGCCCAGGCGCGCAAGGAGCGTGCGGAGGCGGCCGGGCTTAAGGCGTCGCTGGCGCGGTACGCCGCCGTGGCCGAACAGGACGCGGCGCTTCGCAACTCGCTGACCGGGGAGCTCAACGCGACGCGTACGGAGCTGGTGGACAAGAGCGACAAGCTGATCGAGGTGGTGGACCGCAACGACGAGCTGGAGAGCCAGCTCGCGGGGCTGACGCGGAAGGTGCGCCAGCTCAGCGAGCAGTTCGTGGCGACACAGGAACGCGCCAGCGAGCTGGAGTCGCAGTTGGCGCAGGTGCCCGAGGAGTTCCAGCCGCGGGTACAGGAAGACTCGCGTGTGATCGAGACGGCGGCGGCGCCGATCGCCGGCCAGGTGACGCGGATCGACGAGGCGGGGGACCTGACGCTGGTGCAGGTGAACGTGGGGCGCAACGACGGCGTCGAGCCGGGCCTGAAGTTCATGGTGCACCGCGGCGACGACTTCCTCGGCACGGTGGTGATCGAGCAGGTGGACGCGAAGGCGTCGGCCGGTCGCGTGGTGCTGCGGGAGGACGCGATCCGGGTCGGCGACTCGATCTACGCGGGCCCGTATTGAGCGAGGGTGGCGGTTTCGCCGGGACGGTGACTTCGATGGGCAGTGCCGGGCGCCACGGGACGACGTACGACTGACCTGGTGGAGTGAATCGAATGCCAGACGACGGATCGGACAGCGGGCTGTACACGGTGCTGGTGTTTGTGGCGGTGATGGCGCTGCTGTGCGGTGTGATCGTGCTGCTGGTGCGGCACGCGTCGGTGTTCGGCGGCAACCCGTTTTCGCCGGAAGCGTCGGCCGCGGTGGACGCGGTTCGGTCGATCGTGGGGGTCTGACGTCGACGAGGGCGGTCGGCGGCCGGTCGCGCGACGCGTCACGTCCGGATAAATCTAAGCGAGCGGTGGCTCGATAGCCGATCAGGCCCACAGGCCCGGCGATGGGGGTGCGCGACGCCCGCGCCCGCGTCGATCGGTCACGCAGGCTACAATGGCCGCCACCCGCGCCGCCACGGTCGCCGGACACGACAGGGACCCCGCACTTGATCCTAGACCGATTCCTAAGCTGGTTCAGCGTAGACATGGGCATCGACCTGGGCACGTGCAACACGCTGGTGTGCGTGCGTGGCGAGGGGATCGTCCTGAACGAG
>CAYSIX010000207.1:0-7280 GCA_964431205.1 uncultured Phycisphaeraceae bacterium
GCCAGGCCGATCTGGCGCAGGTTGGACATGCAGGCGACCTGGACGGCGCGGTCCCTGGCGGCGGAGACGGCGGGCAGGAGGATGCCGATGAGGATGCTGATGATGGAGATGACCACCAGCAGCTCGATGAGCGTGAAGGCGGGACAGAGACGCCGCGGTGAGGCGAGCGGTCGCATCAGGAGGTGCAACGCCGTGGTCCCGGCGGTATTGCACGCCGCGGCGGGGCGGGTCAGGCGGTGGCGGGGCTCGCCGGCTCGTAGCGCATGACCAGGTCGTACAGCTCGCCGCCCAGCGCGTCCGAGACGCCCGGGTCCTTGATCATCGCGATCTTGATCGTTTCGGGCGTCAGGCGGGCGTGCAGGTTGGTCTCGATGGCCCGGCCCATGCCCTCGATGACCACGAGGTCGATCGGCTCGGCGGCGACGGCGTCGGCCAACTCCGGCGAGATGCGCTTCAGGTCGATCAGCGGCGCGCCGTTGCCGCTGGGCACCGGGCGCAGGCGCCCGTCGTCGTGGGCCGTGCGGATCGGCTCGTCGAACCCCGCGACGCGATCGATGAGCTCGCCCAGCTCCTCGTGCGTCACGTCGTTGAGCGACGGCGTGGTGTTGGCGGTGAGGATCACGCGCGTGCCGCGACGCAGCAGCGCCCGGGCGAAGGGGATCATGCCCAGCACGATGTCCGGCCCGGCGTTGTCCACGAACAGCACGGCGGCGCGGTGCGGGCGGCCGCGCCACCGCTCGATCCACGCGTCCAGGTCGTCGATGAACCACGGCCGGGGCTTGAGCTTCGCGCGCGTCTCGCGGAAGTCCACGCGTCCGCCGTCCTTGAACAGGTCGGCGGTTTTCGTCGCGCCCAGGTCGAAGATGTTGCCGGCGAAGACCCCGCGGATCAGCGCCTCGGCCAGGGCGTCGCCGTCGAGCGCATCCAGCTCCTTCAGCAGCCCGGGCAGCAGCTCCAGGGCCGTGTCGTTCTCGATGCGCTTGGCCAGGCGGTAGGGGTCGTCGATGCCGGCCTGGCGAAGGGCTTGCTCGCGCACGAGGCAGATCTCGAGGATGTCGAGCTTGCCGTATTTGGCCGGCTCGGCGGTGACCTCGTCGAGGTACGTGAAAAACCGCTGGCGGGCACGCTCGGTGCGTTGACGGATCTCGCCCTCGTCCACGCCCGCCGCCGTCTCGCACCGCACCGCCTCGGCCAGCAGCTTCGGGAAGTGCTCGCGGAACAGCCCCAGCCAGTACGCCCGCTTCTGCGGCTCGGCCAGCAGGTCCCACGTCGACGCCTCGTACGCCGCCGGGTCCGCCAGCAGCGGGAACGTCACCCGCTCGCCGGTTTCACTGGACATCGACTCGCTCAGCATTCTCGCCTCGCTCAGTTGACCGCCACGAAGTTGGCCAGGATCGTCAGCCCCACCGCCTGCGACTTCTCCGGGTGAAACTGCGTCGCCCAGACGCGGTCCCGCCAGACCGATGCGCAGAACGGCCCGGCGTAGTCGCACGTCGCGCTGGTCAGCGGCGCGGCGGCGTCCTCCCTCGGCTCGACGTAGTACCCGTGCACGAAATACACCGCGTCGCCCGGATTCAGCTCCGCCAGCAGCGGGTCCGGCCGCTCCCACCGCAACGCGTTCCAGCCCATGTGCGGCACCTTGATCCGCTGGCCCCCCCGGTTCGGATCGAACCCCACCACACGCCCCGGCAGCACCCCCAGCCCCGGCACCGGCGCGTCCGGCGACAACGCGTCCTCCTGCGACGACTCGAACAGCAACTGCATCCCCAGGCAGATGCCCAGGAACGGCCTGCCCGACTCGACCCACCGCCCGATCGGCTCGACCCACCCGCCCTCACGCAGGTGCTCCATCCCGTCGGCGAACGCGCCCACCCCCGGCAGGACCAGCTTGCCGACCGACTCGATCGCCTGCGGCGAATCCAGGATCACCGCCTCGCCGCCCTGACGCTCCAGCGCCTTCTGAACCGAGCGCAGGTTGCCCATGCCGTAATTGATGATGCCGATCTTCGTCAAGGGTTTCTCACCGCGGCGGAGTCAGGACACAAACGCCAAGACGCGGAGGCGCCAAGACGCCGAGGATACGAGGATCACTAAACCGACCATTGAACGAGCCGCGCGCGTGTCCGCAAGCGGCCCTTCCGCTCCCTGAGAGTCGCGGCTCGTTGTGACCTAACCGCTCAGGTCTTGTCTTGGCGCCTTGGCGTCTCCGCGTCTTGGCGTTCAGTCCTGGTCGAGCACGACGATCTCGACGCGGCGGCTGCGGGCCTTGGTCTCACGCGGCTGGGTCTCGCCAAAGCCCGCGGCGTACATGCGGTCCGCGTCGATCCCACGCTGTTGCAGGTAACGGTGCACCGCCGCGGCACGCTGCAGGCTCAGCTCGAGATTGTCCTTCCACGAACTCTTGCGGATCGGGTCGGTGTCGGTGTAGCCCTCGACGCGGACGGTCTGGGCCGCGTAGTCGTTCTGGAGCACGCGGGCGATCTGGTCGAGCGTGGCCTTGGCCGATGACTTGAGCGCGACCTTGCCGGGATCGAACAGCACGTCGCCGGGCACGCGGACCTTGACGAACCCCGCGCCGCGTTCGGTCTCGACGCCGGCGATCCCCTCGAACCCGGTGGCGCCGGCGGGCGCCGGCTCGGGCATGCTCTGAAGCTCCGAGCGCACGGCGCTGAGCTCGGACTCGGCGGCGTCGAGCGCCGCACGCGTGCGGTCCAGCTCGCTCTGCAGCTCCTGGTTCTGAGCCCACAACGCGTCGTAGTCCGTCTTGGCGCCGTTCTGACAGCCGACCAATACCGGCAGCGTCAGCACCACCAGCCATCCCGTGAGCCTCCATGCGCGGTTGCCGATCATCGTCCATCCTTTCCTTGCGATTGGCGTGACTGTGCGTTGGCCGTTCGATGCGCCGGTCACCGGCCCGACGCGCTTCAGCCGTCGAGAATACCAAAAAACGCCAGCAACGGACGGCGGTACACCATCACCAGCACCGCCGCCGCCGCGAGGTACGGCCCGAAGGGAATCACCCGCACCCGCCCGCGCAGCAACGGCGCCAGCCCCAGCGTCAGCAGCAGCGTCAGCACGCCCAGCACCGCCGCGCCGAAGAAGCTCAGCACCGCCTCGACCGGGCCCAGCACCGCCCCGATCGCACCCACCAGGTGCACGTCCCCCAACCCCATCGCCTCCTTGCCGAACCCCAGCGTCCCCAGGATCCGCACGAACCACACCGTCGCCGCGCCCACCAGGTACCCGCACAGCACCCCCGCCAGCGTGCTCAGCCACAGCGGCGTCGCCGTCGCCGAGAGCGGGTCCGGCTCCCGCGTCAGCCACCACCCGATCGCCGCGCCCAACGCCGGCAGCGAGAGAAACGCCATTTCCTTGAGCATCTCACGCCGCGGGTGCGGGTACGCCAGCCACGCGCCCGGCTCGACCTCCGCCTGCTGCTCGTCCGGCTCGTCCACCTCCAGCAGCAACGCCACCCACCAGATCAGCATCAACGCCACCGCCTGCAAAAACCATGAGCGGCTCAGCGTCAGCCCGATCGCCACCGCGAACACCACGGCCGTGATGATCAGCAACGACCGTCGTCGATCGGGAGCGCGCTGCGCCGGCGGTGGGGCGGTCGCTGCCGGCGGCGGCTGATCCGCCGTCGCGTCCGAGACCGTCGCCTCGTCGGCAAAGCTCAGCGGCAGCACCCCCAGCCGCAGCAGGACGACCGCGACGGCCAGGCCCGCGACCCCGCCGAACGTCGCGCCCAGCAGCCGCCCATCGGCCATCGGCACCGCGTCCAGCGTCGCCGGCCACCACGCCGCGATCGCCGGCAACCCCGCCATCGCCAGCCCCACCACGAAGTACGGGATCGACAGCGGAATGATGAACAGCCGCGCGTCGATCTTCGTCGCCGCGATCAGCGCCGCCGCGAACGCCAGGTGCACCAGCAGCAGCGGCCACGTCCCTTCGAGCCCCGCCCGCGCCAACCCCGCGTCGATCCCCTGCACGTAGTACCCGCAGAACACCCACCCGAACGTGATCGCCGTCACCGCCTCGACCAGCGGGTACTGCAACGCGATCGGATTGCCGCAGTACCGGCACCGCCCGCGCAGCAGGAACCAGCCCAGCACCGGGATGTTGTCGTACCACGCCAGCCCGTGCCCGCAGCGCGGGCAACGCGACGCCGGCCGAACCAGACTCTCGCCCGCCGGCAGCCGGTAGACCACCACGTTCAGAAAGCTGCCGACGCACGCGCCCATCGCCACCACGAACACGAACCACGGCCAGAGCGTCTCAAACACGCTCGGCGGGGACGCGGCAACGGCCTGGGCTACGCTCGGCATGATCGGAGCATCGGCGAGCCGGCTCACCGGGCTTCAGCGTCCGGGTCGTTCCCGTCCGGTTCGTCTGCCGCGGCGGTCTCGGCATCGTCCTCCTCGGCCTCGATCACCAGCTCTCCACCGGCCGTCTCGGTCAACTCGGCGATGCGTTTCTCGGCCGTGCCCAGGATCGACTGGCACCGGCGGATCAGCTTCATCCCGCGCTCGTACTGCGCCAGCGACTCCTCGAGGCCGATCTCGCCCGACTCGATCCGCTCGATGAGCTGCTCGAGCGATTCGAGGGCGTCCTCGAAGCGCAGCTTGTCGACGGCGGGTTCGCTCTTTCGTGCGGCCATGCGGCCATGTTAGCCGCAAGCGTGGGGGACGGGGACGGGGACGGGGACGGGCGGCGGCGTGTCGTCACGCGCCGTCACACGGTCGGGCGCTGATCCGGCCCTTCGCTTGGGCTCAGGGCTCGGCTTGGACGCGGGGTGCGGTTATTCGAACAGTCCGGGCGCCTCGTCACGCCGGCTCTGGGCGCGGCGGGGACTGGAAGGGGTCCGGCGTGCGGCGGGGTCGGTGTGTTTGGCATCGGGGTGATCGGTGACGCGGGAGCGGACGGGCCCGCCGGCGGTGACGGTGGTGAGCAGGTCGCCGGTGGTGGTCTGGTCGGGGTGGCGGAGCAGGCGGCCGTCGGGCCGGAGGGTGTACGTGTAGCCGCGTTCGAGGACCTGCCGTGGGCCGACGGCGTCGAGTCGTCGTGCGATGAGTTGCAGGGCGCCTCGGGCGGCGTCGAGTCGGCGTTGCGGCAGGGGGGCGAGGCGTCGGGCCAGGGCGTCGAGCTGGCGTCGCGCGGGGCCGCTGCGGGCGCGCAGGGCGGCGAGCAGTCGCGCATGGTCGCGTCCGAGCCGCTCGCGCAACGGCCCGAGCCGGCGCGGCAGCACGAGCGCGAAGCGCTGGGCGTCACGCGCCAGGCGTTGTCGCGCCTCGAGCAGCAGGCGTTGGGGGGCGCGGAAGAGCGTGTGGCGCGCGGCGGCGTGGACGCGGTGCCGCGCGTGCTCGAGGCGGCGCTGGGTCAGCAGGGCCATGCGCCGCTGAAGCTGGTGGACCTGGTGGTGAAGCGCGACGGCGTCGGGGACCAGGCGCATCGCGGCCTGGGTGGGGGTGGCGCAGCGCAGGTCGGCGACGAGCTCGGCGATCGTCGTGTCGGTCTCGTGTCCGATGGCGGCGACGATGGGGATGTCGCAGCGGTAGATCGCGTCGGCGACGGCGCGTTCGTTGAAGGCCCAGAGGTCTTCGATGGACCCGCCGCCGCGGGTGAGGATGATCGCGTCGATGCCGAGACGCTTGCCGTGACGCGAGAGAGTGGCGATGGCGGCGGCGATCTGCTCGGCGGCGCCGTCGCCCTGCACGCGGACGTCGTACAGCGCCAGGCGGCAGCCGGGCCAGCGACGCTGGGCGGTGTGGATCACGTCCCGCAGGGCCGCGGCCGAGCGCGAGGTGACGACGGCGACGCGGCGGGGCACCAGCGGCAGCGGTCGCTTGCGCTGCTCGTCGAAGTAGCCGAGCTGGCGCAGCTTTTCCATGAGCTGGCGGAGGCGCAGCTCCAGCGCGCCCTGGCCGACGGGCTCGATGTTGTCCACGTAGAGCTGCGTGTGGCCCTGGCCCTCGTAAAAGTCGACGCGGCCGGTGACGACGACCTCCATGCCGTTGCGCACGGGCGTGCGGATGCGGCGGGCGTTGGAGGCGAAGCAGACGCAGCGGATCGTGGCGGCCTCGTCCTTGAGACTGAAGAACCAGTGGGTGCGGTCGGAGAGGTTGCTGACCTCGCCGACGACGCGAACGCGGTCGGGCAGCGCCTCGGAGAAGACGGTCTTGATCAGCAGGGCCAGGGCGCTGACGGTGAGCGGTCGCGGGCCGGCCGGGGGCGCGGCGGCCGGGGGCGCGGCCGGCGGGACGCCGCTGGAAACGTCCCGCCTCGGTTCTTCGGGAAACGGCAGTCGCGGCATGGGCGCAGTGTAGCGGGCGATCGACGACGATTTACCCGTTGAGCGGCCGATCGAAGATCGGCGCTTCGGACGTTCGCCCCGATCACGCCGCCGCGTGGGCCTGACGGTACGCCGCCTTGGCCTCGGCCAGCGCCCCGGCGTCGATCGTCACGCCGTTGCCGGCCGTCTCGGGCAGCACCGCCCGGCCGTGGTCCAGCCGCACGCCGTGCGCCACGTCCTTGCCCAGCAGCACCGCCCCGTCCATGTCCACGTAGTCGAGCATCGGCAGCAGCTGCGCGATCGCCGAGATCCCCACCGTCGATTCGGTCATGCACCCGACCATCGTCTTGAGCCCCAGCGCCCGGGCGCGCCGCAGCATCCGGCGCGCCGGCGTCATCCCCCCGCACTTGGTCAGCTTCACGTTCACGCCGTGGAAGCGCCCGGCGCAGCGGTCCACGTCCGTTTCGACGATGCAGCTCTCGTCGGCGATCACCGGCAGCACGCACTCGTCGTGCACACGCTTCATGTCCTGCCACGCGTCGGCGGGCAGCGGCTGCTCGATGAATTCGACGCCCAGCGGCTTCATCGCCTCGGCGTTGGCCAGCGTCTGCTCGACCGTCCACGCCGTGTTCGCGTCCACGCGAAACACCGCGTCCGTCCGCTTGCGCAGCTCACGCACGATCGTCAGGTCGTCGTCCGTGCCGAGCTTGATCTTGTAGATCGGCCAGCCGGCGAACTCCTGCATCTTCGCGACCATCCGGTCCACGCGGTCGATGCCGATGGTGTAGTCGCTCAGTGGCGCATGGGCCGTGTCGAGCCCGAGCAGCGCGTGCACGGGTTGGCCGCGGCGTTTGCCCCACAGGTCGTGCGCCGCCTCGTCGAGGGCGCAGAGGGCGAAGAGCTGGTTGCCCAAACGCGGGTAGAGCCGTTGCCACAGCTCGGCGGGGTCGTCGAAGTCGGCGCCGTCGATCGCGTCACGGGCGGCGTC
>CAYSIX010000208.1:0-7278 GCA_964431205.1 uncultured Phycisphaeraceae bacterium
ACGACCGTCGGCGAGTCGCGCTTCGTCGCCGAGCTGCTGGGCGAAGAGGTCCCCGGCGGCGCCGCGAGCAAGAACTGATCGCCGCCGCGACGCGCGTCCTCATCAGTCAATCACCCGACCCGTCACACCGCGAGGCTTCGCCTCGCGGTGTTTCTTTGCGCCCGACCGCCTCATCGCGACGACGCCGCACCCTCCCCCGCGCGCAGCAGAAAGGGCACGCGCCGTAGCGCGTGCCCTGGGAATCCGCGATGGGGTTGTGTGTTCTCGAGTCAGTCGCGGTGACGACGCAGCGCCACCAGCCCGCCGAGGCCGAGCAGCGCGAACGTGCCCGGCTCCGGAACGAGCTCGAAGTTGTCAAAGAACGCCGACTGCGGGTTCTGCTGCGTGTTGATCCCGTCGATCATCGACGCCCGGGAACGCACGTACGCCGTTCCCTCGGGCGCCACGCCCTCGACCATCACCCGCTCAAACTCCACCGGCGCGGTGTTCGAGACGACCTCGTCCAGCAACAGCTCGACCGAGTCGATCACGCTCATGCCGCCGTCGAGAAAGTCCAGCGCCAGAATGGTGTCCGTCGGCGTGTCCGGCAGCCCGCTGGCGTAGAACTCCTCGAACGCGACGTCGGCCGAGAGCTTGTAGTTCACGCCCGGCGTCCCCGGCACGTCCTGGAACAGGTCGGCGTCCACGGCGGGCATGTCCATCGGCGGGTCGCCCCGGAACGCGCGCAGCCACCAGCCGCGGTCCTGGCCCCGCGGGTTGTTCGCGAAGTCGCGGAACTCGGCGGTGTTGTCCGACCCGTCCCCGTCCACGCCTTCGACGACGGTCCAACCCGTCGCGTCTTCGAAGGGCGTCTCCGGCGTCGGGTCGTCGTTCAGGTCGCCGTTGGTCAGCAGATTGGCCTGGGCGCTTCCCGCCCCGACCGCCAGACCAAGCGGCAGGGCCCATAACGTCGCTCTCCTTCTCATATCGCATCTCCTTTCCCTGACTGTGCGGCCGGCGCGTGCGCCCGAGTCGGGTCGAGTTGAGGTGGTGCGGACGCGATCGGGTCGACTCGAACCGCGGCACCGGCCATCGGTTCCTCCGGCGTTCACTGCCCGCCGCTCCACTGCGAACCGGGCGGTGGCACGGAGCGAATGTAAACGCTTACATGACGTTGACTCTAACGCTGCTGTCCCCGGCTGTCAAGGGTTTTCAACCCGCAGACGTTCGACGCCGGCCATCCGCTACCGGGCTGTCTACCCATGGCGCGCCTCCGCCTGCGTGGTCCGCCGTCACCGCGACCCCGGTTGACCCCCTGGGTTGGTAGACCTAACATAATTCGAACTGTTGTGGCGCCGCCGCCCTCCCGCGGAGCACCGTCTGCGCGACCCACGCCATGCGGCGTCGGGCGCTCGTAGCCGGTGCCCTTTGCCGATTGTTCGTGGCTCGTGTTCGGTGACACGGTTGCGCGCCCACCGATCGCAGATCGCCCCCCATGTCGCAGACGCTCACCAGCCGTTCGTGCCTCCTGCCAACCTCGGGAACTTCCCCGGGGGGTGACGTCACCCTGACACGGGGCTGACACCGTCGTGACACGATGCAAGATATTTTCAAATCAAGACTTGCGCGTTTTGCTCGGCCGAGGGGGTACCCGGGGGTGACACCACAGGTGGGCGGGGCGGCTGCGCACCGCGACACGCTCGGCCACGGCGGCGGCGACGCCCCGGCTGCCGCTGCCGCCGTTCTCCGCCCCGGGGCCGCCGCGGGATCCTCACCGACCCGACAAGGGCATCCGCACGATCCGCATCGCCCCCGGCTCGACCCCGAAGGTCACCGGGGCGTGGCCCGCCGGGTCGCCGTCCAACTGCATCGGGATCGGGGCCCGGCTCGTCACCTCGAGCGTCCGGCCGCTGCCCCACGCCACGTCCGCCCGCCTCAGGTGCCGACGCATCAGCACCGACAACCCGTAGCTGATCAGCCGCATCCGCCCCGGCTCGCGGAACAGCAGCCAGTGCAACCGGCCGTCGTCGCCCCGGGCCGCGGGCATCAGCGGCAGACGACCGCCGTACTCCGGCAGGTTGAACACGATCAGGTGCGCGCCGACGTGCCGCTCACCCGTCTCCGTCTCGACCACCAGCGGCTCAAACGCGCCTTTGAGCCACGCGCCGAGCATGTGCGGGCCGTAGCTGAGCCGGTTGACGCGGCGCAGCGCCCCCGCCGACGCCTGCCGCCACCGCGCCACGCGATGCACCACCGCCGCGTCAAAGCCCAGCCCCGTCATCAGCACGAACCGCCGACCGTTCGCCACGCCCAGGTCCACCGATCGCGTATGGCCGGCGTCGATCGCCGTGGCCAGCTCCTCGGCCTTGGCGCGAAACCCGTAATGCCGCGCGAACAGATTCTCGTTGCCCAGCGGCCACGCCGCGATCGGCACCCGGTCGATCCGCCCGCCCGCGCTCAGGTCGTTGACCATGTCCGACAGCGACCCGTCCCCCCCCGCCGCGATCACGCACCGGCAATGATCCGCCAGCTCCGGGTCCGCCAGCCACGCCCGACGCTCGGCCGGGTCCCACACCGGCTCGGGCCTCATCCCCCGCGCCCGCAGCGCCGCGAGCAGCCGCTGCACACGACGACCGTTCGGCCCCGACCCGCTGAACGGGTTGGCCATGATCAGCACGTCACCCGGGGGCGGACGGCTCACGCTCGCGGTGGGCTGGGGGATCGTCCGGCTCAGATGAACACCCCCGCGATCGTGGCCGTGCACAGAGACGCCAGGGCGCCGCCGCCCATCGCCCGCAGCGCCAGCCGCGACAGGTCGCCGCGGCGGTCGGGCGCCAGGGGCGTCAACCCGCCGAGCTGGATCCCGATCGATCCGAAGTTCGCGAACCCGCACAGCGCATACGTGACCATCTGGGCCGACCGCCCGTCCTCGAAGCCGACCGCCGCGTCGGGGGCGAGATGTCTGTTCAGCTCGACAAACGCGACAAATTCATTGATCGCGATCTTCGTGCCCAGCAGCGCCCCGACGAGCTGCGCGTCGTGCCAGCCCTCGATGCCGATGATCCACGCCAACGGCGCCAAAATCCAACCGAACAGCCGCGCCAGCGTCAACGCCTCGGCCGGTTCGGCGGCGTCCATGCCGAACATCGCCTCACCGACCGCCGACAGTGGCCAGTTGATCAGGTGCACCAGGGCGATGAACGCGATCAGCATCGCCACGATGTTCAGCCACAGCTTCAACCCGACCTGCGTGCCGTTCGCCGCCGCCTCGATCACGTTCCTCGCCTCGCGCTCGACAACGAGCTCCACCCGACCGGCGGTCTGCGAAACCTCGGTCTCCGGTTGCATGATCTTGGCGATCACGAACGCCGCCGGGGCGCTCATGACCGAGGCGGTCAGCAGGTGCGGCGCCAGCTCCGGCCCGATCAGCCCGACGTACACGGCCAGGACCGAGCCGGCGATCGTCGCGAACCCACCGGTCATCAGCGCGTTCAACTCGCTGAGCGTCATGCCGGGCAGGTACGGGCGGATCACCAGCGGCGCTTCGGTCTGGCCGACGAACACGTTGGCCGCGACCGCCATCGACTCGGCGCCGCTGACGCCCATCGAGGCGCTCAGCGCGCGAGCCAGCGCGCGGATCAGCAACTGCATGATCCCGAGGTGGTACAGGATCGACATTAGGGCGGAGAAGAAGATGATCACGACCAGGCCGCGGCCGGCGAAGGCGAACGCCGGGCCGAACTCGCCCGAGGCCTGGGCCAGGCCCTGGCCGAACAGCAGCGTGGCCGCCGGCTCGACGACCGTGAGCAGGCGAAGGAAGAAATCGGAGGCGGCTTCAAAAGCCGCCCGGCCGGTCGCCGTGCGCAGAACGATCAGCCCCAGGACGATCTGCAGCGAGAGCCCGATCCCGATCACGCGCCAGGGTACGCGGCGTCGGTGCGAACTCAGCGCCCACGCGATCGCCAGGAGCACCGCCAGGCCGAGGGCCGCGCGCGCATACGCCATTGGTGTCTGATCGTACCGCGGCCTTCCCGGCCGTGCTGGAGACCATCGCGCCGTTACGGTCTCGCGCCGCGACCAGGGGGCAGCGCCCTGCCCGGGCGAACGGTATCATCCGGGCTGGCGTCCTCGCCGACCTGCGACCCACCCGCCGACCCCGCGGAGCCTGCCCGTCCCGTGCCGCTGATCGCGCTGACCAACCTCGAGACGCTCCTGGCGACGCTGCTGGTGGTCCTGGCGGCGGCGACACTGATCGGCGCGTGGATGATCCGCCGGGCGATCCATGACCTGCGATGGGCGGCGGACCGGCTGGCCAAGGGCGACCTGACCCCGCGCGTGGCCGTGCGCGGGCCGTACCAGCTCGCCAAGCTGGGCGCGGCGTTGAACCGGATGTCGCGTCTGCTCAGCGAGCGGCTGCAAGCGGTCTCGCGTCAGCGCAACGAGCTGGACGCGGTGCTGTCATCGATGGTCGAGGGCGTGATCGCGTTCGATCGGGAGGAGCGGATCCTGAGCCTGAACCGGGCGGCGGCGCGGATGATGCAGCTCGACGCGGAGCGTGCGATCGGCCGGCCGGTGCAGGAGGCGATCCGCAATGCGGCGTTGCAGCGGTTCGTGACCGAGGCGTTGGGCCAGCACGGGCCGATCGAGCGGGAGTTCACGCTGCGAGCCGGGACGGTGACGACGGCCGAGCCGCGGGACGTGCAGGCCCAGAGCGCGGTGCTGCGGGACGCGGACGGCCAGCGGCTGGGCGTGGTGGTGGTGCTGCACGACGTGACGCGGCTGAGGCGGCTGGAGTCGATGCGTCAGGACTTCGTGGCCAACGTCTCGCACGAGGTCAAGACGCCGGTCAGCGCGATCAAGACGGCGGTCGAGACGCTGCTGGACGGCGGCGAGCACGACCGGGCCGACGCCGAGCGGTTCATGCGGATCATCGCGCGTCAGGCGGATCGGCTCAACGCGATCGTGGACGACCTGCTGAGCCTGGCGCGGATCGAGCAGGACGAGGGGCGGATGTCGGCCGAGCGGGACCGTGGCCGGCTGGCGCCGGTGCTGACGGCGGCGTGCGAGACGTGCCAGGGCAAGGCCGACGCGAAGCGGATCCGGCTGCACATGCGCTGCGGGGCGGAGCTGACGGCGAGGCTCAACGCGCCGCTGCTGGAGCAGGCGGTGGTGAACCTGATCGACAACGCGATCAAGTACAGCCCGTCGGGGACGACGGTGGAGGTGGTGGGCCGGGGCGAGGGCGAGGAGGTGGTGATCGCGGTGCGCGACGAGGGCCGGGGCATCGAGGCCGAGCACCTGCCGCGGATCTTCGAGCGGTTCTACCGGACGGACAAGGCCCGAAGCCGGGACCTGGGCGGGACGGGCCTGGGCCTGTCGATCGTCAAGCACATCGCCCAGGCGCACGGCGGGCGGGTGGGGGTCGAGAGCGTGCCCGGCCGCGGCAGCACGTTCACGATCCACCTGCCGGCGGTCGAGCCGGAGCCGACGTGAATTTTTCGTTACCCGGCACGGACGCCGCGGCGCAAGCCGGTTTGCCATACAATGAACGGTTACCGGCGTCATTCTCCGCGGAGCCCGTTCCATGGCCATGCACCTGCAACGACAGATTGAGAAGCTCAAGAAGATGCTCCTGAGCCTCGGCGCGATGGTCGAGCAGAGCGTGCACGACTCGATCGAGGCGGTGCAGCAGCGTGACGCCGACCTGGCTCGCGGCGTGGTCGAGAACGATCGCCGCATTGACGAGTACGAGATCGAGGTCGAGGAAGAGTGCCTGCACACGCTGGCGCTGCACCAGCCGGTGGCGTTTGACCTGCGGTTCGTCGTCGCGGTGCTGAAGATGAACAACGACCTGGAGCGCATCGGCGACCACGCGGTCAACGTCGCCGAGCAGGCCCAGTTTCTCGCGTCCGAGAGCCGCATCGATCACGTGCCCTTCGACCTGGAGACGATGGCCCAACTCGTCGAGCAGATGCTGCACAAGAGCCTCGACGCGCTGGTGAACATCGACACGGAGCAGGCCCACGCCGTCCGCGCCCTGGACGATCAGGTCGACGCGATCCACCGCGACATGTACGACCAGGTCGCCGACGCGATCCGCAAGCACCCCGATCAGCTCGAGCAGCTCATCCACCTGAGCAACGTCTCGCGGCAGCTCGAGCGCATGGCCGACCACGCCGTCAACATCGCCAAGGACGTGCTCTACATGGCCGAGGGCGAGATCATGCGGCACATGCGCAGCCGCGAACAACGCGTCACCGCCTCGCGCGGCCACGATCGATAGTCCGAACGCCGTAGGTTGAATCCGATCCAACCCAAGACTTCTCAACCCGTACCCTGAACGGAGCGGCGGGCCGGGTCCACCCATCATGGAACTGCTGATCTTTCGTCACGGTATCGCGGAGGAGGACGACGGCGCCAAGCCCGACGCCGAGCGTCGGCTCACGCCGCGCGGCGTCGAGCGCACGCGCCAGGCCGCACGCGGTCTGGCGAAGGTGTACGACGAGCCGAACGCGATCCTGACCAGCCCGAAGGTGCGCGCGGCGCAGACCGCCGAGATCCTCGCCGAGGTGTTCAAGGTCAAGCCCGAGCCGTTCGAGCCGCTGGCCGAGGCCGATGCGCCCGCCATCCGCCGGGCGCTGCGGCAACGCGCCGAGGCCCGCGTCGCGCTCGTCGGCCACGAACCGGCGCTCAGCGAGCTGATCGCTCGGCTGTGCGGCTACCGCAAGGGCGGCGGGCCGATCGAGCTCAAGAAAGCCGGCTGCGCCCTGCTCGACGCGCCGCTGGGCGCCGACGAGACGCACGGCGACGCGACGCTCCGCTGGCTCATCCCCGCGCGCGTGCTGCGCGCCTTGGCCGGTAAGTGACGCTGACCGCTCACCGGCGCTCGTCCTCGGCCAGCAGCTCGTCGATCAGGTCCGTCAGCTCGTCCTCGACCTCCGCCGCCTGCACGGCGTCGGCCTTCTTCAGCCGCTGCACCCGTCGGGCCAACGCCTTGCGCTGCGCATCGCTCATGGGGTTCAGCTCGCCGGCGCCCACGCCGTCGGCGTGCTCGGTCCGCTCGGCCGGGCGATCCGGGATCACCAGTTCGTCCCGCCGCGCGTGCGTCCGTCCCGCCACCGCCGCGTGATGCAGCCGCGCCCGGCCGAGCACGACGAACGCCAGGTTCACGTTGCCCGTCGGCCCGCACCGCAGCCGCACGCCCCCGCCCAGCGGCAGGTTCATCACCTTCACCTCCGCCAGCCGATCCGCCGACAGCCACGCCGCCGCACCGCCCGCCGCCGCGCCCACCGCCGCGCC
>CAYSIX010000209.1:0-7212 GCA_964431205.1 uncultured Phycisphaeraceae bacterium
TCGCCCAGACGCGTTCGCCCGTCGTCGCGTCCACGCAGTGCATGAAGCTGTCGTAGCTGCCGACGACGATCCACGTGGCCCGTCCGTCGGGCGATCGCAGCCAGTTGGCCGAGCCGAGCACCTTGTCCTGCGTTGAATAGGTCCAGCGGACCTCGCCGTTCGCGGCGTCGAGCTTGTAGAGCTTGCCGTTGGACGAGCCGACGTAGACCGCGCCGTCGTGGACCATGGGCGGGGCCTCGACGGTGGCCGGGCGATCCGGCTCGGAGGTGTCGACGCGCCAGAGCCGCTCGCCGGTGGCCAGGTCGATCGCGTAGACCGAGCCGTCGTTGGAGCCGATGAAGGCGCGGCCGTTGGCGACGACCGGCGAAGAGACGACGGGCCCGTCGGTCATGAAGGACCAGCGCAGGCTCAGCTCGTTGCCGAGGCGGACGTCGGCGACGCCGGTCATGGCGCGGTCGCCGCGGAAGAGGGGCCAGTCGGCGTCAGCGGGGACGGCGACGATCGCGCAAAGCAGGGCGAAGAGGATGGCGGGGCAAGCCGACAGGGTCGGCCGCGGTCGGAAAGCCGGTGACGGCGAGGCGGTTGACGGCACGAGCGAATCGTACCTATGCGTACGATCGGGGGCAAGGAAATCCGAGCGGGAATCTGCGGTCGCGGGGGTGCGAGCCTCCCGGCGGTGCCGTACACTGCCCCGCCCGATTTCGAGTCCCAAGCGCGAGGAGACCGGTGTATGGAGACGACGTTGATCTTCCTGAAGCCCGACGCGGTGCAGCGTGGGCTGATGGGCGCGGTGCTGAACCGATTCGAGCGCAAAGGGCTGCGCGTGGTGGGGACGAAGCTGATGCTCGTGCCCCGCGACCTGGCCGAGCGTCACTACGCCGAGCACAAGGGCAAGCCGTTCTATGACGGGCTGATCCGGTTCGTGACCAGCGGGCCGGTGCTGGTGGTGGCGATCCGCGGCGTCAACGCGATCGCGGTCTGCCGCAAGCTGATCGGCGCGACCAACGGGCAGAAGGCCGAGCCGGGCACGATCCGCGGGGACTACGGGATGAGCGGCGGGTACAACCTGATCCACGGCTCGGACGGGCCGGAGTCCGCCGAGCGCGAGCTGGGCCTGTGGTTCAAGCCTCAGGAGCTGGTCGACTACGAGCCGACACGCGAGCAGTGGGTGTACGACCCGTCGGACGTGACCTGATCGCCCCCCTTGGCACGAAAAGCCGCCGGACCGACGGGTCCCGTCTAGTCGATTCCCGCGATGGCGCGCGTCTGTTCCCACGACCGCGTGCCGGCCCAGCCGCCGACGGCCGTCACGCAGCACGCCCCCGCCGCCACGCCCAGACGCCCCGCCTCCTCCAGCGACATCCCACGCAGCAGCCCGGTGAGCAGCCCCGCGTAGAAACAGTCGCCCGCCCCCGTCGTGTCCACCACCGGGCCCGGCGGCGTCGCAGCCGGCACCTCCACGTACGCGCCCGCCCGCTCGCTCAGCAGCACGCCCTGCGTCCCCAGCTTCACCCCCAGCACCCCCGGCGCCCCGCACGATCGATACCGGTCCACGATCCGCCTCGGCTCCGACTCGCCCGTCTGGTGCGACGCCTCGGCGTGCGAGGGCACGTACACGTCCAGGTGCGGCAGGACCGCCTCCAGCGGGTCCATCGTCCCGCCCCGGCCGGCCGCGTCCAGCGCCGTGCGGCACCCCGCCTCCCGCAGCCGCCGGCACACCTCCGCCAGCCGCGGCTCCAGGTTCGGCAACAGACTGTAATACCCGATCAGCACCATCCGCGCCCCGGCGAACACGTCCATGTGATCCAGAAACGCCTCGGCGTTCAGCTCACGCGGCGCGCCCACGCAGTGCAGGAAGCTGCGCTCCCCGCTGGGGTCGATCGCCACGACCGTCGTGCTCGTGGCGCCGCTGGGGTGCACCATGAGCTGCGCATCGTCCACGCCCTGGTCCTGAAACAGCCGACGGAGCACGGGCCCCCAGGCGTCGTCGCCGACGTAGCTGAACACGCTCGTCCGCATCCCCAGCCGCGCCAGCGTGATGCCGCTGTTGGACGTGATTCCCCCGGCCGTGAGCACCACCGGCTCAACCTCGTGCAGCACGCCCGCGCCGATCGGCCGATCCAGCGGCACCGGCCGACACAGCAGGTCCACCACGCACGAGCCGCACACCACGCAATCGATCGTTCGCTCGTCCGACATGCCGGCAAATGTACCCGATCCGTCAGGCGGCGGATCGGCCGCCGCCCGATCGACCCGTCTAAGGCGACCACGGGGCCCGCAAGCCCGCGGCGTTGGCCAACTCCTCCTGCGCCTCGCCGTCGCTGAGCGTGATCCGATACGTGATCAGCCGCGCGGCCTGCGGGTCGCTCTCGTCCGGAGCGAGCGCGACGTCGATCACCCCCTCGGCCCACCGCTGCTCGGCCAGCTCGCCCGAGGTGATCCGCGCCTCGGTCTCGCTGAGAAAATCGTCGGTCAGCTCGAACGTCACGTCCGCCGCACCGGCCGCCATCTCGAACGAGCTGAACGTGTCGTCGGTCGCGTTGTAGTCAAGCCGCTGAAGCTCTGACAGATCGGGCCGATCGTTGTCGTTGTGGTCGTGAACCCAGAGCACGAGGTTCTGGGCGTCGGCGTCCAGCACCCGTGCCGCACGACGCAGCGACGCGGCGACCCGCGCATCCAGCGTTCGCGCCTGGATGACGAGGGCGCGCTGGCCGCGCATCGAGGTCGTGCCCCGCGCCACCGCGAAGAGCATCGACGCCGTCGCCGCGCCGATCACCGCCGTCGCCGCCACGGCGAGTAGCAGCTCGAGCAGCGTCAGGCCCCGGGCTCTCGGCAGACGCGTTGGTGGCTGCCACCGGCTCACGGCGCTGGCTCCGGGATGAACCGTCGAATCTCCCACACGCCCCCTCGATCGTCCGCCACCCGCACCACCACCGCCAGACCGGCCTGATCGGAGCTGAACCCGCTGACGCTGCGCGTCTCGTATGCGGCCGAGACCGTTCGCGAGAACCGCTGATACGCCGACGGGTACAGCGAGCCTTCGGCATCGCGCAACGCGCCGGCCGGCTCCTGCCACCCGCCGTAGTCGTCGGCGTTGTCGAACCGATCCCGCTGCGTCTCGCCCGCGTCGGGGCCCGGCGTCTGATCGCCCTGCGGGTCGGCGTAAGGCTTGGCAAGCACCTCGTCCATCATCGCCTCGGCCAGGGCCACCGCCCGCGCGTGGTGCGCCATCGTGTACGCCTGGGCCTGGCCGGCGACCACGGCCCGCGTCAACGCCGCGACGACGAACACGATCACGCCCAACGCCAGCATCACCTCGAAAAGGGTGAAGCCGCGGGCCCGGCATCGCACTCGGAATCGCTCGCTGGTCATGGGTCCTCCGCCTGTCCCTTCTTCATCGGCCGGTTGCGCGGGCAAGGAAAACCGCATCGCCCGGCCGGCCGATAGGGGTCGGGTGAGCAATGAGCGCCACATCGTGCAGCCGGGCGAGGCGACGGCTCGGAGTCACGCCGGCTTCACGCTGTTCGAGCTGATCGTGACCGTCCTGGTGCTCGCGATTATCGGAGCGCTGGCCGCGCCGCGCATGACCGACGCGGCACCGAACCGCCTCCGCGAGGCGGCCCACCTGCTCGCGGCCGACATCGACTTCGCCCGCACCGAATCGCTCACCCACGCCGACGACCCCCGCCTGATCCGGTTCGACACCGCCGGCAACCGCTACCACCTCGCCGCCGCGTCCGATCCCGATACGCCGATCGACGACCCCCTCACCCGCCAGCCCTTCGTGACCGTCTTCGGCGAAGGTCGCGGGTCGCATCTGGCCGGCGTGGCCCTGGACGCCGTCGACGTCGGCGGCGACGACGAGCTGGGCTTCGGGATCTACGGTCAGCTCGATCAGCCCAACGACGCCTCCGTGACGATGACCGCCGGCGGCCGCAGGGTCACGCTCACCCTCCACGCGGCCAGCGGCGCGGTCGCCATCGGCCCGATCAACTGACGCCCGGCGTCCCGGCGATCGTGTACACGAACCAGCGCGCCTTGGCGTTTCGCCGCTGCGCCTGACGCTCGCAGTAGAGCGTCATCACAAGGCCGGCATCCGTCCGCACACGCCACCAGTGCCGCCGCAGGTACAGCTCGCCGCTGCCGCCCTCGGGCGTGCTGGTCGTCCAGGTCTCGAGCACGTCCACCACGCGGTGCTCCCGGCCGCGCCACACGAACCGCCGCGCCAGCCCCGGCTCGCCACGCGCCATGCCGGCACGATCGAACGACCCGGCGACGGGCCGGATCGGCTCGCTGACGAACTGTTCATCGCGATCGGGCACCGCGCAGGATTATCCTGCGCCGCCGACATCCTCGACCGGATTCGCCAGCACGCCGATGCCCTCGATCTCGATCTCGACGCGGTCGCCGGCCTTGAGGAACACCTTCGGATCGCGTGCCGAACCGACGCCCGCGGGCGTGCCGGTCAGGATCACCGTCCCGGGCAGCAGCGTCGTGTCCTGGCTGAGGAACGCGATGAGGTCGGCGACGGAGAAGATCATGTCGGCGGTCGAGCCGTCCTGCATGACCTGACCGTTGAGCCGGGTGGTGATGCGCAACTTCTGGGGGTCCGGGATCTCATCGGCGGTCACGAGCACGGGTCCCAGGGGGCAGAAGGAGTCGAAGCCCTTGCCGCGGACGAACTGCCCGCCGCTGCCGATCTTCTGCCACCAGCGGGCGGAGACGTCGTGCCCGACGGTGTAGCCCAGGACGTAGTCGAGGGCGTCGGCGACGGGCACGTCGCGCGCGGGCCGGCCGAGGACGACCGCCAGCTCGCCCTCGTAGTCGACCTCCGGGCCATGGGCGCAGGCGGGCAGGCGGATCGGGGCATCGGGGTGGTTCAGGGCGGTGGTCGGCTTCATGAAGACCAAGGGGTTGTCGGGGAGGCTGGAGCCGCTCTCGGCGGCGTGATCGCGGTAGTTGAGCCCGATGCAGAAGATGTTGGCCGGCTCCAGCGGAGCGAGCGGTCGTCGAACGGCCACGGTCCGGCCGGTCGGGCGTGGGCGCGCGAATAGCTCGCCCTCGAGAGCTTGTGCCGTCCCGTCGCCCTGATCGATGCCGAGGCGGGTCTGGCCGTCGCCGTCCTCGAAACGCAGGATCCGCATGGCGTGTCCTTTCTCCGGGCACCGAGCCGATATAATCGGCGGGCCCGAGCGGGTGGGGCAGTCTACCAGCCGGGCAGGATCAGGAGCCGATTCATGGCCGAACCCCAGACCAAGCCGCGGACGGACGCGGCCAAGCACGCCAGCGGCGCCGGGCGCACGTGGCAGGACGTCATGGGCACGGGCAACCGCGCGGACGTGCCCGAGGGCCTGTGGATGCGCTGCCCGAGCTGCGCGTCGATGTCCTACCGCAAGCAGGTCGAGCAGAATCTGGACGTCTGCCCGGATTGCGATCACCATTACCGGATCGACGCGGACAAGCGGGTCCGCCAGCTCGTGGACCCGGACAGCTTCGAGGAGCTGTGGACGGACCTGGCCTCGAACGACCCGCTGAAGTTCACCGACCGGATCCCGTACCGCCAGCGCCTGGCCGAGAGCCAGGAGGCCACCGGCCATCGCGACGCGGCGGTGTGCGGCCGGGCGTTCATCAAGGGCCGCGGCGTGGTGCTGGCGGTGATGGACACGCGGTTCATCATGGCGTCGATGGGCGCGGTGGTGGGCGAGAAGATCACGCGGAGCGTGGAGCTGGCGATCGAGACGGATCGGCCGCTGGTGGTGGTCTGCGCGGCCGGGGGGGCGCGGATGATGGAGTCGGGCCTGGCGCTGGCGCAGATGGCCAAGACGTCGGCGGCGCTGGCGCGGCTGGACGACGCCGGCGGGCTGTACATCTCCGTCCTGACCGACCCGACGACGGGGGGCGTGACGGCCAGCTTCGGCATGCTGGGGGACGTGATCCTGGCCGAGCCCAAGGCCCTGATCGGCTTCGCCGGGGCCCGGGTGATCGCCAACACCGTCCGCCAGGAGCTCCCCCCGGGCTTTCAACGCGCCGAATTCCTGCTCGAGAAAGGCTTTATCGATCGCGTGGTCCACCGCCGCGACCTGCGCAGCGAGATCAGCCGCGTGATCGACTACGCCGGCAAGTGAACCCACGTCGCCGTTTTGCCGACACGAGAGCGGAGGCCTCGCGCAGGGGATCCGCCTCGTGATGATCGGACGTTGGACTACGCCGCTGCTCGTCTTGCTGCTGGGAGCGATCGGCGGCCTCGGGCCCGCCGGCTCGCTCCACGCCGGCGACCGCCCCGCCCTCCGCAAGTTCGCCAGCCGCCACTACCTCATCCACACCGACATGACCCGTGAGGAGGTCGTGGCGTTCGGCCGGCACATGGACCTGGTCTTCGAACGCTATCGCGAGCAGTTCCGCGGCCTCGAACCACGGACCACCGGGCCCATGCCCCTCTACCTCTTCCGCACGCAGGAGGACTACCTGGCCTTCCTGCGCCGCCACGAGATCGACGCGGCCAACTCCGGCGGGATGTTCTTCGTCCAGCGCGGCGTGCAGGGCCTGGCGACCTGGACCCAGGGCAAGAGCCGCGCTCAGACCTTCGCCGTCCTGCAGCACGAGGGCTTCCACCAGTTCGCCTGGACCCGCCTGGGCCACGAGCTGCCGATCTGGATGAACGAGGGCCTGGCCCAGTACTTCGAGGACGCGATCATCGTCGGTCAAAGGATGAAGCTCGGGCTGGCCGACGCCCGCCGCATCGCGATCGTCCGCCACGCCATGGATCGCGGCGACGCCATGCCGCTGCGTGAGCTGCTGAACCTCACCAACACCCAGTGGAACCGCACGCTCGCCACCGATCCGCCCCGCGCCGCCGTCCTCTACAGCCAGGCCTGGAGCTTCGTCTATTTCCTGGCTCACGGCGAGGGTGGCCGCTACAAGAACCACCTCAACCGGTTTCTTCAGCTCGTCAACGCCGGCACGCCCAGCGAGGACGCCTTCCGCCAGGCGTTCGGCGTCACCGACCTCTCGGCGTTCGAGCAGCGCTGGCGGCATTTTGCCAAAACCCAGACCCCCGACACGCTGACCACCGCCACGCTGCGCCTCGAGTTCATCGGCGCCGCCCTGCGCTTCATGCACGAACGCGGCGAACCCATCCCCCGGACCATCGATGAGCTGCAACGTCTGCTGCGTCAACGCCGGTTCACGCTCACCCGCACGTCCCACGGCCTG
>CAYSIX010000210.1:0-7202 GCA_964431205.1 uncultured Phycisphaeraceae bacterium
GACCGCCTCCAGCACCGGCCGACCGAGCTGTCCGGCGGCCAGCAGCAACGCGTCGCCGTCGCCCGCGCCCTGGCCAACGACCCCGACGTCCTGCTCGCCGACGAGCCCACCGGCAACCTCGACACCGCCACCAGCCAGCAGATCATGGGCCTGCTGACCGACCTCAACGAGCAGGGCAAGACCGTCATCGTGGTCACCCACGAGACCGAGATCGCCGCCTACACCCGCCGACAGATGCACATGCGCGACGGCCGCATCGACCGCATCGAGGGGTAAGACCGCATATAATCTGCCCATGACCACGATCGACATCAGTCGAATCAGGGACGAGCTGGACGAGATCCTCCGCCGCGCGGAAGCGGGTGAAACCGTGGTGGTCACCCGTGGCAGTCGGCCGGCGTTCTCGATCGTGCCGGGCCCGCCGCGGTTCGAGCCCAGGCCCGTCACGGTCGGCGCCCTGCGCGGGCAGGTCTGGATCGCTGATGACTTCGACCAGACGCCCGAGGGCGTGATCCGCGACTGGGAAAGCGCGCATGACGATCCTGCTTGACACGGGCGTCTTCATCTGGACGCTCAGCGGCGATCAGCGACTGCCATCGCACGTCGTCGAGCGGATGGAACAGGGACGCGACGCCGTGCTGTTCAGCCAGGTCTCCCTCATCGAGATGCAGATCAAGATCGGGCTCGGCAAGCTGCGACTGCCCTTGGCGCTCGACGAGGTCCCGACGTATGCGGCGACGATTGGGATCGAGCAGGCCTCGTTGACCAACGCCGCGATCTTCGCCGTCGATCGGTTTCCTACGTTGCATCGCGATCCGTTCGATCGGCTTCTGATGGGCCACGCCGTCAGTCTCGACGCGGAGTTCTGCACCCCGGATGCCATGGCTCGCCGCTATCCGGTGCGTATCTTCTGGTAAGCCCCATGCTTCAGTTGCGATCCATCCGGCTCGTCCGCCTGGGCGTCAAGAACCTGCTGCTGCACAAGCTGCGCTCGGCGCTGACCATGCTCGGCGTGGTCTTCGGCGTCGCCAGCGTCGTCGCCATGCTCGCCGTCGGCGAGGGCGCCAGCAAGGAAGCCCTGGAGCGCATCCGTCAGCTCGGCAGCCAGAACATCATGATCAACTCGATCAAGCCCATGGACGAGGACTCCTCCGGCTCCGTCCGCACCTTCCTGGCCGAGTACGGCCTGAAGTACGCCGACGAACGCCGCATCGCCGAGACCTTCGAGGCCGTCGTCCAGACCGTCCCGGTCAAGGTCGTCCGCAAGGAGGGCCGCCTGGGCACCGCCGCCGAGGAGCTGCGCGTCGTCGGCACCACCCCCGCCTGGTTCGAGCTGGTCGCCCGGCCCATGATCGCCGGCCGCGTCCTGTTTCCCACCGACCTCGACGACCGCAACAACGTCGTCGTCCTCACCGAGTACGGCGCCCGACGCCTGCTCGCCACCGCCAACACCCTCGGACAGACCATCCGCCTCGGCGACGACTACTTCGAGGTCGTCGGCATCGTGAAGAACGCCGAGGGCTCGGCCGGCGTCCAGACCCCCGACGAACGCGTCGACGCCTACATCCCCATCACCGTCGCACGCGAACGCTTCGGCGACCACACCATGCAACGATCCGCCGGCTCCCGCACCCGCGAACGCGTCGAGCTCCACCAGGTCATCGTCCAGGTCGGCTCCACCGAGCAGGTCGAGCCCACCGCCGCCGCCATCGACGCCATGCTCCAACGCTTCCACAGGAAAAAAGACTACGTCCTCAGCGTCCCCCTCGCCCTGCTCCGCGAGGCCGAGGCCACCAAGCGAACCTTCAACATCGTCCTCGGCTCCATCGCCGGCATCAGCCTGCTCGTCGGCGGCATCGGCATCATGAACATCATGCTCGCCTCCGTCACCGAACGAACCCGTGAGATCGGCATCCGACGCGCCATCGGCGCCAAACGACGACAGATCATCGGGCAGTTCCTCATCGAGACCGTCGTCCTCTCCACCGTCGGCGGGTTCATCGGCCTGACCATCGGCGTCTCCATCCCCGCCGTCATCACCTTCTTCGCGCAAATGCCCACCGTCGTCACCCCCTTCAGCCTCATCCTCTCGGTCGGCATCAGCATGGCCATCGGCATCATCTTCGGCCTCTACCCCGCCGTCCGCGCCGCCAACCTCGACCCCATCGTCGCCCTCCGCCACGAATGAGCGTTGAGCCGTCGATCGAAGATCGACGTTGGCCACGCCCCCTTTAGCCGTCGATCGAAGATCGACGCTTGCATCTGCTTGGCAGGCGGCGCGACGTGCCCCGCGCGCGGCGGAGATGGAGGGTAGAAGGTAGAAGACAGGAGGTGGGACGGAGCCGGGCGATTTGACCGAGGGGCGGGCTGCACCGAACATTCCCGCTTCATGAAGCGATCGCTGCTGCGCGTGCTGGCGATGGTCCGCCGATCGAGCCCGGTCAAGATCGTCTTCCTCGGGTACCTGTCGTACATCCTGGTGGGGTGGGGGTTGCTGTGCCTGCCGATCTGTCGCCAGGCCGATCCGATCAGCGCGCTCGACCACCTGTTCATCGCGACCTCGGCGGTGAGCACGACGGGCCTGATCACCGTCAACACCCCGTTGGCCTACAGCTACTGGGGGGAGCTGATCGTGCTGGCGCTGTTTCAGCTCGGCGGCCTGGGGTACATGACGGTGGGCTCGTTCGTCCTGTTGGCGCGGCATCAGGACCTTTCGAAGTTCCGCGAGCAGGTGACGCGGACGACCTTCGCGCTGCCGGAGGGGTTCGACGTGGGGCACTTCCTGCGCAACGTCATCGTCTTCACCTTTACGGTCGAGGCCGTCGGCGCCATCCTGTTGTTTTTTGCGTTTCAGCGCACCGGGATCGCGACGCTGGCGCAGACGACCGACATTGGCGCCAGCGGGTCGGGCGTCGGGCACGTGGCCTGGCAGGCCGTGTTCCACTCGGTCTCGGCGTTCTGCACCGCCGGGTTCAGCCTGTTCCCCGACAGCCTGGAGGCGTTCCGCGCCGACCCGTGGGTGAACCTGATCATCGCGACGCTGAGCATCCTCGGCGCCGTCGGGTTCATCGTGCTGACCGACGCGTTCTGGCGGTTCACGGGGCGGCGCTCGGCCATGACGCTGACCAGCCACATCATCCTGCACGCGACGTTCTGGGTCATCCTCGGCGGGGCGGTGCTGCTGTTTCTCGCCGAGCCGACCATCGCCGTCCTGCCGACCAATGAGCGCGTCCTCACCGCCATCTTTCAGTCGATGACCGCGATGACGACGGTCGGGTTCAACACCCACCCGATCGGGCCGATGTCGCCCGCGCCGATCCTGCTGCTGCTGGTGCTGATGGTCCACGGCGCGAGCCCGGCGGGGACGGGCGGGGGGATCAAGTCCACGTCCGTCTCGGCCGTCACCGCCACCATCCGCAGCGTGGTCCGGGGTGACCGGCAGATCACCTTCTGGGGACGCACCGTCCCGCGCGTCCGCCTGCACGCCGCCTGGGCCGCCGTCGGGCTCTACGCCTGCACGCTGCTGGCGGGCACGTTCCTGCTCCTGCTTGTGCAGAGCTCGGCCCACGAGGCGTTCGCCGACGTGGTGTTCGAGGCCGCCTCCGCGCTCGGCACCGTCGGCCTGTCCCGCGGCATCACGCCCGAGCTCACCGCGCTGGGCAAGCTGGTCGTGATCGCGATGATGTTCATCGGTCGCCTCGGCCCGCTCACCTTCGGGCTCGCGCTGTTCGAGGCCGACAAGCAACGCAGCGGCGAGCAGGACCTGGCGGTCTGACCCGCCTCGTCGCACGCCGGATCCTGTTATGCTCGCCCGTCCTGGAGACGACGATCCTCACGGAGATCACACGCTCATGGCGGTCAAGACGGACATGTTCGACCTCACCGGCCGCGTCGCGCTGGTCACCGGCGGGGCCAGCGGCATCGGTCACGCCATCGCCGCCGCGCTCGTCCGCCACGGCGCCCGCGTCGTCGTCGGCTCGCGCACCCAGGAAAAAGTCGACCGTGCCGCCGCCGAGCTCGACGCCATCGGCGACACCAGCGGCGACGACGCCGTCGCCGCCGGCGTCAGCCTCGACGTCACCTCCGACGCCTCGGTCGACCGCGCCGTCCGAAAGACCGTCGACCTGTTCGGCGGGCTCCACGTCGTGGTCAACTCCGCCGGCGTGCAACTGAAAAAACCCACGTTCGAGCTCGGGCCCGACGAGTGGAACGGCCTGTACGACACCCACGTCACCGGCAGCCTCCGCGTCGCCCAGGCCGCCGGCCGCATCTTCCGCGAGCAGCACGACGGCTGCATCATCAACCTCGCCTCCATCAGCAGCTTCGTCGACCTCGTCGAGGTCGCCGCCTACGCCGCCGCCAAGAACGCCGTCCTCGGCCTCACCCGCTCGCTCGCCAACGAGTGGGCCAAGTTCGGCATCCGCACCAACGCCATCGCCCCCGGGTTCATCCCCACCGACCTGAACCGCAAGATGATCGAGGGCACCGACCGCGGCCGACGCATCCTCGAGCACACCCCCATGGGACGCTTCGGCACCGCCGACGAGATCGCCGGCGGCGCCGTCTACCTCGCCTCCCCCGCCGCGCGCTTCGTCAACGGCCACACCCTCGTCATCGACGGCGGGTACCTCGCCTCCGGCATCGGCGACAGCACCGCCCCCTGGGCCCGCGCCGACTGACGCCCGCGGTTGATTCGCCGCTCGAACGCCGGATAATGACAGCATATGGCCCGCTCCTACACCATCAGCGACGGCAAGCTGGTCCTGACACTCACGGAAGACGAGGGCGGCTGGTATTGCGTCACCTCCCCGATGCAGCCGGGGATGGTGACGCAGGCGCGCTCGATCCCCGAGGCGTTCGAGATGGCCCGCGACGCGATCAAGGAGCTGCGCGCCGCCCGCGAGCAACTGTACGGCAAGGCGACCAAGCCCCGTCGTCGGGCGAGCTGACGCGTCACTTGAGACGTGGGATGCCCAGCTCCTTGCAGATGCGACGGGCCGTGCCGAGCGGGATCGTGTTGTGGCGGGGAACCGAGCTTTCCTGCTGACGTTCCGGGTTGGTCCAGACGTCGTGTCGCGATCCGTGGCGCACGAACGCGCAGCCGTGCGAACGAAGGTGGCGCTCGAGGTCCCGCTTGCGGATCATGGCGTGTTGCCACTCCTGGAGCTGTTCGGTCGGGAGCGGACGATCCCGGCAGCGATTTATACCACGGCGGATCGGCGACAGCACCGCCCCCTGGGCCCGCGCCGACTGACGCCCGCGGTGTGCCACGAAAAAGCACAAAACAGCGGAGCAAGAAATCGCCACAGGGAACACGCAGGACGCCGAAGCACCATCAGAACGCCGAATCCCTGGCTGACCTTGTTCTCGGTCACCTCCGCGTGCACCGTGGTAGAATCGGGTGTCTCTTGTGCCTTTTTGTGGCCACCGCCGCTCGCGGCCGACCGCCGACACGTTGACGCCACAACCCGGAGTCACCCGTGACCGACCAGACCCTGCTGATGCTCTTCGACGAGGTCCGCGGCAAGACGCTGCGCCTCATCGACGTGCCCGAGGCCCGGGCCCGCTGGACCCCGCCGGGCACACGCAACTCGATCCTCTGGCACGCCGGCCACGCCTACTGCGTCGTCGAACGCCTGGCGCTGGGCGTCCTGCACGAGTCCGGCCTCACGCCCCACACCCCGCAATACCCCGACGGCTGGTGGGAGCTGTTCAGTTGGGACAGCCGGCCCGAGACCGCCCGCGACGACGCCTGGCCCCCGCTCGAGGACGTCGCCGCCGCCCTCCGCGACCAGCACGCCCGCCTGCGCCCGGTGTTCGCCGGGCTCACCGACCCGCAACTGGTCAAGCCGTGGCCCGCCACCGGGCCCGACCGCGGCCGCCACACCGTCCGCCGCATGATCGTCCACGCCCTGCACGACGAGGCGAGCCACGGCGGCGAGATCTGGCTGCTGCGCAAGCTCGGCCGCATGCGATAACGGCAACTCGCAACGTGATGCGTTGATGAGAACAAGCCGCGACGCAACGCGTCGCGGACGCCGCCGCACCCGTCGGTGTTGCTGGGCGCGCTCGACCCACGCCGCCCTTGGGGCATTCCCGCGCTTGCCACGCCCGACGCACGCCGCTATGGTCGCTCTCAGATACCAGAGGTGTCCGGGCCGACACGGTTGTGGTCGACCCGGGTGAAAAGGGAAAGAGGTGACGCCCGAGCGAGGTCGCGACGCGACCGGGCCCGGGCCAGTCCTCTGCGGACGCGCCGCCGTAATGGGTGAGGCCCGACACGAAGTCGGGCCGGCGTCCGGCTCCTGTGCCACTGCGAACCGTGCCGCGTCTCCCCGACGCGCCGCGGCCAGCGGGAAGGCGAGCCGCGACGCACCACCCTGAGCCGGAAGACCTGCCTCTGAGCATCGTGACGTGTCTCCGCGGTACGAGACGCGCCGAGCGACTCAGCCCTTTGGGTTCCCCCGAACCAAAGCGCCGCCTCGGCCGATCCGCGGAGACGGGCGGTATTCGCACCGTTCGGGGCGCCCCGCGCGAATCGGGGCGGAAAGGGTTATCCCATGCGCACGGTTTTCTCCATCGTTCGACCCCTCGCGGGCCTCGGGCTGTCACTGTTCACCACCGCGGCCGCTCACGCCGCCGTCCTCACCCCCGAGCCGATCCCCGTCGGCACCGGCGACGCCGCCGCGTTCGTCCAGATCGACTTCACCGACGGCCGCACCGCCCTCTTCGACGTCGCCTTCGACCCCACGACCGACCCCACCACCGCCGACCTGCTCGACGCCCTCGACGCCGCGCCCGGCCTCGACTTCTTCCTGCACACCAAAGACTTCGGCGGCGACCTGGGCCGGTTCGTCTTCGGCCTCGGGATCGACGGCAGCCTCGACGACGACGCCGACGAGGACTTCTCCCCCGGCTCCTGGACCTTCTGGACTCGCGATGCGCTCACCGACCCCTGGCAGACCGCGCCGACCGGCATCTCCGCCTGGCCCGCCGACGACGGCTCCTGGCACGGGTTCGTCTTCGGCCCCGAGTTCACCAACGGCCCGCCCCGCGCCGTCCCCGAGCCCGCCGCCGCGCTCATGCTGCTCAGCCTCGCCGCCGCCTGTGCGTTCACCCGGCGTCAGCGCCTCCGTCACGCGGGCCCCGCCGCCACCGTCCTTGGGGTGACCCTGCTCACCACCCTCGCCCCCCCCCCCCCC
>CAYSIX010000211.1:0-7176 GCA_964431205.1 uncultured Phycisphaeraceae bacterium
AGCGTGGCCCGACGACGGCGAGGCGGATGCGGCGGTACGCGTCGGAGGCGCCCGCGTTGGCGGCGTCGGCGTCGCGGCGGGCGCTGGTGCGGGCGGGGGTTGAGCCGGGGCGGGTGCGGCACGTGGTGGTGGTCACGTGCACGGGCTTCGCCTCGCCGGGCGTGGACGTGGCGCTGATCGATCGCCTGGGCCTGTCGCGTGAGACGCCGCGGACGCTGATCGGGTTCATGGGCTGCCACGGGGCGATCAACGGGCTGCGGGTGGCGTCGGCGCTGGCGGGGCAGGAGGGGGACGGCGGGGTGGTGCTGCTGTGCTGCGTGGAGCTGTGCTCACTGCACTTTCAGTATGGGTGGGACCCGCAGCGGGTGGTGGCGAACGCGCTGTTTGCGGACGGGGCGGCGGCGGCGGTCGTGGGCGTGGGCGCGGGTCGGAAGGGCGACTCGATGCCGACGCGGCGTGGCGGGGAGGCGTCGGCTCGGTGGCGGGTGGTTGGAACGGGTTCGTACGTGGTTCCGGGATCGGGCGAGGCGATGGGCTGGACGATCGAGGACCACGGGTTCGCGATGGCGTTGTCGCCGCGGGTCCCGGAGCTGATCGAGGCGGAGGCGGCGGGTTGGCTGCGGGGCTGGCTGAGGGGCCGGGGGCTGGAGGCGGGGGAGGTGGGCTCGTGGGCGGTGCACCCGGGCGGGCCGAGGATACTGGACGCGTTCGAGCGGGGGATGGGTCTGGAGCCGGGGGCGACGGCGGTGTCGCGGGGGGTGCTGGCGTCGTGCGGGAACATGTCGTCGCCGACGGTGCTGTTCATCCTGGAGCGGCTGAGGCGGCGGGGCGCGGCGCGGCCGTGCGTGGCGGTGGCGTTCGGCCCGGGTTTGACCGTGGAAGCGGCGTTGCTGGAGTGAATCGCGCGAGGATGGGCGCGTTCGTCACGCAGCGCGGGGGTTGTACGGCCCCCAACCCAGCGCGGGGCGTTGCCCCGCCGCTAGACTCGGGACGGATTCGCGCGGGGGTTGTACGGCCTCCAACCAGCGCGGGGCGTTGCCCCGCCGCTAAACGTGAAAATAGGAACTTATTCACGCGGGGGCGTGGTCGTCTCGGACAGCGGCGGGTCGAAGAACATGACGACGGGGATGGTCACGCTGCGGATGCCGGCCTCGACGGGCTGGGCGACCGTGTCGAAGAGGTTGCGCGGGCTCAGGTTTTGGGCGCGGGGGGCGCCCAGGGCGGCTTCGAGGCGGGTCTCGGTCGGCTCGATGGCGAGCAGGTCGACGCCGTCCTCGCGCAGGTCCACGCGGCCCATGTAGGTGGGGTGGTGGGAGGTCGTGCCGTCGGCGGGTGTGAAGCGGATGGTGGGCCAGTTCTCACGGTCGAGGCCGAAGACGGGCGCCTCGTCGGTGAACTCGGGCTCGATGGCGGAAAGCGGGACGTTTTGTGTCGCGGTCGCGTCGGTGAGGCGTGCGGGCGACGGCGGGGCCGCGGGGTCGGTGGGCGGGGTCGGCGACTCGGGCGTCGCCGGCTCGGCGTCGGGGGCCTCGTTGCCGAACAACGGATCGCGCTCGGTCTCGAACGGGTCTTCGCGGCGTTCGAGCTCCTTGTAGTTCTCGGCCTCGCCCTGGGCGGCGCAGCCGGCGGAGAAGAGAAGCAGCCCGGCCGCGACGCACGCCGCTGTGTACAAGGTTCGTGTCATGATTCGCTCCCTGATCGGTGAAAGAATCTTAGCAAGCGAGTCGGCGGCGCGTCGGACGCGGGAACGAAGCCGGTGCGGCCGTGGTTCACTTCTCTTCGGGCCGCTTGAGCCAGGTGAAGGGGCTGGCCAGGCCGTTGCGATCGACGGCGAAGACGGCGACGTGGGTGAGCTCGCCGCTGCCGGGCAGGTCGAAGGAGGCGTCGGTGCGTGCGGCGGGGGCGATGCCGTAGCCCCACGTCTGGCCGCGCTTGAACCACGCGACCCAGACGCGGGCGTCGGTGAGCGAGTCAGGCTCGAGCTTGAGTTGGAGCTGGTTTCGTGCGACGTGCCGGATGCGGCCGGTGGGCGGAGCGGGCGGGTCGCTGTCGAGCCAGGGGCTGGCGGGGACGAGCGCGGGCTGACGGTAGACGGTTTCGGCCAGAGTGGAGGCGACGCCGCCCTGGTCGTTCATGAGCGTCTTCATGGAAAAGTGCACGTGCCCGGTGGCGCCCTCGGTCAGGCGGGCCCACTCGATCTGGTAGCGGATCTCGTTGGGCCCGAAGCCGCCGGAGCGGTCCGGGTTGGTCTTGTAGGTGCCCAGCCCGGGCCAGAGGTGTCGGTTGTACGGGTTCTGGCGGGTCCACCACCGCAGCAGCACGGGGAAGGACTGATCGGGCTTGGCGATTTCCCAGTAGAGCTGGGGGGTGTAGTAATCGACCCAGCCCTGGCGGAGCCACTTGCGGGCGTCGGCGTAGAGGCCCTCGTACTGGTCGAAGCCCTTGATCTGCGGGGGGTTTCCGGGGCGCCAGATGCCGAAGGGGCTGATGCCGAACTTGACGTGCGGGCGTCGCAGCTTGAGGCGGGTGTACAGCTCACGGACGAAGGTGTTGACCTGTTCGCGTCGCCAGTCGGATCGGTCGAGCGTGCCGCCGCCGGCCCGGTAGGCGGCCCAGGTGGCGTCGTCGGGGAAGTCGACGAGGTTGCCCTGGTCGTCGCGGACCTGATAGGGGTAGAAGTAGTCGTCGATGTGGATGCCGTCGACGTCGTAGCGTTCGGCGACGTCGAGGAAGACGGCGAGCGAGTGCTCCTGGAGCTCGGGGGAGGCCGGGTCCATCCAGAGGTACGGGCCGTAGCGGTGCACGTGGTCGGGGTGGGTGCGGCTGATGTGGTCGTCGGTGACCTGGTCGCCGCCGGCGGGGTGCAGGGCCCGGTACGGGTTGAACCAGGCGTGCAGCTCGAGGCCGCGGGCGTGGGCTTCGGCGACCCACTCCTCGAGCGGGTCGTAGTACGGCTCGGGCGCTTTGCCCATCTCGCCGGTGAGGTAGGGCGACCACGGCTCGAGGTCGGAGGCGTAGAGGGCGTCGGCGGCGGGGCGGACCTGGAAGATCACGGCGTTGAGGTTCAGCTCGACGCACTTGTCGAGGATCGCGGCCATCTCCTGGCGCTGCTGCTCGACGGGCAGGCCCGGTTTCGACGGCCAGTCGATGTTGGCCACGGTGGCGACCCAGACGGCGCGGAACTCACGCGGCACGGGCGGGGGCGCGTCTTCGGCGCGGGCGGCGTCGTCGGTGCCGTCGGGCGCGGCGTCGGGCTGCGGGGTGCACCCCGGGCCCATCAGCATCGCCGCCAGTGTCATGATCGAACCCAGAACCGTCCACGCTTGTTGATTCATCGTGTCCTTTCTTGCGCTTCCAGTCGATGGCGACGCGCGGGGCGTCGCCCCGCCGTTAAACCGCCGGACAATGGGTGCCGCCCACCAATCGCAGCACCCCGCCGGATCGCCGGCCCCGGCGCGGCGCTCAGTGCCCCACGACCTGCTCGCCCAGCATCGGCTTCAGGTGCGCCAGCAACGCGTCCAGCGTCGGCCGGTCCTTCGCCTCCGCGTTCAACCGCAGCAGCGGCTCCGTGTTGCTCGCCCGCACGTTGAACCAGAACCCCCCGGCATCGTCGTCCCCGTCTCCGCCGAACAGCCCGGCGTTGGCCTCCCACGCGTCCACCGTCACCCCGTCCAGCTCGTCGATCTCGGCCGCGCCGGCGTACTTCTTCTTGATCTGGTCGAACGTCGCCTGGGCATCGGGGTTGCGGAAGTTGATCTCCCCGCTCTGCGGGTAACGGCGGAACGGCGCGATGAGCTCGCTGATCGGCGCGTCGCCCTGACCGAGCATGCTGAGCGTGACGGCGAAGGCGATCGCGCCCGAGTCGGTGCAGAAGTTGTCGCGGAAGTAGAAGTGCCCGGACAGCTCCCCGCCGAACACGCCCTGCGTCTCACGCAACGCCGCCTTCATGAACACGTGACCCACGCGGCTGCGGTGCGGCGACCCGCCCAGCTTGCGGACCTGCTCCTCGACGACCTTGCTCGAGCGCAGGTCGTACACGACCGCCGCATGCTGATCCTGGTCGCGGAGAAAGTGCTCGCAGAACAGCGCCGTCAGGTGATCGCAGCCGATGACCTGGCCCTGCTCGTCGGTGAGGATGCAGCGGTCGGCGTCGCCGTCGAAGCACACGCCCAAGTCCGCGCCGTGCTGCTTGACGCCCTCCTGCGTAGGCGCCATGTTCTCGGCGACCAGCGGGTTCGGCTCGTGGACGAACGACCCGGTGATCTCAAAGTTCAGATCGATGATCTCGAGGTTCTCGACGCCGTCGAACACCTTCGGCACCAGCTTGCCGGCCATGCCGTTGCAGGCGTCGATGAAGACCTTGAGCTTTCGCTTCGGGGGGTCGAGGAACCGCAGCACGTGGTCGCGGTAGGCGTCCCAGAGGTCGGCCTGCTCGAGCGAGCCGGCGGGCGTGAGCATCGACTCGGGCAGCTTGTCCGGCAGCTTCTCGGCCAGGTCCTGGATCTCGAGCAGCCCGGAGCGCGCCCCGATGGGCCTGGCCTGCATGCCCGAGATCTTGAGCCCGTTGTACTCGATCGGGTTGTGGCTGGCGGTGACCTGGATCCCCCCGATCGCGTCGAGGTGGTTGATCGCGAAGTAGACGAACGACGTGTCGCACATGCCCACGTCCACGACCGACGCCCCGCCGGCACGAAGGCCGGTGATCAACGCCTCGGTCAGCGCCGGGGAGCTGGGACGCATGTCCCGGCTGACGACCACCTTGCCGCGGGGGCGGCCGCTGTTGCGCGTCAGGAACTGACCCGCGGCGTAGCCGACTCGCAAAACCGCGTCTTCGTTCAGCGGGTCGGGATACGTCGCCCGCACGTCGTAAGCCTTGAAGATCTTGCCGATCATGCCGTGATGTCCCTTGTGCTCGTCCTCGGTAGAGCCCGGCATGATAACGCCTGACCCGCCCGGCGCGGGATCCGGCCCTTCGCTGTCGCTGCGGGCTCGGCTTCATCGCCGCAAGCCGAGGAGGCCCCCACGCGAAAGCCGAGGGCTGAGCGGTAGCGAAGGCCCGGATGCCGCGGTACATTGGAACCATGCCTTTGCCAGGCAAGCGCTGGTGGCACCTCGTGCTGCACACCCGCGGGAGCTGGCTTCACGGCGACCCGCGCGGGTTCCGCAGCCGCGACCACCGCCTGCACAGTTCCGGCGACTACAAACGCCCACCCCCGCCGGACGAACACGCCGGACTGCGCGCGTATCACCGTGGCCGCTCGGCGCCACCCGTCGTGCTCAGCCCGTCGCTGCGATCCCGCGTCGGCCTCACCCTTCGCCGCAAGCTCCAACGCCAACGCCACGAAGCACTGGCGATCAGCGTCGGGCCCACGCACGCGCACCTGCTCGCTGAGCTGCCCGAGTCCTACCAGGCCGCCCTCACCCTCAGCGCTTCCTGGAAGCAGGCGTCCTCGCACGCCGTCCGCGACGAGTTGCCCGGCCGCGTCTGGGCCGAGGGCGGCAAGCCGATTCCGATACGCAACCATGCCCATCAACGCGAAGTGTTCGACTACATCGTCGATCATGCCCGCAAAGAAGGCGCCTGGGTCTGGACGTTTCGTGGCTCTAACGGCGTGGGGTAGCGCGGGATCCGGCCCTTCGCTGTCGCTGCGGGCTCGGCTTCATCGCCGCAAGCCGTGGGCTGAGCGGTAGCGAAGCACCGGATCCGTGTATTGCACCCACGCCGTCCCGCGCGTCCGCGAGGCGTTGCCTCGCGGCTTGAAGCCGAGGGCTGAGCGGTAGCGAAGCACCGGATCAGGCGTTTTCGGCGTCATCCGTGACCACGGCATTTGAATCCCGGCCCCAACCCGCGGACACTATCCACATGCGCGGGCGCGTGCTTTTGATCGGTGGGGCGACGGTGCTGGCCGCGGCCGTGCTGCTGCTGGCCTGGCTGGCCGGGCCCGCGGTCGAGCCGACCGACTCGAAACCCGGGCCCGAGGTCGGCCTCGACGACGTCGTCCAGCGATTCGACCCCTCCCGGGCCATGCGCGACGACCCGACTCGCGGGCCCGTCATCGGCGGGGCCGAGGGCGGCCGCGTCTTTCTCGACGGCGAGGACCGCACCACCCTTCTCGAGTGGCAACGTCTGACCCCCCTGCCCGACGACGTCTACAACCTCGAACGCCCCCTGGCCACCATCCGCCTGCGGCCCGACCGCGTCCTTCGCGTCCGGTCCGACACCGGCACGTTTTTCGCCCCCGAGCTCAACTTTCAACGCGGGCAGATGACCGGCAACGTGGTCGTCAGCCTCTTCGAAACCGACGACGGCTCGCCCGTCCGCGTCGACTCGCTCCGCCACCTGCGCATGCGCATCTACCTCGACCGCGCCGACTTCGACCTCGAGCTCGGCCGCATCGACAGCACCAGCCGCGTTCACGTCGCCAGCCCGACGTTCGACTTCCTCGGCGTGGGCCTCAAGCTCAGCTTCAGCCAGGCCCAACAGCGACTCAATCGGGTCGTCGTGGATGAGGGCCGCTGGCTCCGCATCAAACGCGACGAACCGTCCGCGCCCACTGCCGCACCCAAGCCGCAGCGCAGCGGCGCAGCCGCGGAGCCTCGGGTTGCCCGGAACTCCGCTGCGCTTCGTACCGGCTTGAAGCCCCGGGCTGAGCAACGCGATGCCCCGGATGCCTCCGCGTCCCCCGGCCCGACCTTCTATCGCGCCCGCTTCGAGGACCACGTGCGCATCACCGTCGAGTCCGAGGGCGTGGTGATGACCGGCGACCAGCTCGAAACCGTCTTCAGCCTCAAGGAAAACACCAACGAGGAAACCGATGACGCCCCCGATTCCGACGCCCTCTCTCACCGGCTCGAAGAACCGCCCGCCACGCGCCGACCCGCCGCGACCGTCGCTCCGCCGCCAACTCGACACGGCGCCGGCCTGCTCCTGCTCGCCACCACGACACCGCCCCTGGGCGCCAACCCGTCCGACACCGATACGACCTGGAACCCGGCCGCATCTTCCGAGCCGGGCAGCGCCACCGACGCGGCGCGATCGGACAGCGTGGTCGAAGGTAACACCGTTGAGGATGCCGACACGGACGCCCGGGACGCTCAGACCGGCATCGCCGGCCGAAGCATCGCCCCCGCCTCGCCTCGGGACATCATCGTCACCTGGACCGGCTCGCTGATCGT
>CAYSIX010000212.1:0-7152 GCA_964431205.1 uncultured Phycisphaeraceae bacterium
CGATCTGGTGCCCGCCCCAGCCGAACCGGGCCCCTTCGGGCTGGCCGGCCTTCCCGCCCTGCCCGGGGCATTGACGCCTACCGAGATCCTCGCCGCGACCGAGGCGGGCGCCGACTTCGTTAAAGTATTTCCTGCCAATCACTTCGGGCCGCGTTACTTCAAGGACGTGCTGGCGCCGATGCCGCACCTGCGATTGACGCCCACAGGCGGGGTGGACCTGGACACGATCGCCGACTGGTTTGCGGCCGGGGCCGCGTGCCTGGGCGTGGGCTCGGCGCTGGTCAAGAAGCAGCTCATCGCTCGAAGCGACTGGGTCGGGCTGACAGAGCTGGCCAAGCGTTTCGTCGCCGCCGTGCAGGACGCCCGCGCCTGACAGACGTTTCGGCGCGCACTGTCATCTCGCCCCGACCGCTGCTCCCGGCATGCCGCGATCCTGGCCGGCTTTTTCCTCCTGTTCCCCGGGGCGAGTGCGGCTTTGCGGATCCGGCAGGGCGGCACGGATCGATTTCGCACGACGATTCTCACCGGTTTGCTTGACTCCGGGGCCAGCCCCCCTAACGTTCGGGCGTGCTGAACGTTTTGAACGTTTCGCTTCGGTCCCTTCGGCGTCTCGTGTGAGCCCGATGGTCTGGCCCGGAGCGGGGTTGGGTTTTCTGCAAGGAGTCTCTCTCATGACCATGAGCTCGCATCACCGCTGGTTTGGAATCGGCCTCGCCGCCGTGCTGGCAGCCGTGCCCGGGGCCACCGCGCTCGGCGGCGGCAGCACGTGCAGCGTCAACGTCTCCAACGCCTCGTACCAGGAAGGCAAAGCGGACAAGGCCGACATCGTCGACACCGCCGTCCAGACCGGGAAGTTCAAGACCCTGGCCGCGGCGCTTCAGGCCGCCGGCCTGGTCGAGACGCTCAAGGGCGAAGGGCCGTTCACTGTGTTCGCCCCGACGGACGAAGCCTTCGCCAAGCTGCCCGAGGGCACGGTCGAGACGCTGTTGAAGCCGGAGAACCGTGAGAAGCTGCAGGCGCTACTGCTCTACCACGTCGTGGCGGGCGAGGTGCCGGCCGCGGACGTGGTCGAGGCCTCGGAGGTCGAGACCGTTCAGGGCCAGTTCGCGTCGATTGACGCCTCGGCCGACGGTGTCCGCGTCGACAACGCCAACGTCATCGCCACCGACGTGTACGCGTCCAACGGCGTGATCCACGTGATCGACTCGGTGCTGCTGCCCCGGCCGGACCTGGTCGCCACCGCCAGCAGCGCCGGCTCTTTCGGCACGCTTCTGGCGGCGCTCGAGGCCGCCGACCTGGAGGAGACGCTGCGCACCGGCGGGCCGTTCACCGTCTTCGCCCCAACCGACGAAGCGTTCGCCAAGCTGCCCGACGGAACGGTCGAGTCACTGCTGCAACCGGAGAACCGCGAGAAGCTTCAGGCCGTGCTGCTGTACCACGTCGTGCCCGGCCGCGTGAAGGCGGGCGAGGTGGTCCACGCGTCCTCACTCGAGACGGCCCAGGGCCAGTCGCTGACGGTCAAGGTCAAGGACAGCAAGGTGAAGGTGGGCGGCGCGGAGGTCATCACGACGGACGTGCTGGCCGGCAACGGCGTCATCCATGTGATCGACACGGTGCTGATCCCGCAGGAGAAGTCGGACAAGGGCTGGTAACGCGCCGACGCACGCCGATCGATAGTATCTCAATGATTCAGCCGGTCGCGCCCTGAGGGGGACGCGGCCGGCTGCTTTTGTCTGCCCGTCCGCCGCGGGTCTGTGCTCGTCAACCGGTCGGGTCCGTGGTGGCGCGGTGGGGCGATCAGCGCAGCAGGGCGAGGAAGACGCCGGCGGCGACGGCCGAGCCGATCACGCCGGCGACGTTGGGGCCCATGGCGGCCATCAACGGGTTGACTCGGCCGTCGGTGTGCTGGGAGACGAACTGCTGGACGACGCGGGCGGACATGGGCACGGCCGAGACGCCCGCGGCGCCGATGCACGGGTTGATCTGCCGGTGGCGCGGCAGGAACAGGTTCAGCAGCTTGGTGAAGAGGATGCCGCCGGCGGTGCTGAAGCAGAACGCGATCGCGCCGAGCACGAGGATGAACAGCGTCTGGGTGCGCAGGAACGTCTCGCCCTGCATGGTCGCGCCGACGACCAGACCCAGGAAGATGGTGACGATGTTGACCAGGGCCCCGCCGGCGGTCTTGCTGAGCCGGTCGGTGACGGTGGACTCGCGCAGGAGGTTGCCGAACATGAGCATGCCGATCAGCGGCGCGGCGGAGGGGATCGCCAGCGAGGCGAGCACGGCGATGAGGATGGGGAAGATGATGACCGCGGCGCGGGAGACGGGCTTGGCCTGGGGCATGTCGATCTCGCGTTCGCGCGCGGTGGTCAGCAGCCGGAGGATCGGCGGTTGGATCACGGGCACGAGCGACATGTAGCTGTAAGCGGCGACGGCGACGGCGCCGAGCAGGTGGGGCGCGAGGATCGCGGTGAGGAAGATCGACGTCGGGCCGTCGGCGCCGCCGATGATCCCGATCGCCGCCGACTCCTGGGCGGTGAACCCGAACAGGTAGAACGCGCCCAGCGCGGCGACGAAGATGCCGATCTGCGCCGCGGCGCCCAGCAGCAGCGTCATGGGCCGGCTCAGCAGCGGGCGGAAGTCCGTCAGCGCTCCGACGCCGAGAAAGATGATCGGCGGGAGCAGCTCCGTCTTGATCCCCATGTTGTAGATCACCTGCAGCAGGGGCGTCGCGCCGTCGGCCGGCGGCAGGTACTCGCTCGAGGCGCTCAGCGCCGCCCGCGGCAGGTTCGCCAGCATCGCGCCGAACCCGATCGGGATCAGCAAAAGCGGCTCGTAGTTCTTGCGCACCGCCAGAAAGATCAGCACCCCGGCGATCAGGAACATCACCGCGTTCTGCCAGGTGATGTTGGCGAAGCCCGACTCGAAGACCAGCTTCTCGAACGCCCGCATGTCAGGTCCCGATGTAGAGGATCGCCTTGCCCTTGGAGACCTCGCTGCCCAAGTCGGCGGCGACCTCGACGACCTTGCCGTCGGCCGGAGAGCGGACGTCGTGCTTGGCCTTCATCGCCTCGACCGCCGCCACCACCTGCCCTTTCTTGACCGTGTCGCCGACGCGGACGTTGATGTCCACCACCTCGACCTTGCCCTCGAATGGGGAGTAGACCGCGGTGCGGGCGCCACCGCCATCGCCGGGGGGCGCGGACGCGGCGGGCGCGGCCGCGGGTGTGGGCGGCGAGTGAGCCGCGGTGCCGGACGGTGCGCCGCCCGGCGGCTCGAGGGTGATGCGAAAGGTGCGCGTCTGCCCGTTCTCGACGACGGTGCAGGTGGTCGTGACCGGGCTCGTCCACGCCGGCGCCGCTGCGGACGGTGCGGGCGCTTCGGCCGGCGGTGCCGCCGGCTTCTCCGCGGCAGGTTCAGCCGGTTTCTTCAGCGGCAGGTTGATCCGCGGCTTGCCGCTGAGCAGGCGGATCCCCTCGTTCAGCTCCATGTTCTTGCCCGGCACGATCGCCGACGCCACCAGGAACACGTTCTCGTCGGTGACCGGCAGGTTCCGCTCACGCAGCGCCGCCTCCGCCATCGCCAGGCTGTCGGGCGCTTCCTCCAGCGGGTCGCCGTCGAACGGCTCGAGGTCCAACTGCTGCGAGGCGATCTTGACGACCTGCTCGTCCGGCGGCATCGGGGGCTTGCCGAAGTAACCGAGCACCGATCGGCCGTAGCCCGCGTCGATCTTCTCCCATCGGCCGTGCAGCACGTTGTTGAACGCCTGCAACCAGTACTGCTGGCTGCCCGGGGTCACGCTCGTCCACGCCCCCCCGGCACGCACCACCACCGGAAACTCGCCCAGCACGTCGCCGTAACGGTCCAGGATCCCGGCCGCCGCCATCATGTGCACGTTCGGCCCGATCGCCCCGCCCGGCATCGGGAAGTTCACCACCCGCGCGTCCGCCGCGATCGTCACCGGGTTGAACTCATACTCCCTGAGCCCCTCGTCCAGCAGGGCCTCGATCTCGTTCATCTTCGATTCGTCGATGTCGAGCGAGTAGCCCGTGCCCTTGAGCGCGTGCCACATCGAGCGCACGTCCGGCTGGACGGTGCCCGAGGCCATCGGGCGCACCGACAGGTCGATCCCGTCCACTCCGCCGGCGATCCCCGCCATGTAGCACGCCACCGCCATCGACGCCGTGTCGTGCGTGTGCTGCCACAGCGGGATCTCCGGCGGCAGCAGCTCGCGCAGCCCTTTGGCCGTCTCGTAACAGGTACGCGGGTCGGTCGTGCCCGAGGCGTCCTTCATGCACACCGAGTCGATCCGCACGCCCGACTCCAGCACGCGCTTGACCACGTCGATGTAGAACGCCGGCGTGTGCACCTGATCGGACTGATACGGCAGGCCCATCATCGCCACGCAGAGCTGGTGGTGCATGCCCGCGTCGATGATTGGTTGGGCCGTCTTGACCAGGTTGTCGGTGTCGTTGAGGAAGTCGAAGTTGCGGTCCCAGGTGGTCCCGTGCTTCTTCATCAGCCTGGCCTGAAGCGAAAGCGCCTTGAGCTTCTGCGTCGTCAGCGTGACGCCCGAGACCGAGCGGGTGAGGATCTGCAGCTCCGTGCCGGGCCCGACCGCGTCGCGCATCTGGTCCATGCAGTCGAACGGGTCCTCGCCGGCGTAGAAGTAGGGGGCCTGGTAGCGCGCCCCGCCGCCGAACTCGAAGTGCCGCACGCCCGAGTCGGCCGCCGCCTGCATCGCCGGCAGCACGTCCTTCACGCGGACCTTGCCGCCGAAGACGCTCTGCAGCCCGTCGCGGAACGTCGTGAGCATCACGCGGATTTTCTTGGGTGTTTCAGTATGTATCACGGCGAGTCTTTTCGATGTCGTTCGTCCCGCGGTCCACGCGGGCCCTGCCATCCACGCCGCGACGCGCTCGCGTCACCGGCCAAGAGCTTACTCGACCACCTCCTCCATGCGCGTCACCCGCGCGCCCGGCGCCGCGGCCGCCACGGCCATCGCGATCGCCGACGCCACCGCCGCGTCCGCGCCACGTGCTCGCGCCACGCCCGGTCCTGGCTCGGCCGCCTCCTCGCGCCCCGGAAACAGCCACGTCAGCAGCCACATCGCCAGGCTCAATAGCGACAGCAGCAGCAGCACCGCCGCGAACGCGCTCAGGCAGGTCAGCAGCAGGTTGCTCGGCATCGTTCCGCTCTCTTCTCGTTCTCGTGCGCCCGCGTGCCGACCCGACGTTTCACGCCGGCTCCATCAGCTCCATCCGCCCGCTGCTCACCGGCTCCGAAGCGCCCTCGATCACCAGCGACAGATCGGACCTCAGCTCACGCACGCGTCCGGCCGCCACCGGCTCGCCCCGGCGCCCGCCTCCGCCGCCGGTCTCGACCGGCCAGACACGCACCCGCCGCCCGATGAACGCCGCGCGGGCCCGGTACGCATCATACAGACGCGCCGGCCCCTCACGTGTCAGCCTCGCCATCCCCTCATCCAGCGCGCTCAGCACCGCCGCGAACACGCCCGAAAGATCGCCCGACCACGACGGCTCGAAATCCGCCAGCGCTCCGGCCGGCCGATCGCTCCCCGTCACCACGACCTCGGGCGATCCCGCCACGTTCAACCCGATCCCGAAGACCACCGCCGTCACCTGAGCGCCTTGAACCTGCGTGCCCGTCAGGACGCCACCCACCTTCCGCCCGTCGATCAGCACGTCGTTGACCCATTTGATCGTCGGCCGCAACCGACCGCTCGACACCCGCTCGATCGCCTGCGCCGCCGCCACCGCCGGCAGCATCGTCAGCCCCGCGCCGAGTCGATCCGCCGACGCCTGCACGCGGTAGTGCACCGTCGCGTGCAGGTTGCCGCGCAACGCCGTCCACGACCGATCACGCTGCCCGCGAAAACCCGTCCCCGCCAGCGCCAGGCACGTCAGGCCGTCGGGCAGCTCGGTACCGCCCTTCAACGCATCCTGCACCGCCGCGAACTGCGAGCCCGCGGCTTCGTCGATGACGACGATCCGCCGCGGCTCGTCGGTGATGGCGCGATACTTCACCGTCTCGTCGTCGGCTTGGCATCGCCACGCGGTCGCGCCGCTACCCAGCAGCGACCAGACCGTTCGATCCGTGCGGTCCAAAGCCGTCGCGTCGCACCGGCGCCAGGACGCGGCCGTCGGCAGCACCGCTTCGGCCCGCTCGGGATGATCGGTCAGATAGATCACATCACATCGCCGCGGTTCCGCCGCCGCGAGCGTTTCGTTTTGATCTCGCCCGCTTGGAATCGACTCGCCTTCGGCCCGGCTTGTCGTCACGAGTCCCGCGCGCCGTGCCGCATCGCCTGCACCTTCATGGGCAGGCCGAACAGGTCGATGAACCCGCGCGCCGCCGTCACGTCGTAACCCTCCATCGCGAAGCTGGCGAGGTCCAGGTCGTACAGACTCTGCGGCGAGGTCGCGCTGACCGCGATCGCCCGGCCCTTGTAGAGCTTGACCTTGACCTTGCCGCTGACGACCTCGCTCGCCTTGTCGGTAAACGCCTGCATGGCGAGCCGCAGTGGGTGGAACCACTGGCCGTAATAGACCAGCTCGCCGTACCGCAGCGCCATCTGCTGCTTGTGATGGTACAGGTCGCGCTCCAGGCAGAGCTGCTCCAGCGCCTTGTGCGCCTCGTAGAGGATCGTCCCGCCGGGCGTCTCGTACACGCCGCGCGACTTCATCCCCACCAGCCGGTTCTCGGTCAGCACCACCTGCCCGATCGCGTGCCTGCCTCCGACCTCGTTCAGCGTCGCGATCACCTCGTGGCCGGCCATCTTCTTGCCGTTCACCGCCACGGGCACGCCCGCCTTGAACTCGACCTCCACCGTCTCCGCCTTGTTCGGCGCCTTCTCGACCGGCACGCTCATCACGAGGCAGTTGGCCCAGTTCGGCTCGTTGGCCGGGTCCTCGATCTCCGAGCCCTCGTGCGAGATGTGCCAGAGGTTACGGTCGCGCGAGTACAGCTTCTTCTTCGACTGCTCGACCGGGATCTTGTGCTCTTGGGCGTACGCCAGCGCCGCCTCGCGCGAAGTCAGCTCGAAAGACGGGTCCTTCCACGGCGAGATGATCTTCAGCTTCGGGTTCAGCGCCAGATACGTCAGCTCGAAGCGGACCTGGTCGTTGCCCT
>CAYSIX010000213.1:0-7042 GCA_964431205.1 uncultured Phycisphaeraceae bacterium
CCGACAGCTCGGAGATGTGCACCAGGCCCTCGACGCCCGGCTCGACCTCGACGAACGCGCCGAAGTCCGGCGTCGAGACCACCCGGCCCTCGATCCAACTGTTCTGCTCGTACTTGCGCTCGGCGCCCACCCATGGGTCACCCTGCGACTGCTTGAGGCTCAGCGAGATGCGGTGCTTCTTCGCGTCCAGGCTGAGCACCTTCAGCCGCAGCACCTCGCCGACGCTGACGACCTCCTCCGCCTTGCCGATCCGCTTCCAGCTCATCTCGCTCAGCGGCAGCAGGCCCTCGATGCCCGGCTCGATCTCCACGAACGCCCCGAAGTTCGCCGTGCGGATCACGCGGCCGGTCACGTCGTCGCCGACGTGCACCCGCTCGGCGATCGTCTGCCACGGGTCCGGCTCGACCTGCTTGAGCCCCAGGCTGATCCGCTGCCGCTCGGGGTCGATCTTCAATACCTTGACGTTGACCGTCTGGCCCACCTTCACGACGTCCGCCGGCTTGTCCACGTGCGTGTAGCTCAGGTCCGAGACGTGGATCAGCCCATCGACCCCGCCCAGGTCCACGAACGCGCCGAACTCGACCAGGCTCGTGACCTTGCCCTCGCGGATCTGGCCGGGCGCCAGCTCGGCCATGACCTTCTGCCTGGCCTGCTCGCGCCGCTGGTGCAGCAGCTCACGCCGGTTGAGCACGACCTTCTTCGACTTGCGGTCGATCTCCTGGACCATCGCCTCGAGCTTCTGCCCGACGAACGATTCGAGGTCGCGGACGTGGTGCAGGTCGATCTGGCTGGCGGGCATGAAGGCGCTGATCCCGCCGATCATCTCCAGCTCCAGGCCGCCCTTGTTCGTCCCGGTCACCCGGGCCTCGACCACGGCGCCGCGCTCGAGCTGCTGCCAGGTGGCGCGGCTGACGGCGCCCTCGCGCGAGAGGTAGATCAGGCCCTCGCCCTCGTCGATGCGATCGACGACGAAGTCCATGATCGAGCCGATGCGCGGCGGGCGGTCGAACTGCGTCAGCGGGACCAGGCCCTGGTGCTTGCTGTCGCCGGTCAGCTCGACGAACACGTCGTCGCCGCGGATGGCGGCGACGCGGCCGCGTCGGATCTCGTGGTGGAACTCGCTCGGGTGCTGCGCGCCGCCGGTCGCGGGCTTATCGGCCGAGTCCGACTCGGCTGCCGCGGTCTGGCCGCCGCGATCGCCGGCGCCCGCCTCCGGCTTCTGCTCAGTCAGCGACCGCTCCACCAGATCGTCCACGCTCTGACCGCCCAAGGCCTCGTCGATCTCCCGCTGAAGCGTCGGATCGACGCCCGTCGACGTGGTTGAATGACCTTCGGACGGACCCGAACCCTGGTTCGACACCGACTCGTTCATGACACGCTCACCTGGGCCGCACCGCTTCCGTTCAGACTGGCACTCCATCGGCAGCTTACACCGCAAGGTCCAGTTTCGCTACACGGTTGCGCCGATTTCATGCCGCCGGCCGCGATCGGCGTCGTGAGCCAGCCGGGCCGGTGTACGCCTCAGCGCGTCCGCGTGGTCCGGCCCGGGCTCACGTGCTCGCTGTCCCTCACCCAGAATCGCAGCGGACGATCCGCCCATTCCCCGGCGTAATCCACGCCGACCCGCGGGCCGACCGCCACCTTCGACCCCGCCATCGCACGCCATCGCGCTCGCTCCAGGTACAGCTCGCGACCGTCGACTAGGTCCGCCCCGTCCAGCGTCCGATCGATCCGCAACGCCTGGCACAGCTTCGCCGGGCCCGAGCACAGGTCGCTCGACCGCCGCGCCGCCGGACGATTTGCGAACATCGCCTCCATGCCCTCCGTCGGCTCCAACGCCCGCAGCAGCACCGCCACCGGCACGCCCGCGCCGCCCGCTACCACGTTCATGCAATGATGCATCCCGTACGTGAAATACACGTACGCGTGACCCGCCTCGCCCCACATCGACGCGTTCCGCGCCGTGCGTCGGCCGTTGTACGTGTGCGCCGCCCGGTCCGGCTCGCCCAGGTACGCCTCGGTCTCCACGATCAGCCCCGCCAGCCGCACGCCCTCGACCTCGCGCACCAGACGCTGACCGAGCAGGGTGCGCGCCAGCACGACCGGGTCACGCCGATAGAACGCTCGCGGCAGGCGCTCGGCCATGGCGACAGCGTAACAGCACGTCTCAGGTTCACCGCGGCGTCCCGCCACTCATGCGGTGGCGTCCGCGACGTGATGCGGCTGCGTGAGCGCCTCGTGTGCCGCGTGGTGTCGCTCAGCCGCGGTGAGACCTCCCGTGGGCGCCACGGGGCGCACGATCGCGTGATTGCGTGAGTGAGGGTTTTGGCTTAGCGTCTCGGCGTCGGCCGGTCACCGGGGCACGAGGGCGCCGAAGGCAGATGTGGCGAACGTGGACACCGCTGGGATTGCTGGCCCTGGGCGGCGCCGTGGGCACGCTGGCGCGCTACGCCTTGTCGGGCTGGGTGCAGCGGGCCACGCCGGGCACGTTCCCGTGGGGGACGCTGGCGGTCAACGGCGTGGGCTGCTTCCTGTTCGGGCTGGTGTGGTCGTTGGCCGACGGCCGGATTCTTCTGACGCCCGAGGCGCGGCTGATGGCGCTGGTCGGCTTTCTCGGGGCGTTCACCACGTTCTCGACGTTCGCGTTCGAGACGAATCAGATGTTGCGCGACGCGCAATGGCTGGCGGCGGTGGCGAACCTGCTGCTGCACAACGCCGTCGGCGTCTGCCTCGTGATCGCCGGCTTCGCGCTCGGCCGGCTCTGGTGACCCAAGGCTCCGCCCATGCGCACGCCCACCGACGCCAAGCTGATCCGCATCTTCATCGGCGAGAGCGACCGCTGGCACGGCCGACCGCTGTACGAGCAGGTCGTCGAGCGCGCCCGGGCCGCGGGCCTGGCCGGCGCCACCGTGCTTCGCGGGATCCACGGCTTCGGCGCCCACAGCCGCATCCACACCGCCAAGGTCCTCCGCCTCTCTGAAGACCTGCCGATCGTGATCGAGATCGTCGATCAGCCCGACCGGATCGACCGCTTCCTGCCGGAGCTGGACGAGCTGATCGCCGAGGGCCTGGTCACGATCGAGAACGTGCACGTCGTGGCATATCGCTCACGCCCGACGACCTGATGACCACGCGGCGTTCCAGGGCCGGGCGCGGGGGCCGCGTCACGAAGCGCATGCAAGCCGTCGCGGCTCGGCGGCGGGATCGTTCGCGGCTACTGAACCTGAGCCTGCATGACGCGATCGATCTCGCCGAGCAACACGTCGATGGCCTGCTGCGCCTCGATGCGGTCTCGCTTGACCAGCTCGAACGACTTGCTCAGGTTTTCGATGTTCTGGCGCGACAGGTCGCCTTCGAGCGCCTCGCGCAGGTCCAGCAGCTCGAGCACGTACTGGCGGTACTCGCTCTTGGCGCGGACCATCGCATCGACGACCAGGTCGTACCGGCGGCTGGCCTGGGTGCGGCGTTGCTCCTCTTGCGTACGCGCCTGCCCTGGGGCACGACCGATCTCACGCTCCCACGCCTTGAAGTAGTTCGCCCCCTGAAGCTGCATCGATTCGGCCTCGTAGCGGAGGCTGTTGGCCTGGCGACGCATCTCGTCCAGGGCCGCCGAAAACTTGTTGAACGCCGGCTCGGATTCGACGGCCGTCGACTCGATCTGCCTCAGGTAGGTCTCCACGCGATCCATCATCGGCTTGAGGTTGTTCAGGCTGGTGCGCAGCTCGGCGGCGGACATCTTCCCGCTCGACAGCGCCCGTTCACGCGGCGTCGTGCAGCCCCACGCCGTCGCGACCAGAACCGACAAACCCAGGACCATCGCACAGCGATACACGCCCGCAAGCTTCCGATTCAACATCTTGTTGACTCCCTGATCAGATCTGAACCACCCTCGGTTCTGTTCCACTCGATGCCGCCCCCACGAGCGGCTGGCACGTGTCGCCGGCCCCGCCCGCATCGCGTCTCCCCCAAGCCCCTGGCAGGCCGATCGACTCAGACAGTGTATCACAGAATTCGGTCATCCGGGTCGCTTTCCCGCCGGGCGCGATGGGCCAGGCAAGGGCGGCACCCGCCGCGAAGATCAAGGAAACTCGCGTTGGCAGGGGCCACAAGCCCGGGTATGATTGAAGGTTCGACCGATTTTTGTGATCCGCCTGCCTCAAGGAGCCATCCGCGATGGGTGTCGCCGCCAAGTCGGAGGGAAAAACCAGGCCAGCCCAGCCTCTTCAGTCGGCCGTCGTCCGGTTCGCCGGCGACTCGGGCGATGGCATGCAACTGGCCGGTACCCAGTTCACGGATACGTCGGCGATCGCCGGCAACGACGTCGCCACGCTGCCGGATTTCCCCGCCGAGATCCGCGCGCCCGCCGGCACCGTCCCCGGCGTCTCGGGCTTCCAGATCAACTTCGCCAGCACCGACATCCACACCCCCGGCGACCGGGTCAACGCCCTGATCGCCATGAACCCCGCCGCCTTCAAGGCCCACATCGCCGACGTCGAGCCCGGCGGGATCGTCATCGCCAACGACAGCGAGTTCGACAAGGTCAACCTCCGCAAGGCCGGCTATCGCGACGGATACAACCCGCTCGAAGACCCCAGGTACCCGCAGAAGTATCAGCTCTTCAAGGTCCCGATCACGCGGCTGAACGCCGAGGCCCTGGCCGACACCGGCATGGGGGCCAAGGACGTGGCCCGCTGCCGCAACATGTACGCCCTGGGCATGGTGTACTGGTTGTTCGATCGCCCGCTCGACACGACCATCCGGTTCCTCGAGCAGTATTTCGTCGAGAAGAAGAAGCTGCCGCAGGTCGCGGCGGCGAACGTCGCGGCGCTGAAGGCGGGCTACTACTTCGGGGAGACGGCCGAGCTGTTTCCCGTGCGCTACCAGGTCGCGCGGGCGCCGATCGCCCCGGGCCGGTACCGCAAGATCACGGGCAACGACGCGTTGTGCATGGGGCTGGTGGCGGCGTCGAAGCTGGCCGAGAAGTCGCTGGTCTATTGCAGCTACCCGATCACGCCGGCGAGCACGATCCTGCACGGTCTGGCGGGGCTGCGGCACTTCGGGGTCAAGACGTTCCAGGCCGAGGACGAGATCGCGGCGGTGTGCGCGGCGATCGGGGCGTCGTTCGCCGGTCAGCTCGGGGTGTGCGGCACGTCCGGGCCGGGCCTGGCGCTCAAGGCCGAGGCGATGAACCTGGCGGTGATGGTCGAGCTGCCGCTGGTGGTCGTGGACGTGCAGCGCGGCGGGCCGTCGACGGGTCTGCCGACCAAGACCGAGCAGGCGGACCTGCTGCAGGCGATGTTCGGCCGCAACGGCGACAGCCCGGTGGTCATCCTCGCGCCGCAGTCGCCGGGTGACTGCTTCGACATCGCCATCGAGGCCGCGCGCATCGCCATGCAGCACATGGCCCCGGTCGTGATCCTGACCGACGGGTACCTGGCCAACGGCAGCGAGCCGTGGCGCGTGCCGGACGTCAGCGAGTTCGACAGGATCGAGGTTCGCCACGCCAGCGACCCCGAGGGGTTCGAGGTGTACGGCCGGGACGAGAACCTGGTCCGGCCGTGGGCGATCCCGGGCACGCCGGGCCTGGAGCACCGCGTGGGCGGGCTCGAGAAGGAGCACCGCACGGGCAACGTCAGCTACGAGCCGGACAATCACCAGCTCATGACCATGGTGCGTCGCCAGCGGATCGAGAAGATCGCCGAACGGATCCCGCCGATCGAGCCGTACGGCGACGCCTCGGGCGACCTGCTCGTGCTGGGCTGGGGCGGGACGTACGGCTCGATCTACACGGCGGTGAGCCGGGCGCGGCGGGCGGGCAAGCGCGTCTCGGGCGCGCATCTGCGTCACCTGCACCCCATGCCGAGCAACCTCGGTGACGTGCTGCGGCGGTTCAAGCGGGTGCTGATCCCCGAGCTGAACATGGGCCAGCTCCGACTGCTGATCCGCGGGCGGTTCCTCGTCGACGCCCGCGGGCTCAACAAGGTGCAGGGCCGACCGTTCCTCGTCGAGGAGCTCGAGCAGGCGATCGACCTGATGCTCGAAGACCGATTCGGCGACCGCGAGTTCCTGATCCCGCGCGACCACGGCGTGGACCCGGCGGCTCAGGACTACGACTTCCGCGGCGCGACCGGCGCGGCGACGGACAACGGCCAGTGACGAGGGAGCCGCGGTGAGCGGATCGCCGGAGAACCGACCATGAACATCGAAGAGATCCGAGAATACTACTACCGCGAGCCTTTTCAGCCGTTCGAGCTGGAGCTCAAGGACGGGCGACGCATCCGGGTGGTCGCGCGTGAGCGGATCGGGTTGTCGCCGAATGGAGGTAGCGTTTTTGTCATAGAACCGGGTGACAGATCGTCTCTTCTGCGAGTCGATCAGATCGTCTCGGTCCGTCAGCCGCCGGCGAGCGCGGCATAACAGGCTCAACAGGCGACGGCATGACGATCACACGACTTCGCCGCTTGGCCGACCCCGCCGCGTTCATGCCGTTTACGCTGCACCTGGCCGATGGCCGAACACTCGCCGTGAAACATCCCGAGATGATCATGTTCTATGAGAATGAACAGACCTGCGCCGTGTTTCGATCGGATGAGACGGTTCATGTGCTGGACCCGCGACTCGTCATCGACGCCGAGGTTGGCCTACGCGAATGACTACTTGACTTGAAAAGAAAGAGTGACGAGATGTCCGCATTGCCTGTACTGACCGCCAAGGACTTCGCTTCCGACCAGGACGTGCGCTGGTGCCCCGGCTGCGGGGACTACGCGATCCTGAACCAGACGAAGAAGGTGCTCGCCAAGATCGGCGCGGTCAAGCACAACACCGTCTTCGTCGCCGGCATCGGCTGTTCCAGCCGGTTCCCTTACTACATGGACACCTATGGGTTCCACACGATCCACGGCCGGGCGCCCGCCGTCGCGACGGGCATCAAGCTCGCCAATCCCGAGCTCGACGTCTGGCTGGTCACCGGTGACGGCGACGGGCTGTCCATCGGCGGCAACCACCTGATGCACGTCCTCCGCCGCAACGTCAACGTCAAGAT
>CAYSIX010000214.1:0-1676 GCA_964431205.1 uncultured Phycisphaeraceae bacterium
AAGGCCATCGACGCCTACAAGCGCGTCAACCAGCGGCCCTACCCCACCTGGACCGAGGTCCTCGAGGTCATGCGAAAGCTCGGCTACCGCAAGACCATGCCCATGGACCTGACCCTCGAGGGCGCCGACGACTGGACCGAGTCCCCCGACGCGCCGGCCTTCCCGCCCCCGGCCGAATCCGACGACCCCGAGGCCCTGGCCGCCTGACGCGGTCGCCCACGCCTGAACCCGGCGCCGCTCACGCCGCGTCGCGCGGCGACGCCGCCGATTCCACCGCACGCTCGCCCTCGATCGCCTCGCCCTGGGTGACCGCATCGTCGCTGAGCCACCGCCGGGACCAGCCGATCCCCGCCGTCAACGCCAGCGCCAGCGTCGCCACCACCGCCGCCTGCCACCACGGCACGCGCCCCTCACGCAGCGCCTCGACCACCGCGTCCACGCCCACGACCAGCACCACCGTCCCGGGCACCTTGCCGATCACCGACCAGACCACGTACGTCCGCAGCGGCACGCGCGTCAGGCCGAAACCGTAGTTGACCACGAAGAACGGCAGCAGGTTCACCAGTCGCGTCGCGACGACGACCAGCGGGCCCCGCCGCGCGACCAGACGGTCCAGGTGACGGAAGCTGCGGTGCTCAGCGAGCCGTCGACGCAGTCGCGCCGGCACGAGGTGCCGCGCGATCAGGAAGCAGATCGTCGCCGCCAGCGTCGAGGCGACCAGCGACACCACCACGCCCAGCCCCGCGCCGAACAGGGCGCCCGCGGCCGCCGTCAGCGGCGAGCCCGGGAATCCCAGCACCGTCAGCAGCACGTACGCGATCACGAACGCCAGCGGCGCCAGCACGCCGAACGATTCGATCCGTTGTTCCAGGGCCAGCAGCTCGCCCCGCCAGTCCAGCCACTCGCCGAGCCAGTACAGTCCCAGCAGCGCCAGCGCCACCAACAGTGGCTGCCACCAGCGCAGCGAGCGCCGCTCCAGCTCGACCAGGTCGGGCCAGCCCGGCGCGGGTGAGGGGCGGGATGGAACTTCGTGTTCGCTCATCGGCAGGGCTTTGAGTGTAAACCGCCGGGCCGGCGCCGCCCCGCGTCCGCGCGACGCCCGCGATCGACGTGTTTGATTGTAGGACCGCGACTCGCGACCGCCCGGCGATCGGTCCATTCGCCCGCCGCGACCGTCGGCCGACTCGGATATGATTGCGCCGCTCGCTGGCACCGGGCGCGGCGGGGCATCGGGAGGCGCAGGGCCGATGGCGAGGCTGGACGACAAGGTCGCGTTGGTCACGGGCGCTGCACGGGGCATCGGCCTGGGCATCGCTCGCGCGTTCGTCGCCGAGGGGGCGCGCGTCGTGCTCAGCGACATCTGCGTCAACGAGAGCGAGGCGGTTATGGCGGCGCTGAATGCCGACGACCGTGCCCGGTTCATCAAGCTCGACGTCCGTGAGGAAAACGACTGGCGAGCCGCGATGCGAAGCGTGCTCGACGCTTACGGCCGGCTCGACGTACTGGTCAACAACGCCGGCGTCACGGGTTTCGATGAACACCCCGGCCCACAAGATCCCGAGCACGCGACGCTCGACGCCTGGCGCGCCGTCCACGCGACCAACCTCGACGGCGTCTTCCTCGGCTGCAAGCACGCCATCGCCGCCATGCGCCCGCGCCGCGTCGGGTCGATCATC
>CAYSIX010000214.1:1686-6994 GCA_964431205.1 uncultured Phycisphaeraceae bacterium
CTGGCGTCGTCGGCGTCCCGCGCGCCGCCGCCTACGCCTCCAGCAAGGCGGCCGTCCGGCATCACACCAAGTCGGTCGCGCTCTACTGCGCCGAGGAAGGTCTGGCCATCCGCTGCAACTCGATCCAGCCGGCCGCGATCCTCACGCCGATGTGGGACGCCATGCTCGGCCACGGGCCGCAGCGCGATCAGCGGATGCGTGGATACGCCGCCTCCGCCCCGCTCAATCGCTTCGGGACGGTTGAGGAGGTCGCGGCGCTCGCGGTGTACCTGGCCGGCGACGAATCCGCCTACACCACCGGGGCCGAGTTCAACATCGACGGCGGCATGCTCGCCGGCACCGCCGATCCGCCTCGCCCCGCCGACCAGGTCGTGTAGAATCCGCCCCCATGAGTGAGAAATCCCAAACGTTCGACCTGATCGTCATCGGCGCCGGGCCCGGCGGGTACGTCGCCGCCATCCGCGCCGCTCAGCTCGGCCTCAAGGTCGCCTGCATCGACAAGCACGAAGCCCTCGGCGGGACCTGCCTCCGCGTCGGGTGCATCCCCTCCAAGGCCCTGCTCGAGTCCAGCGAGCAGTTCGAGCACGCCGGCCATCACCTGGCCGCCCACGGCGTCAAGCTCAACGGCGACGTCCAGCTCGACCTCGCCGCCATGATCCAACGCAAGGACAAGATCGTTCAGACCATGACCGGCGGCATCCGCGCCCTGTTCAAAAAGAACAAGATCACCGCCATCCAGGGCCACGCCTCGTTCACCGAAGAGGGCGAGGTCCGTGTCACCAACGGTGAGAACGACAAGAACGGCCAGACCCTCAACGCCGATCACGTCATCATCGCCACCGGCTCCCGCCCCGCGACCATCAACGGCGTCGACCTCGACGATGACCGCGTCGACACCAGCGAGACCGCCCTGTCCTACGACAAGGTGCCCAAGCGTCTCGCCGTCATCGGCGGGGGGTACATCGGCCTCGAGCTGGGCAACGTCTGGCGCCGCCTCGGCAGCGAGGTCACCGTCGTCGAGTACCTCGACCGCATCCTGCCCGGCATGGAGAAACGCCTCGCCCAGGAGGCCCAGAAAATCTTTGAAAAACAGGGCATGTCCTTCCGCCTCAAGAGCCGCGTCACCGCCGTCAAGAGCACGAAGAAAGGCGTCACCGTCGAGCTCGAGGGCGACGAGCCGGTCCGCGCCGACCGCTGTCTGGTCGCCGTCGGTCGCGCGCCCCACACCGAGGGCCTGGGCCTGGAGAACATCGGCGTCAAGATCGACGACCGCGGTTGCATCCCCGTCGACGACGACTTCAGGACCTCCATCGAGGGCGTCTACGCCATCGGTGACGTCATCCCCACCGTCATGCTCGCTCACGTCGCCGAGGAAGAGGGCATCGCCTGCGTCGAGAAGATCGTCACCGGCCACGGCCACGTCAACTACGACGCCATCCCCGCCATCGTCTACACCCAGCCGGAGATCGCCACCGTCGGCAAGACCGAGAGCGTCCTGCTCGACGAGGGGCACGAGTACGTCACGGGCGAGTTCCCCTTCAAGGCCAACGGCCGCGCCCACGCGCTCAACGACACCACCGGCCTGGTCAAGATCATCGCCGACAAGAAGACCGATCGCGTCCTGGGCGTGCACATCATCGGCCCCCGCGCCGGCGACCTGATCGCCGAGTGCGCCACCGCCATCGAGTTCGGCGCCTCGTCCGAGGACATCGCCCGCGCCTGCCACGCCCACCCGACGCTCTCCGAGGCGGTCAAGGAAGCCGCCCTCGCCGTCGCCAAACGCGCGATCCATATCTGACGTGGCTCCCGGACGATCGGCCTGATTACCACGGAGACCGCGGCGCAGCCCGATTGCCCCGGCAAGGTGCTTTGCTAGCATGGCGCAGATGGAAGCGAAAGCCGTCGCGTACCCGGTCAACGCCGACGCGTCGCCGCGGCGACCCGTCTCGCCGTGCGACGTGGCCGCGGCTCTGGTCGCCCCGGCGATGATCCTGGCCCTGCTGGTCACGTACCTCGTCTCGCCGGACTTCTATCTGACGTGGGTGCTCAACGAGAAGCAGCGCGAGACGCAGATCGTCGAGTACCTCACGTTCGGTTCGAGCGCCTTGGCCGGGGTGATGCTGCTGATCGGCGGCGTGCGGCTGTGGCGGCGGCAGCGCCGGAGCGAGCCCGGGGCCGGCTCGTTCTGGCGTCGGCACGTGCACGATCGCGGCGGGGCGTGGATCGTGCTGGTCGTCGCCGCGGCGGCGCTGTTTCTCGCCGGCGAGGAGATCAGTTGGGGCCAGACGTACCTGGGCTGGGACACCCCCGAGCCGTACGAACGGCTCAGCGTCGAGACGAACCTGCACAACACCGACCTGCCGGTGAACAACCTGGGCAGCCTGTTCCTGCTGGCGGTGTTCGTCGCGCTTCCCATCGTCTGGGCCCTGCGCTCGGACCGCCTGCCGCGGAGCTGGGCGCCGGCGATCCCCGAGTGGCCGGTGGTGGTCACGGTGCTCGTCGCGTTCCTGTGGAAAGAGTACAAAAACGTGTATCGGATGATCTACAGCGACGGCCCGGACGCCTCGCCGTTCTACATCGGCTTCGTCGAGCAGATCAACGAGCACAAGGAGATGCTCGCGGGCGTGGGCCTGTTGATGTACGCGCTGTATCGCTGGCGTGCGGTGAGGCGTCACGCCGAGGCAGACCCGACCCACGGTCGGCCCGCGTCGGCGCAAACGCCCGGGTAAGTTCGGGCGTCACCGCGGTCCCGGGCCGAAAGGCGCCGCCGCCTCGACCGTCACGCGGGGGTTGGCCGGCGACGCCCGAGGCCCGTCCCGTCGTTCGTCTCAGGCGCGTCGGCCGCCATCGCCGCCCCACGCAGGCGCGTGTACGCGCTGACCACGTAGATCGTCAGCAGGATCGCGATGTAGCTCTCCTGCAGCTCGCTGTGTCGCAGCGCCCGGGACGCGTCCTCGCCCGTCGTCCACTCATAGAACCGCTTGGGGAACGGGATCAACATCGCCCCCAGCGCCGCGATCAGCCCGGCACGCGTCGGCCAGAACCAGTACCCCGGGTTGTCCGTCCCCATCGTCTCCCGCCGCCGACGCAGGTAGATCGGGATCACCACGTACCCCACGAACGTCCCGCCCACCAGCACGTACCGAGGCCACTGGTCCAGCTTGTTCGTGATGTTGTGGAGGTTCGTCTCGTTCTGGTCGTTGACCGCGCGGATCGCCTCGGGCACGTCCTCGCGGTCCCACAAGCCCAGGTGCTGGCCCCAACTGATCTCCTCGCCGGCGAGAACGAACATCGCCAGGATCACCAGCGCGTACCACTTGGTCAGCCAGCGCTCGGGGAAGTGCTCGCGGTAGCGCACCAGCATCGTGACGCCGTAGCCCACGCCCATCAGCAGGAACGCCACGCCGAGGTACTCGATCGGGCCCTCCTTGTACATGATCGCGTCGTACACGGGCCGGGCGACGAAGATCGAGAGCACCAGGGCCGGGTAGAGCGTCGCGGGGACGACGACGCTCAGCCACTTGGGGGCGTCGGGCAGGCCGGGCGCGTGGGTGTGGAATCGATCGGACATCACGGGGCGTTCCAGGGGTGGTGGGTGTTCCTCGGCGGCGCCTCGGCCGCCCGCGGCTACCCGCCCGGTGCAGGAAACGCTTGTTAGTACTTCATCGCCCGACGCGAGGCAACTCCAGTGTCCGGCGTCGGCGCCGGCCGGTGTCGTTCAATAGTGGGGCGGGCGTCTCGCCCGCCGACAGGCCGCAAGCTGTAAGGATCATTCACCGCTGCGCGGCGATGGCGTGCTAGACGTCTACCCCACCGAAGAAGAGGCCCGATGCGCTCGCCGGCGGGAATGACCCGCTTGTGGACTACGCCCCCCTAGCCGGGCGGTCACGTCTCGGCCGACGCCGATCGACTTGCGGTTCGGGTATCATGCCGCTCGTTTGACCGGTAGTTGCCGCGCAAGGATCCGGTGATTCCTGTTCAGGGTGGAAGCAGGGCTTGAAGGGTTCACAGATTCCAGAGCAGTGCATGGCCTTCGGCGTCGAGCCGAGCGACCGGCCTTACCACCTGCGGCTGGCGCGGTACGCGGCGCTGGCCGAGTCAATCGCCGAGTTCGTCCGCGCCCGGCCGAGCCAGCCCGACCGACCCCTGCGGCTGCTCGACGCCGGCGCGGGCAACGGCCGGACGCTTCGGTATCTCGAAGCGCTGGGCGTGACCGATCGGATCGAGTTCCACGCCGTCGAGTTCGACCCCTGGCGGATCGAGCGGATCTACGCCCCCGACCGTTGGCACGCGATCATCCGTGGGGACCTGACCGAGGGCGTGCCCTTCGCCGATCGCAGCTTCGACGTTGTCGTCTGCGAGCAGGTGCTCGAGCACTTGGAGGACCCGGAATCGGTCGTGCGTGAGCTGGTGCGTGTGCTGCGGCCCGGCGGGCTGATGATTGTCGGCGTGCCCACGTTCCCGCCGCTGCTCCTGCACCTGCGCAAGCACGTCGTGCCCGTGATTGATCGCCTGCGTGGCAAGCGCCGCGAGCACGTGCAGGTCTTCGACACCCGGTCGCTGCGGCGGCTGATTCGACGCGCCGGCGACATGCGCGTGATCGAGGTCCGCGGCTTTCGGGTGGTTTCGGGCGGCCTGGTGGCCGGGCTGGAGCACCACCGCTGGTGGTACCGGCTCAACCGTCGGCTGGGCCGATGGTTCCCCTGGTGTTGCATCGAGATCCAGGCGCTGGCCAGGCGGTGCAGCGCGCTGGGGCTGTTGGCGGGTGCGGCCTGATCGCGGGGGTCACGCCCACCACCCGGCGCGCACGGGCTCGCCGCCGCACGGCCGCGTCCGATGTGGCAAGCCTGTGGCCACGCTCGCTCAGGGTCGCCCCTCAGCGTTCGGCGCTGCCGGTGGCGTTGTCGCCCAGGTCGTTCTCGCCCAGGAGGGTGAACATCTTGCGGCGCAGGATCTGGGTCGACAGGACGATGTCGTCGGTGCTCAGGACGATGCAGGGTCGGCCGCGGGGCTGGTAAAGCAGGGGATAGGCGTAATGGATGCTGACCTCGGCGGCCAGGAGGTTGCGACACAGGTCGGAGAGCTGCTGGCTGGGGGCGAGCTCGGCGACGATGACATCGGCCTCGCTGAAGGGCAGGTCGTTGCGGCGGAGCAGGCGTCGGGCCAGCTCGGCGTTGGAGGTCAGCACGCGGACGACGGCGTGGCCGGTCGAGTCGACCACGCTCAGGGCGGCGAGGGTCAGTTGCTGGCCGACGAAGACCTCGAGCAGGTCGAGCAGCTTGCCGACGCGGTTGTCGAGGAAGACGCT
>CAYSIX010000215.1:0-6973 GCA_964431205.1 uncultured Phycisphaeraceae bacterium
GACGCCGGTGCCGAAGTTGGCCTGCCAGATGCCCAGGTCGAAGGCGTCGACGTCGGCGTCGTCGTCGGCGTCGCCGTCGGTGGCCAGGGCGTCGGCGGATTGGCCGAAGCCGGATTGCCAGATGCCCAGGTCGAAGGCATCGACGTCGCCGTCGAGGTCGAAGTCGCCGGGGATGGCGAAGCCGTAGTCGAAGAGGGTGACGTCGGTGTCGGTGTATCGGAGTCGGAAGCGTTCGCGGGGCGCGCCGTCGGCGACGAGGACGCCGCCGGTCGAGGCGCGGGGCCCGGTGAAGCGGTTTTCGACGTCGTCGGCGGTGAGGATGACGAACTCGTCGGCCGGGTCGGGGGTGAACGCGTCGTCGAGTCGGACGGTCAGGTCGCCGCCGAGGAAGGCGGTGCCGTTGACGGCGAGCTGGTCGTGCTCGGTGCCGACGGTCAGGCCGTTGACCTCGATCTCGAGCTCGCCGCCGGCGACCTGGCGGTACTCGTTGTTGACCGAGAGGACGCCGGCCGAGAGGCCCGGGGCGACGGTGCCGGCGTTGGTGAAGGAGTTGTTGGCGAGGCTGAGGGTGCCGTCGCCGCGGATCAGGCCGCCCGAGGCGTTGGTGAATACGGCGTTGGTGTTGGTCGTGAGCAGGGAGCGGACGGTGATGACGCCGCCGTCGGCGTTGGTGCTCGCGTCGGCGGCGAAGGTGAGCCCTCCGGCGCCGGTCGCCTCCATGGCGCCCTGGTTGACGAAGCCCAGGCCGTTGGGGTCGATGGTCAGGGCCGTGTTGGCCTGATCGGCGATGATCGTGCCCAGGTTGACCATGCCGCCGGTGTTGTCCATCAGGTCACCCGCGCCGCGGATGGTGTGGTCGGCCGCGTGCGTGATGACTGTGTTGTTGGTGACGAGGCGGTTGTTGGGATGATCGCTCATGACGATCTGTCCGGTGCCGGTCACCGTCGGCGCGCCGGCGAGGTTCAGGTCGGTGAAGCTGCCGCTGGAGTCCATCTCCCAGGTGCCGTTGTTGGTGAAGGTACCGGTGACGGTGACGTCGACATTACTCTCCTGGAACGCGGCGCCGTCGAGGGTGATGTTGTTCAGCACGTTGCTCGCGCCGCCGCCGGTCGGGCGGATAACGCCCGTGCCGGTGGTCTTGAGCGTGCCGCCGTCGATCGTCGTGTTGTTCTCGATGAACACGGCGGAGCCGTCGGCGGCCTCGATGGTGTGACCCGTGTTGGTGAACAGGCCGAGCTGGAGCACGAGCCCGCCGGCGCCCTCGGCGCGGATCGTGCCCTGATTGACGAAGTCCCGGCCGTTCGGGTCGATGACCAGTGCGGTCGGCTGGTCCGCGATGATGGCGCCCATGTTCACCATGCCGCCGGTGTTGGCCAGAAGCTGGCCCCCGCCGCGGATCGTGTGGTCGGCGCCGTGGGTGATCACCGCGTCGTTGCTGAGGATACGGTTGTTGGGGCTATCGCTCATGACGATCTGACCCGTGCCGGCGAGCATCGGGGTCTCGTCCGCTTCCGTGGCGTTCGCGACGAGGTCGGTGGCGCTGCCCGAGGAGTTCACCTGCCAGGTGCCGTTGTTGGTGAGCGTGCCGGTGACGGCGACGTCATCACTGTTGTCCAGCAGGGCGTTGCCATCCAGCGTGACGTTGTTGAGCACGTTGAACGCGCCGCCGCCAACCGGGCGGATGACGCCGCTGCCGGTGGTCTTGAGCGTCCCGCCGTCCACGATGGCGCTGTTGTTGATGAACACGGCCGAGCCGTCGGCGGCCTCGATGGTGTGGCCGGTGTTGGTGAACGTGCCGAGCTGCAGGACGAACCCGCCGGCGCCCTCGGCGCGCATCGTGCCCTGATTGACGAAGCCCAAGCCGTCGGGGTCGATGGTCAAAGCGGTGTCGCCCTGGGCGAGGATCGTGCCCATGTTGACCATGCCGCCGGTGTTGGCGAGCAACTGGCCCGCGCCGCGGATGGTGTGGTCGGCGCCGTGGGTGATCACGGTGTTGTTGGTGATGATCCGGTTGTTGGTGAAGTCGCTGAGCACGACCTCGCCCGTGCCGCCGAGCGTGGCGGCGTCGTTGGCGTTCAGGTCTGTGAAGCTGCCGGAGGAGTTCATCTGCCAGGCGCCGTTGTTGGTGAGGGTGCCGGAGACGGCGACGTCGTCGCCGTTGTCCAGCAGCGTTTTGCCGTCCAGCGTCACGTTGTTGAGCACGTTGAACGCGCCGGCGCCCGTCGGGCGGACGACGCCGGTGCCGGTGGTCGTGAGCGTCCCGCCATCCAAGAAGACGCTGTTGTCGATGACCACGACGGAGCCGTCGGCGGCCTCGATGGTGTGGCCGGTGTTGGTGAACGTGCCGAGCTGCAGGACGAACCCGCCGGCGCCCTCGGCGCGCATCGTGCCCTGATTGACGAAGCCCAAGCCGTCGGGGTCGATGGTCAAAGCGGTGTCGCCCTGGGCGAGGATCGTGCCCATGTTGACCATGCCGCCGGTGTTGGCGAGCAACTGGCCCGCGCCGCGGATGGTGTGGTCGGCGCCGTGGGTGATCACGGTGTTGTTGGTGATGATCCGGTTGTTGGTGAAGTCGCTGAGCACGACCTCGCCCGTGCCGCCGAGCGTGGCGGCGTCGTTGGCGTTCAGGTCTGTGAAGCTGCCGGAGGAGTTCATCTGCCAGGCGCCGTTGTTGGTGAGGGTGCCGGAGACGGCGACGTCGTCGCCGTTGTCCAGCAGCGTTTTGCCGTCCAGCGTCACGTTGTTGAGCACGTTGAACGCGCCGGCGCCCGTCGGGCGGACGACGCCGGTGCCGGTGGTCGTGAGCGTCCCGCCATCCAAGAAGACGCTGTTGTCGATGACCACGACGGAGCCGTCGGCGGCCTCGATGGTGCGGCCGGTGTTGGTGAACGTGCCGGCGAGGAACGAGAGCCCGCCGGCGCCCTCGGCGCGCATCGTGCCCTGGTTCGTGAAGCCCAGGCCGTTGGGGTCGATCCTCAGCGTGGTGTCGCCCTGGGCGAGGATCGTGCCCATGTTGACCATGCCGCCGGTGTTGTTCAGGAGCAGACCCGCGCCGCGGATGGTGTGGCCGGCGCCGTGGGTGATCACGGTGTTGTTCGTGATGATCCGGTTGTTGCCCGCGTCGCTGAGCACGGCCTCGCCGGACCCGCCGAGCGTCATCGTGTTGTTCAGGCTCAGGTCGGTGAAGCCGCCCGTGCTGTTGAGCAGGATCGAGCCGTCGTTGGCCACGCCGGCGGCCCCGACCACGGTCAGGTCGATGTTGTTGTTGAAGCTGAGGGTGTCGCCCAGGTCGATCACGAGGCTCTCGATCGCGCGCGTGACGTCGAGCGTGACGGCCGAGTCGGTCCCGTCGTCGCCGTCGTCGATCAGGACGTTGACGTTGCCGCTCGGCACGGCGGCCGGGTCCCAGTTGGCCGCGTCGTTCCAGACGCCGGTCCCGCCGATCCACACCGCGTCCGTCTGCGCCTCGGCCGGCGTGCCCAGGCCGCCCGCCACCACCGCCGCCATCCACACGCCCGTCGCACGCCACGAGCGCGCGCGGCGGCTCAACTCACAAAAATGCATCTTTCTCTCCTCCGCTCCGGGTCGGTCTGAACTTACGCCCACTCAAATTGAATCAGCCACGCCCGATCGGCGGACGCGACAGCCCCGCAGAATGGAACATCGATTCTAACGTCTTGCTCCGAAGGCGTCAACGAAAAATCGTACGCCTCAAACCTGCCCATCTTCACACCTTCGCCGGCCTTCAGCGGCGCGCGGTGCGCGAACCGGTCCGGCCGTCAAGCCGACCGGTCCCCCGCGCCATGACGCTGCCACCGGTTGACGTGATTCAGGCGCGGCCCCGCCGCTCGCGACGCCCCCGAGCAAGCGCGATCTCCAGCGCCGTCAGCAGGCCGAGCGTCGCCGGCTCGGGCACGCGGAAGTTGTGCCCCGGTTCAGTGGGCGCCGTTGTGTCTGAGCCGTTCCCGCCACTTAGCGCCGCGGCGCGTAGATCAGCCCCGCGACGAGGCCGAGCAGGAGCATTTCGATCGTTGCGCCCGCGTCCCACCAGGCGATCAGGCGCACGGGGTAGGGGGCGACGACGTACATGACGGTGTTGCCGGCCATCCGCAGCAGGGCGAGGATCGCGCCCAGGGTCAGGCCCTCGCGGACGCCGCCGGCCTTGCAGCCCCAGGCAAACAGCAGCGCCACCGCCGACGCCAGCATGAGCTGGCCGACGATCATCCACACGAAGCGGTCGGTCATCTCCTGTTCGCTGCGCCACAGCTCGGCGGTCTGCTCGTACACGCTGGCCATCAGCCCGCCGTGAAACACCCACTCGAAGACGAACACGACCACGAACAGGGTCAGGGCCGTCAGGATCAGCCGCTTGAGGTCCATCGCAGAACTCCGCAGAGGTGGGGGGGGGACGGGTGATTCTAGCCGGGGCGGGCAGCGGCGAGCGCACCCACCCGCCGATCTCTCGCTGAATCGGGGGAAGAGCTTTTGGGAAGAGAGGATCAGGAGGCAGGAGATCGCAGATGAACGGTGGAGAGGTGGGCATGACCACTCGGCAACGCGGCCGATTGACCACGGGCGAAGCGACCAGCGCGCCGGCCGTGCTCGACGGACGACCGATGACGCGTCATTTCATAGAATCCGCCCATGACGGACGCGGCGACGACGATGGACGAGCCGGCGAAGGCCGGCGTGGCAGCGGGTCGGGTGAGCCGGCGCCGGGCGTGGCTGCTGTTTGTGGCGGTGACGGCGGGGGTGCTGGCGGCGGACCTGGTGCTGAAGGCGGCGGCGTTCCGTTACGTGGCGGGCGAGCCGGTGGTGGCGGTGGAGGAGTCGGCGAGCGACCCGACGTTCTGGCGTCGGTACCCGCACGAGCCGGTGACGCTGGTGCCGGGGGTCTTGAGCCTGAGGCTGACGACGAACACGGGGGCGGTGTTCGGGCTGGGCAAGGGCGGCCGGTGGCTGTTCGTGGCGGGCAGCGTGCTGGCGGCGGGGGTGATCCTGTACTTTTTCCGCCAGAGCCCGGCGCGGGCGTGGCCGCTGCACATGGCGCTGGGGATGATCCTGGCCGGGGCGCTGGGGAACCTGTACGACCGGCTGGTGTACTCGTGCGTGCGGGACATGCTGTACCTGTTTCCGGGGGTGGAGCTGCCGTTCGGGCTCAGCTGGCCGGGGGGACAGCGGGAGCTGTACCCGTGGATCTTCAACCTGGCCGACGCGGCGTTGATCGTGGGGGTGCTGGGGGTATTGGTGTGGACGTGGATCGCCGAGCCGCGGACGTGAGGGCGGTGAAGAGGCCGAGGTTGAGCGGGCCGTCGTCGCCGCGTTCGGGGTGCCACTGAACGCCAAGGAAGAAGCCGCAGGGGGCGTCGGGCTGGTCGATGGCTTCGATGACCCCGTCGTCGGCGCGGGCGACGATGCGCATCGACCCGGGGTCTCGGACGGCCTGTCGGTGGCTGGAGACGACGGGGCCGTCGTCTGGGGCGAGGGCGGCGTCGGTGGCATCGAACCGGACGGTGTGTGTGCGGCAGTCCTGGTGGTGTTCGGGGTCGTCGATGACCTCGGGCAGGAACTGGTGGAGCCGGCCACCGGCGTGCAGGGCCATGAGCTGCATGCCCAGGCAGACGCCGAGCGTGGGTCGGGCGTGTCGGATCGCCGCGTCGAGCAGGGCGAGCTCGAAGGCCTGGCGGTCGGGATCGATGCGTCGGGCCTGGGGGTGGGTCGGCTCGCCGAAGGGCTCGGTGGTCGGGTCCCCGCCGCCGGTGAGGACCAGGGCGTGGCACAGCGAGGCGTACGCGTCGGCCAGCTCGGGCGCGTGCGGCAGCAGCAGCGGCAGGCCCCCGGCGCGGCGCACGGCGCGGCTGTAGTGGATCGCCGAGCTGTACTGGCCGGATGCGGCCGAGTTGTCGCGGTTGTCGACCGTGATGCCGACCGTGGGCTTGAGCACGTGGGTAGAATAGCCGTTGAGCGGTGCGAAAGAGAGGCCAGAATGAGCTCACCGGTGGAACAGATTGAACATCAGGTCAGCGCACTGTCACGAGAGGATCTGGCGCGGTTTCGCGCCTGGTTCGAAGAGTACTGGGCGGCGGTCGCCGATCGTGAACTGGAGCGTCGCGTGGAAGCCGGCGAGTTTGACGAGTTGGCTGCCCAAGCGTGGCGCGACGCCGAAGCCGGCCGGTGTACCGACCTGTGAAGCATCAGGCCAGCCCTTCGTTCTGGCAGTTGTTTGATCAGCTACCGGACGCTGTCCAGCGGACCGCTCGCAAGAACTTCGGCCTGCTCAAGCAAGACCCGAGCCATCCGTCGCTGCGGTTCAAGCCCACAGGTAAGTACTGGTCCGTCCGCGTGGGGAGTGCTTACCGAGCATTGGCCGTACGTCGCGGTGACCGGTGCGTCTGGTTCTGGATCGGTCATCACGACGTCTATGAGCGGCGGATCGACGGGTAATGCGTCATGGCGGCATGGGGGGCACCCCCGGACCCCACGGTCTTGCGTCGACGCCAACCGATCTACAATGCGAGCCCGCATGAGCCAACACGCCTACCAGAAGAGCATCGACCCCGACCAGACGGCGACGTTCGCCATCGACCAGGTGCGCGTCTTCGCCCCGCCGGCACGGCCCGACGGGCAGCCCGCCCTGCTCGACATCGCCTACGACTGGGATCGCGTCCGCGTGCCCAAGTCGCTTCGCGACTTCGAGTCGCGGTGGATGACCAAGGGCGAGCACGGCGACGGGGCGCTGGACTTCTCCGGCGTCTGGCGATTCCGCGAGCTGTTGCCGTTCTACCGCCACGAGCGGGACATCGTCACCATCGGCGAAGGGCGCACCAACCTCCAGGATGCGCGGCTGCTCGCCGGCCAGCTCGGGGTCAAGCCCGGGCGGCTGTTCCTTCAGTACGAGGGGCTGAATCCCTCGGGCTCGTTCAAGGACAACGGGATGACCGCCGCGTTTACCCACGCGCGGATGGTCGGCGCC
>CAYSIX010000216.1:0-6967 GCA_964431205.1 uncultured Phycisphaeraceae bacterium
CGCAGCCGACGAGGGCGATCGCGACAAGCGTTGCGACGCAGACATCGAGCGGGACGGGAGCGTGGCGGCGGGACATCACTCGGCTCCTCTGCGTATGAAGACATAATGAGCGGCAATCAGCGGCAGGACGACCCAGGCGGCGAGCGCGGCGGCGAAGATCGCGCTCACCCAGGAGCCGAAGCGCTGCGTGGCGTAGAGTGTCGCGGGCCCGAACACGTCGAGCGTGGCGTGGATCCCGCTGAGCACGGACATCTTGAAGACCTGCAACGGGTTGATCAGGCAGAGGTGGAACAGCTCGTCGGCGCGGAGCTTGAAGGCGATGGAGCTGGCCATGAGCCCCAGGTCGCTCAGCAGCGTGAGGCCGAGCCAGAGGATGATCGACACGCCGATGGCCAGCGACGCGCGGCGGGCGAGGACGGACACGAGCAACCCGACGCTGAGCATGGCCAGCGCGAGGACGAACGTGAGGGCGACGAGGAGGATGTAGCTGCCGGCCTCGGTGGCGCCGCCGCGCGAGGCGATGACCAGCCCGCTGGCGCCGAAGCCGACCAGCAGCGCGGCGAGCAGCGCGGCGGCGAGCCCCAGGTACTTGCCCGTGAGGACTTCGGCGCGCCCGACGGGTTGCGAGAGCAGGTAGGCGAGGGTGCCGCGTTCACGTTCGGCGGCGACGCTGCCGGCGGCGATGTTCAGCGCCATCAGCGGGACGATCAGCAGCACCAGGTTGACCAGCCCGGCGGTGGTCCGGCCGAACCCGGCGAACCCGGCGGTGTCGGTGCCGGCCAGCGACAGGTAGCTCAAGCCCAGCGACAGCACGCCGAACGCGGCGGTGTAGAGCCAGAACCAGCGGTTGCGCAGCGAGTCGCGGACTTCCTTGTGCGCGATGATCAGGATGTTGCGGGGGCTGGGCATGGTCATGCGTCACCTTCCGTTGTCTGATGGTTCGTGGGGCCGCCGCTTTCCAGATCGAAGCTGGCGACGGTGATGCCCGAGGCGGCCAGGGCGTGGATCGGCTCGGCTTTGCGTGCGGGCGAGACGTGGACGTACACGCCGCGGCCGTTCGGCTCGGCGTCGAAGCCGGCGGCGCGCAGCGCGTCGGTCACCCGCGAGGTCGGCTCACCCTCGACCACCAGCCTCAGCCGCGAGCGCAACCCGATCGTGTCGGCCAGACGATGCGGCGGCGTCTCGGCCACCCGCCGACCCGCGTCCAGCACCACCACGCGGTCCGCCAGCGCCTCGACCTCGTCCAGCCGGTGCGACGTGAACAGAATCGCCTTGCCGCGCGAACGCAAGCCCCGCAGCAACGCCATGAAGTCCCGTCGCGCCGCCGCGTCCAGGCTCGACGTGATCTCGTCCGGCACGAGCAGCGGCGGATCTGCCAGCAGCGCACAGGCCAGCGCCAACCGCTGCTTCATCCCGCCGGACAACGCCGCGACGCGCTTGCGCCGATGCGTCGTCAGGCCGACGTCTTCCAGCACCGTGTCCACGCGCGACGCCGGCACGCGCTTGAGCCGTGCGAAAAACAGCACGATCTCGCGCGTGCGCCACTCGTCGTAGAACGCCTGCTCCTGCGGGACGTACCCGAGCATGCGGCGGACCTGCTTGCCCTCACGGCCCAGGTCGTGCCCGCAGACGTGCACGTCGCCGACGCATCGCAGCAGCCCGAGCACGCAGCGGATCGCCGTCGTCTTGCCCGCGCCGTTGACCCCCCACAGGGCGACCGCCTCGCCGCGGCGCACCTCCAGGTCCAGGCCGTCCACCGCGGTGAACCGGCCGAACCGCTTGGTCAACCGGTGGACCGACAGCACAACGTCGTCGTGTCGATCGTTCATGTCCAACTCCTCTTGCGTGTGTGACGCGCCGGTCGGAAAGGCCGGCGCGGCGTGGTGCGGCCCCGGGGTGGTGACACCGTTGGCCGGGGCGCGATCCGGGGTTCGACGGCCGAGCCCGCGTCCGAGCCCGCGTCCGGCCAGCGCCAGCGTGGCCCCGCCCGCGGCGAGCAGCCCCAGCCCGGCCAGCCACATCGTGTGGGTCGGGGGCGCCTGGATCGGCGGCGCGGCGATCGCCACGGGGCGCATCAGCGGCGCCGAGTCGGTCACCTTCGGCCGCGGGCGGAACGCCGGGAACGCCTCGGACGCCAGCTCGATCGCCTGCTGCGCCGGGCTGAACAGGAACAGGCGCAGCTTCGGGTCGCGATCCATGAGGTTCTCGAACAAGCTCGCGGACGTGTAGGGCACATCGCCGATGCCGTCGCCGGCGCGGTCGTACCCGCCGTAGTCGCTCCAGTAGTTGCCCCGGCCGGCGACGGTGAACTCGTTCTTGCCGTGGAAGTCGCCCGACCCGAGCACGGCGACCTGCTCGACGTTCTCGAGGAAGTTGTTGTCGCTGAACTGGTTGTGTCGGACCATGGGCAGGAACGCGACGCCGATGTCGTTGTAGGCGATCAGGTTCTGTCGGAAGTGGTGGACGACGCCGACCGACGACGGCGAGTTGTCGAGATAGATGCCCACGCGGTTGCCGAGGAAGCGATTGTGCTCGGCTTTGAGGCCGTCCATGTCCTTGAGGCCGACGCCGTAGCCGGACGGCCCGCGGTTGTGGATGAAGCTGTTGCGAAGGAGCGTGAGGTTGGACGAGTACATGAGGAAGGCGCCGACGGAGTTGTCGCGCAGGAGGTTGTCGGTGATGACGTTGCCGTCGCTGTACATGAAGTGCAGGCCGTAGCGTCCGTCGGTGACGGTGTTGTGCTGGAGGGTGACGCGATCGGAGAACCACATGACGACGTCGCGGCTGTGGTGGACGGTGTTGTGTCGGATGGCGCAGTCCTCGGAGTACCAGAGGCGGATGCCGTCGCCGCGGCGGTGCACGGGCAGTTGCTTGCCGCCGATGGTGTTGTGCTCGATGACGGCGTCGGGCGCTTCCTTGAGGTAGACGCCGAAGAGCACGTCGGTGAGGGTGTTGTGAAGGATGCGGGCGCGCGGGGCGAGGACGGTGACGCCGGCGTTCTCACGGTCGAGGCTGTCGCCCGTGCCGCGGATGGTCAGATTCCGGATGGTCACGTCGGGCGCGGTGATGCGGACGACGTCGCCCGAGCTCCCGCCGTCGATGACCGTGCCGGGTTCGGCGCGGGCGCCCACGAGCGTCAGCGGCTTATCGATGATGATTGAGCCGTGGAACACGCCGGCGGGCAGCTCGATCGTCTGGCCCGGTTGGGCAGCGTCGATGCGCTGCTGGATCGAGGTCGCGTCTGCTGGTGCATCGGCGGAGGCGACGAGCGCCAGCAGACCGAGCCCCGCGGCGAGCAAGCCGTGCGTCAGATTGTGGGCGATGCTTGTCATGGTCGCTCTCACAGGGGCGAAGCGGCGGCGGGGTCACGCCTCGGCGCGTGTCAGGCGCTCAACGGCGCGTCGGCTCATACCAGTTCACCCGCGGCTCGGCGCCGGGGTGCTGTTGCCACGTCTCGTCGAACGGATGGTTGGCGGCGTGGCCGTCGGTGAACACGTAGTTGGCCGTCTGCTTGTGCCGGTCGAAGGCGATGGTCCTGGGTCGCTGCGTGGCCGCGTCCCATTGGCGGCTCTGCATCATCGCGTTGGGCACAGCCGGCGGATCACCCCAGTACATGGGCATGAAGTGATCTATGGCGACGTCTTCGGTCACCTCCGCGGCGATGACGGTTTCAGCCGGCCGTGTAACCTGCGCCGGCGTGATGCCGAAGTGCGGCGGGTGGTTTGGCGTGAAGTAGGCGTTGATCCCGTAGGACGAGATCCGCGGCATCATCGCCGCCTCCCAGTTCTCGCTCGCGTCGGCCGGGCAGACGTACACGTCCAGGGCGGCGACGTACGGCCGGGTCAGGTGGATCCACGACGTCTCGGGCGGGGCGGTCATCGGCATCCGCGCGGTCGGGTAGAAGCCCCGGGCGTCGTCACCGGCGTACATCTCCATCACCAGCGCGATGGTGCGCGTGTGGGAGAGACACTTGACGGTGTCGGCCGCCGCCCGCGCAGCGCTCAGGGCCGGCATCATCAGCCCGATCAGCACCGCGATGACCGAGATCACCACCAGCAGTTCGATCAGCGTGAACGCTCGCCGTTTCATGATTCGTCTCCTTGTGCCTTGGTTTGGCCGTTGCCGCCCAGCTCGCGACGGCGCCGATCGACCAGCGGCTTGTAGGCGGCGCGGTGGAACCAAAGCGCCGCCAGCACGACGCACGACGCCACGCTTGCGAGGATCAGCCCGACGTCGGCCCGAGCCACGGTCGTGAACTGGCCGACCTTGCCCGTGCCCAGCACGGGCGGCGTGAACGGCTTGATGGCGCTGGACAGCGGCGCGGTCGGGTCCAGGTTCTGCCCGAACGTGCTCATCCAGTAGTAGAGGTCCAGCAGGAAGAACGGCGGGAAGAGGATCACCGGCAGGGCCAGCAGCGCGGCCCACGGGCTGTGCGTGACGATCGAGGCGGCCAGCAGCATCGCCAGGGCGCTGACCATGTAGATCGCCAGCGACCGTTCGAGCTGCGCCGCCTCGCCGAGCGGCCGCATGCCGATGTAATGGTTCAACCCGTCGATCTCCTCGACGTCCCCCTCGAGCCGGTTGAGGTACGCCTCCACGTACAGCCCGCCTGGGTACTGCGGGGCCTGGAGCGTCATGTTCCAGTACGGCAGGAAGATCGAGATGACCAGCAGCAGCGCCGCCAGCAGCAGCAGCAGCGTGGGCATCAGGTAGCGCACGGGGCGTTGCTGCAGCTCGTCGAGCGGAACGCGGGGCCCGAGGATCTTTTCGAGTTTGGCGTTCATGGCGTGACCTGTCGGGTCGGTGCGCTTCGGTGAGCGCGGGGTCGGTCGAAACCGTGAGAGCCGCGTTGGCGACTCCCACGGGGGGATAGGGGGCGATGCCGGACGGTCGAGCGGTGTGTCGCGCGCCGTCCGCCGGCGGGCTCAGTCGGCCGCGGCCGCCTGCCGGGGCTTCACGAGGAAGTAGCCCGCCATCTCAAGGTGAAGCGCCGAGCAGAACTCCGAGCAGTAGTAGGTGAACGTGCCGGGCAGGTCGGCGACGAGCTCGAGGGTCGCGGTCTCGCTCGGCTCGAGGCTCAGGTTGATGTCGTACGCCGGCATCGCGAAACCGTGCGTCGCGTCCATGGCGCGTTCCACGTTCGTGATGTGGAAGACCACCTTGTCACCCTCGTTCACCTCGATGTGCTCGGGGTTGAAGTGGCTGCGCACCGCCGTCATGTACACGTGCACCGTGTCGCCGTCCCGCTCGATCCGCGTTTCTTTCTCGCTCTTGGGCGCGTCCGGACCGACCGCCTGCTTGTGCGGGTCCCAGCCGCGCTCGGGATACACCGTCCACGGGTCGAGCTTGTCGGCCTTGATGATCTGGGCGTAGTGCGGCTCGCCCACGCCGATCGGCATGTCGTACAGCAACTGCATCGTGTCGCCGGTGTTGGCGATGTCGATGAGCTGGAAGTTCTGCGGCAGCAGCGGCCCCGGGGGGAAGAACCGGTCCACCGACCACTTGTTCATCGACACCAGGTACTTGCCGTCCGGGCTGACCGTGTCGCCCTCGGCCACCGCGATGTGACCGACGTTGTAGTGGACGCTCACCTTGTCCACCACGGTCCACGGCTGCTCCGGGTTCAGGCTCGCGTACTCGCCGCCCAGCGTCCACCGCGCCACCTGCGTGTCCAGGAACAGCGACGTGTACGCGTAGCCCTTGTCGTCGAACTGCGTGTGCAGCGGGCCCAGGCCCACCTCCACGCGCGCTTCCTCGACCGCGTCCTGGTTGAGCACCGGCACGCCGTACGGATCCGGCTCCCAGTTCTCATCCGCGATCGCTTTCTTGATCTTCTCGATGCTGTAGATCGTCACGTGCGGGTCGAGCTTCCCGGAGACGACGATGAAGTCGCCCTTGGGCGCCACGTCCACGCCGTGCGGGCTCTTGGGCTCGGGCGCGAAGTACAGGATGCCCTCGTCGATGCACGTCTGCAGCGAGATGACGCTGAAGCCCTTGACCTGCTCGACCTTGCCGGCCTGGAAGACCTGCTCGGCCTTCTTCAGGTTGATGATGTGCATGTAGTCGGCGTCACGCTGCGAGGCGCCGGCCTCGAACGGAGCGTTGCCCTTCTCGATCCCGCCCGTCGCCAGCTCCGTGTTGAACGAGTTGCCGAAGATCCAGCCCTCGCTCGCCAGCTTGCCCGCGTCGAACAGGTCCTGCCAGTACGGCGGCAGCTCCAGCGCGAAGCTCTTGCCGGGATCGATCCGGCCCTTCTCGCGGTCGAACTTCCACAGCGTCACCATCCCCCGGTATTCCTCGTTGTACTTGTCCAGCGAAGCGTAGCCCCAGCCCAGCGGCTGAGCGTACTGGCCGCCCTCGATCACGTAGTCGGTGTTGGGCGTGACCATCGTCCCGCCGTGGTCGCTCAGCGCGATCGGGTTCTTGATGATCTGCTTGGTCTCGAAGTCGCGCAGATCGATGACGGCGACGCGGGCGTTGATCTTGTCGTTGACGAAGAGCCACTCGCCGTCGTAGTCGCCGTCGGTCTCCGAGAGCGCGGGGTGGTGGGTGTCGCCCCAGTTGTTGACCTTGCCGTTGACATAGCCCTGCTCGAGGATGTCCCCGCCCACGCCGTAGCCGTAGCCCTGCCACGGCTCGGGCGTGAAGACCGCGATGGTCCGCAGCAGGCGCATCGACGGCACGCCGATGACGAAGACCTGCCCGCTGTGACCGCCGGAGGAGAAGATGATGTACTCGTCCTTCTGCCCGCTGGGGACGAAGGTCTTGGCGGCGGCCATGAGGTCGGCGACGCTCAGGCCGCGCTCCTGCGCGATCTTCTGCACATCGCTCATCGACTGGGCGTGCGCGCCGGTGGCGGCGATCGACGCGGCGCCGGCCGCGCAGAGAGCCGCGAGTGTCGTGGTGAATCGACGATGCTGGGTCATGTCACCTGTCCTTTCTTCCAACCCCGCGGGGCGGGTGGTGC
>CAYSIX010000217.1:0-6943 GCA_964431205.1 uncultured Phycisphaeraceae bacterium
CACGACCCGCCACCGCCCCCGCCTCGCGATACCGCGCCGCCTTCTCGTGGTGCCAGCCCGGGTGATCCCGTCGAATCGGCATCCCCCGGTATTCCGTCCCGCAGCGGTAACACCGCAGCACCCGCGCCGCCCACAGGTACACCGCCACGTCGATCCCCACCACCAGCACCAGCACCACCAGCGCCAGCCCCGCCAGCGCAAACCCGTACAGCACCATCGCCGCCAACGCCCCCAGCACGATGACCGCGAAAGCCGTGAGCTGCGGCAACTCCTTGCTCGCGTACAACTCCTCGCATCCGCACACCGGGCACCGCCGCAGGTGCTGCTCGTCGTCCACGGCCAGCTCCCAGTCCAGGTGCACCGCCGGCGGCGATCCCCCGCCCGGTCGCACCACCGTCGGCGGACTGGCCAGGTCCACGACCACACGCGGTCGCGGCCGGCCCTCGGCATCCCGCAGCCTGATCTGCATCCACTCATTCTGTCGGCCATCACCGCCACGGGCAACTCCCTATCATGCCCCCGAGGCCCGCCATGACCGCCCTGACCCGCGAACAGACCCAACGCGTCGATCGCCTGGCCGCCGAAAACCTCGGCATCCCCAGCGTCGTGCTCATGGAAAACGCCGCGATCAACGCCACCGCCGTCATCCTCGACGAGCTGCTTGACGGCCTGGATCTGACCCCCTCGCAGGCCCGCGTCGCCGTGGTCTGCGGCGGGGGCAACAACGGCGGCGACGGGTACGCCATCGCCCGCCACCTGCACAACTGGGGCGTGGACGTCGCCCTCTTCGCCGTCAAGAACCCCGACGAGCTGGACGGCGACGCCGCGATCAACCACCGCGTCTGCCACAACATGGGCCTGCCAATCGCCCAACTGCTCGAACCGCCCGCGATCGAGCGGGCCTTCGACGACCTCCAGGCCCGTGACCTGCTCGTCGACGCCATCCTCGGCACCGGGTTCCACGGCCAGCCCCGCGCCCCGATCGACACCGTCCTGGCCGTCTGCGACCGCCTCGACCACCCCGCCGTCGTCGCCATCGACGTGCCCTCCGGCCTCGACTGCGACACCGGCGAGCCCTGCCCCCACGCGATCCGCGCCGACCTGACCATCACCTTCGTCGAACGCAAGGTCGGCTTCGACCAGCCCGCCGCCGCGCCCCACCTCGGCCGCGTCGTCGTCGCCGACATCGGCATCCCCCCCGAGCTGATCGATCGCGTCCGTACCGACGCCGCCTTCCCCCAACCCGATCGCGCCGCGAGTTGACCCCCATCCCCCAACCCGCCATACTGTTGGGCTCGGCCCGACCCAGGCCCAGCACCCCGAGGACGACCCATGAGCACCACCCTCGACAACGTCAAGCCCGGCGACACCGTCCGCGTCAGCATCGTCAAGCCGCCGACCAACGCCGCGGCCCGCAAGACGCTCGTCCGCCTGCTGAGCAAGGACCCCGACGTCCGCCGCGAGAACCAGCGCCACCGCGCCGTCCGCGACTCCAACTACGCCCCCAAACGCCGCGGCGGCCGGCTCTACGGCGGACGCCTCACCAAGCAGCACCCCCTCGACGGCCGCGTCGGCGAGACAGGCACCATCCGCGCCACCGTCGACGCACTCCGCGACCTCCGCAGCGTCCAGCGATTCGTCCAGCTCGAGCCCGCCTGAGACCCGACCCCCGACGGTCGGTTCCTCGTTCCGCGTTTCTCCTTCCGGGTCTTGCGTTTCTTACCTCCAATCCCCAAGCCCGCTCTCTGAGCCCCGTCTTTCGTGGCACTCCGTGCCTCCCGCCAAACGACCGCGTGGCACCCGGCAGCCGGCGCCCCGCCCTCGCCCAGTCCAACTGGTCTCGAACTGGTCTGGAAACTGGTCCGCTTTCGGGGGCGCGCTTGTCCAAACCAGACCAGTGGCTGAATGGACCGTGGGCCAGCGGTCGCGTGATCGAGTAACGCGTTGACGGAATGAGTAACGCCATCCTCTGCCACTTCCAGCGTTCCCGCTTGCGAACACCCACCTTGTACACTGAACCTTGAACTTTGATCTACCCGCACCACGTTTCTACCCATGGCCGAGAGGTCGCCCCGGTGCGCGCGCCGCGATCGCCGCGGCCCTCACACGTCGCCCAAAGCCCTCGCCCCGTGGCGGAACGGGACACCAAACGGACGTGACCGGATCATCCACTTCTGTTGACGAAGCGGCCACAGCGTGCGCACGCCGAAGGCACGGCAACCAAGCGTCCTCGAACAGGTCGTGTTCAGCGACTTCGCTGGCGACGCGTCGCGATGGCGATGAGGCTCAACAGCAGCGCGGCGGTCGCCGGCTCGGGCGCGGCCGAGGTCACGCCCGTGCCGAAGTTCGTCTGCCACAGGCCGAGGTCGAACGCGTCGACGTCACCGTCGCAGTCCGCATCGCCGTCCGTGACCGACGCGCCGCTGGTGACGCCGAAGCCGGTCTGCCAGATGCCCAGGTCGAAGGCGTCGACGTCGCCGTCGAGGTCGAAGTCGCCGGTGAGGATCACCTCGGGGATGGGGCGTGCGGCCAGGTCGCCCCGGCCGGCGTTGAACTGCGGGATGATGTTCAGATGGACGTTTGATCGGACGAAGCCGTCGTCCACGTCGTGGGCGAAGATGTCCTCATTGAAGATGATGTCGTACGTGAACATCTTGCTGGCGTCGTCGCAGGGTTCGGGGGAGAACGCGTTGCCTGCGAAGCCGGGGAAGAAGCCGTCAGAGCCGGAGGTGGCGTCGGTCCCGCGCCGGGTCAGGGCGCCGGTGGCGGTGTCGAGCGTGAAGAAGTCGGTGCCGTCGACCGCGGCCGCGCCCGTGAGCGCGACGACCCAGGCGACACCGCGGGCGTCGAAGGCGATGTCGCTGATGTTGGACAACGCGAAGTCGCCGCCGTCGAGCGTGAGGTCGATGGCGTCGAGCTCGCCGCCCGTCGCCGGGTCGATGCGTACGAGCTGGTCGTTGAGACTGTCGAGCGTCCACAATCGGCCGACGGCGTCGAAGGCCGCGCCGCGCATGTCACGATCGACGGGCGAACCGATCGACGCGACCGTTTGATCGGTCGGGTTGACCCGCACGAGCTGGGAGGCGACGACGGCGTTGGACGCCTGGCCGCGGATCAATTCGTAGGCGATCAGCTCGTTGGACAGTGAGACGGCCAGGGCGTCGAGATTGAGGCCCGCGCCGTTGCGCGTCACCGGCCCGAGCTCGGTGAACGGGCCGCCGGCAGAATCGAAGGTGAAAAGGATGGTCGGCGGTTCGGACGGGTCGGCGGTGCCGGCCTGGGCGGCTCGACTCTTGAGGCCGAAGACCTGCGCCGCGTCGGCGTCGGACGTGAACGGGCCGACGATCAGCCCCAAACCGACGATCATCGCCAGCAGGAAACCGACGGATCGCTTCACGGGGCGCGCGGCGGCCGACCGGACCGAGCGACGACGCCCCAGCGCGACCGCGCCGAGGGCAAGCAGCGCGGCGGTCGCCGGCTCGGGCGCGGCGGAGGTCGTGGCGGCGCCGAAGTTCGTCTGCCACAGGCCGAGGTCGAACGCGTCGACGTCACCGTCGCAGTCCGCATCGCCGTCCGTGACCGACGCGCCGCTGGTGACGCCGAAGCCGGTCTGCCAGATGCCCAGGTCGAAGGCGTCGACGTCGCCGTCGAGGTCGAAGTCGCCGGTCGGCAGGTCGGATTCGAGGATGAGGCTCAGGTTGTCGAAGAACGCCTCCGTGGAGACGCCGGCGGAACGCGTGCCGATCAGGGTGACCTCGACAGCGCGTGTGCCGATCGGGAGGGTGGCGTGATCGGTGAAGGCGTGCCAGTCGAAGACCCCGGAGGGGAAACTGGCATCCACAAAGTCTGACCGTTCAATCTCGCCCTCTGAGGCGTCGAGCCATCTGAAGCGGACGGTGCCGGCGTCGATGGTCGATTCGACCCGACGCGATTGGATGAGGCCAGCGAACCGGTAGTCGATCCGCCCGGCGTCGATCGCCGGGGCCAGCGCGGTGAGGTCGACGCGCTGGTGCGCGCTTTCCATCGGCGCGCCCGTGCCGGCGGTGAAGACGAACTGGCCCGTTTCACCGGGGTCGATGCCCGGCTCGCCGCCGACCTCGGCGTCCCGGACCTCGATCTGGTCGGTGGGCGTCCAGCCGGACAGGTCGCCCGTCTCCGCATCGCCGTTGACCAGCAGCTCGACGCCGATGCACACCGCCGAGGCCGACATCGTCGCGTACACGCACATCGTCACGACGACGACCACAAACGCCCAGCGCTTACCCATCTTCCCACCCTCCTCGCGTCAATACGAACGATCGAAACGAGTCGCCAGACCGCGCCACAACGTGATTGCACCCGGCTCGCGGGTGACTTGCGATCCCAAGATCCCATTATACCCTCAACGGGGCGTGGCACAATGACAGAGCAGAGCTGATCGCACGACCTCTCAGCAGTCCCGGGCGTTTCGGCGGTCGCCGAAGCTCTTTTGACATCGGTTCCGCCACGCCCCGACGCCACCGAGCACGAACAGCGTGCCCAAGGCGCCCGGCTCGGGCACGGCAAGGGCGGGCGTTGTGCCAAAGTGAGACTGCCACAGGCCGAGGTCGAACGCGTCGGCATCGCCGTCGCCGTCCGCGTCGCCGTCGAGCGCCAGCGAGAAGCGGGCCAGGCCGAAGCCGCTCTGCCACAGGCCCAGGTCGAACGCATCAACGTCCCCGTCGCCGTCGAAGTCGCCGGGGGTGTGCGTCGGGAACGCCAGGCCCTCGATGAGCAGCGAGTACGCCTGGTCCAGGTCGCGCCACGCCGGGCCGTCAAACGCGATGTTCACGCTGAGCGGATCGCCGATATCCAGCAGCTCCCCCAGACGCTCAGCCTCGATCAGCACCTGCTCGACGTTGTCCACGCGGTTGGGCCCGCCGCGGATCGCGCGTGCCTGCGGCCGCTCCCGGTCCAGTGACCAAGGGTAAAACCGATTTCCATCCCCGTCCTCCAGCCACAGCGACAGGTCGTTGACCAGCATCCGTGTCGACACGTCGACGCCCCAGGGCGCAAAGTCCTCCGGCGGCGGGTCGTTCCACACCAGCGTCACGCGGACCTCGTCCGAGGCGATCTCCAAACCCTCGAGCGTGAACTCGTCATGCCCGCCGATCGATCGCTCGAACACGTGCCGGTCGCGGCCGTCGCGCGGCGGGTGGAGCGCGTCGGTGAGGAACGTGGCGGCGCGGGCGGCGTCGGCCAGCCCCCAGCCGGTCTGGTAATCGGGGCCGAAGGGCCCGACGTCCGTGGCGTTGTGGATGAGCACGGCTTTCTGCGTGGAGCTGAGCGGGGTGTACCCGTCGTCGAGGTTGCGCCAGTGCTCGAGCAGCAGCGCCGCGGCGCCCGAGACGTTGGGCGCGGCGAAGGACGTGCCATACACCCAGTCGTATTCGTCATCCCCGTCGTCGGAAGGCGTATAGACCCACTGTCCATTGCCGAGCAGATCGGGCTTGATGCGTCCGTCGTCCGTAGGACCGACGCCGGAAAAGTCGCTCACCACAACGGACGGCGGATGCACGGGGTCGGCGGTGAAGTCGTCGGCCGAACCGACAACGAGGCTGTTCTTGGCGACCGCGTAATCGTTGAGCGTGTCGTAACCGGTGCCGGGATCGCCATCGGCGGCCGCCGGCGGGTAGTACTCGCTGCGGACGCGCCACCAGCCCGTACTCAACTGCTCGACGAATCGGGTGGGCACTTCGTCGTCGAACCAGGCGGCGTACGTCCCGTCGCCTTGCAGGTCCTGAAACCGATCGTCCCGATCGTTTCCCGTGATCCACACGCCGAGGTGGCGTGGATGCTTGTGCAGCGCAGCGTCGACCATCTCCGCCCGGTCGTCGTATCGGCCGAACCAGGGGTCTTCCACGGTCGAGGTCGGCGGGTACCCGTACCAGGTGTCGTAGCGTACGCCATTGAACGTCGCCTCGCGCCACCCGCGATAACGAAGATAGGAGTGATTGGAGATGTCCTCGACGGCGGCGCGACGGGCGAAGTCCGCTTCGAGCAGTCCGCTTCGATAGCTGTGGATCACCACACCCGGCGCGGTGCCGCGCGCCCTCGGCTCGACGCCCGAGGCCGCAAGCGTGCCGGCCACCCACGTCGCGTGGTCGGTGCGGGAACCACTGTGAAAGGGCACGACTCGGGTCACGTCACCGGCGGTGGTCTGGAACTCCACGTGCGAGGCCCGGACAAGTCCCGTGTCCCAGACCCCGACGACCACGCCCTTTCCGGTGAGCTCGAGCCCGAGCTCCCCACCGGGCCAAACCCGATCCGCGTTGATCGTGTCGGCGGCGTCCGCGTTGCCCGGCCCGGTGCCGCCGGGGCCGAAAACGGTCGCGAAGGCCGTAAGCGGTGTGCTCAGCCACGTCGCGACACATATCGCCGATGCCCACCGGCGTAGAGTTTTCAACGTGATATGGACGCCGGTGGATGTGCCCACGCGGAAGCCTCCTCCCGAAACAGTGTATCCGATAGGCCGACGCGCGCCCAGAACCATCCGACGCGATCGCGAGACAAAATCGAAGGCCCGCCCCCGCTGCCCGCTTTCTCGCCTACTGCCGCAGGGCGACGCTGTCGCGCACGCCCAGGTTGTGGAAGATCTGACGCGTCGCGTCCGACTTGTTCAGCGTGTAGAGGTGGATCCCGCGGACCTGGTGGTCCAGCAGGTCGCGGCACTGCTCGGTGGCCCAGTGCACGCCGACGGCCTTGACCGCGTCCGGGTCGTCGCCGCAGCGGTCGATCGCGCGCAGCAGCGGTGCGGGGAAGCGCGCCCCCGCGGCCAGGTCGGCCATGCGCCGCATGCCCTTGGCCGAGGTGATCGGCATGATGCCGGCGATGATCGGCACGTGGATGTTCGCGTGCTCGCAGCGCTCGCGGAAGTCGTAGAAGTCGCGGTTGTCGAAAAAGAGCTGCGTGCAGATGTAGTCGG
>CAYSIX010000218.1:0-6770 GCA_964431205.1 uncultured Phycisphaeraceae bacterium
GACCGAGAGGGCGTCGACCTTCTGGCCGTTGACGAGGATGTCCATCTTGACGAGGCGGTCGGCGCGGAAGCCGAGCAGTTGGTAGTCCATGGTGCCGTAGCCGCGGGTGAGCGACTTGAGCTTGTCGTAGAAGTCGAAGATGATCTCGGCCAGGGGCAGCTCGTACTCGAGGATCTGTCGGGACTCGGAGAGGAACTTCTGGCTCTTGTAGATGCCGCGGCGGATTTCGCAGAGCTTCATGAGGTCGCCGATGGACTCGGTGGGGGTGATGAACTCGATGGCGACGATGGGCTCGCGGATCTCGCGGATGCGTGAGGGGTCGGGGAGCTCGGCGGGGTTGTGGATCTGGATGACCTGCCCGCCGCGGGAGCCGTCGGGGGCGGTGAGCTGGACCTCGTAGGTGACGGTGGGGGCGGTCTGGACGAGCTGGACGCCGCTCTCGCGTTCGAGGCGTTCCTGGATGATCTCCATGTGGAGCATGCCGAGGAACCCGCAGCGGAAGCCGAAACCCAGGGCGTCGGAGGTCTGGGGGGCGAAGGTGAAGGAGGCGTCGTTGAGGCGGAGGCGTTCGATGGCGTCGCGGAGCTGCTCGTACTGGGTTTCACCGGAGGGGTAGAAGTCGCAGAAGACCATGCGCTGGGGTTCGCGGTACCCGGGGAAGGGTTCGTCGGCGGGGTGGGCGTCGAGGGTGATGGTGTCGCCGATGTTGACGTCGTCGAGGGTCTTGATGGAGGCGACCATGTAGCCGACCTCGCCGGCCTCGAAGGGCTGCCTGTAGGGGGTCATCTTGGGGGAGAACTTGCCGAGCTCGGAGACGGTGTAGACGCGGCCGGTGCGCATCATGCGGATGCGGTCGCCGACGCGGAGCCGGCCGTTCATCAGCCGGAAGTAGGTGATCACGCCGCGGTAGTCGTCGTACTCGGAGTCGAAGATCAGGCCTTGGGTCTTGGCGTCGGCGTTGCCGCGGGGCCCGGGCAGGCGGTCGCAGATGGCGGCGAGCAGCTCGTCGATGCCCTCGCCGGTCTTGGCCGAGCAGAAGATGCAGCTATCGGCGTCGAGGCCGAGGATCTGCTCGATCTCGAGGGCGACCTCCTCCGGCCGGGCCGAGGGCAGGTCGATCTTGTTCACGACGGGGATGATCTCGAGGTTGGCGTCGATGGCCAGGTAGGCGTTGGCGACGGTCTGGGCCTCGACGCCCTGGGAGGCGTCGACGACGAGGATGGCGCCCTCGCAGGCGGTCAGGGCGCGGGAGACCTCGTAGTGGAAGTCGACGTGGCCGGGGGTGTCGATGAAGTTGAGCAGGTAGTCGGCGTCGCGGTGACGGTACTTGACGGTGACGGCGCTGGCCTTGATGGTGATGCCGCGTTCGCGTTCGAGGTCCATGCCGTCGAGAAGCTGATCGCGGAAGTCGCGCTCGGTGATGGCGCCGGTGGCCTGGAGCATGCGGTCGGCGAGGGTGCTCTTGCCGTGGTCGATGTGCGCGATGATGCAGAAGTTGCGGATGTTCATGGTTGGGGCGGGTTCAGGCCGGTGCGCGGCGTCGCGGCGGGGTCGCGGGTGCCGGGATGGGGTATGGTAGCGACACCGCCGCGCTTCGGAAGCCGCCATGCCCGAGCGAATGCCCCATCTTTACCTGTGCGCCGGGTTGCAATCCAGCGGGTCGACGCTGATCTCCTGGTGCTTCTGCCAGCGGTCGGACATGGACGGGGCGGTGGACGCGAACAACGACATCCTGCACGAAGTGGACCCGACGGTGGGTCAGCCGCACGTGTGGGTCAAGACGACGATCGGGCCGTTCCGGCTGACCGAGCTGGCGGCCCACTACCGCGACCTGGGCTGGCCGGTGACGCCGCTTCTGGTGATCCGGGACGTGCGCGACGTCTGGGCGTCGCTGATCGCAAAGCCGTACGCCCGGCACGCGACGACGGCGGAGGACCCGCCGCTGCGGCTGCGGTTGCGGCGGTTCCTGGACGACTGGCAACGGTTCGAGGCCGAGGGCGGGGCGATGATCCGTTTCGAGCGGTTCGTCGCCGAGCCGGAGGCGGCGCTGCGGCAGGCGTGCGCGGCGATGGGCCTGGCGTGGGACGGGGCGATGCTGAGCTGGCCCAAGCCGCCGGGGCAGATCGCCGATCCGCGCCACGGCAACGCGACGTTCCACGCCAGCCTCGGCGGGGGGCTGCACGACTCCCTGCGCCGCGACGCCGCCCGCCGCCCCGATCGGCCGTGCATCCTGCCCGGGGACCTGGCGTGGCTCGAGTCCACCTTCGCCGCGTTCAATGAGGCGAACGGCTATCCCGCGCATCGGGAGCTGGCTTTGCCGGCGGACGATCCCGACGCGGTGGCGCTGCCATCCTACGAGCATTCCCGTCGGCTCAAGTGGGAGCGCGCCCGCAAGCCGATGCACTACCTGCTGTACAAGCTGGGCCGACGCGACCGGACGCTGCGACGGGGACGCATCGGGAGGCGGTGAGGGGACCGGCAACCACCGCACGGTCGCGAGCGACCGCAGCGCCCAACGCGACAATGTTCGTCAGCGATGCCACGGCTTGACCGATAGGTCAAGCCGTGCCGATTCGTGCTGCGGCTGTGATGATCACGCGACGTGCGTCGGCTCATGCGCTGCCGCCTCTTCACGACCTGGCTTGAAGCCAAGTCGTGGCATCATCCCACGCCGTCGCGCGCGTCCGCGGGCAGGTTGGCCCGCGGCGACAGGCGCGACGCAACGCGTCGCGGACGCCGCCGCAGGCGTGGGTGGTCCGCTGTCACGCGGCCATGGGATCAGCCGCGCAGGACGCCGGCGGGGGCGAAGCGGCGGCCGAGCGCGGCGGCGCGGTCGAGCTTCATCCAGCCGTCGAGCACGTCGGCGTAGACGCTGCGGAAGTCGATGCGGTGCTTGAGGTCGCCGTGGTCCAGGTCGGTGAGGCCGGGGTGCTCGCCGATGAGCCCGGGTTTGACCGCATCGCCGAAGACGAACATGGGCCCGGCGGCGCCGTGGTCGGTCCCACCGGAGGCGTTCTGTCGGACGCGTCGGCCGAACTCGCTGAAGGCGAGGCTGAGCACGCGCCGGCGGTGGCCGGTGGCGTCGAGCTCACGGTAGAACGCGCGCATCGCCTGGGCGAACTCGCGGAGCAGGCGGGGGTGGCTGCCGTTCTGCGTCGCGTGGGTGTCGAACCCGCTCATGGCGACGTAGTAGACGCGGGTGGGCAGCTCGGCGCGGATCATCTTGGCGACCATCTCGAGCTGCCGGGCGAGGGCGTTGGCGGGGAAGCGGACCCTGGTTTGGCCGGCGACGGCGCGGCGGACGCGGTCGGAGGCGACCTGGGCGTCCATGGCGGTGCGGAAGAGGAACGCGGTGGGGTCGTCCTCGGCCAGGGCGTCGCCGGGGGCCTGGAGAGCGTGGTAGGCCTCGCCGAGGGCGGGGTGCAGGTCGCTGCCGGCCCAGCGGAACAGATCGGCGCGTTCGAATGTGACCGGCTGGACGCGGTCGCCGCGGGTGGCGGGGGGGGCCTCGCCACCGATGCCGATGCACGCCAGGCCCTTGTCGGGCAGTTGGTCGGTGTCGCCGGCGTGGTCGAGGGCGCGGCCGAGCCAGCCGCGGCCGCGGGTGTCGCGGGTGTCGCCGGCGTGCCAGATGTCCATCGAGGCGAAGTGCGAGCGGTTGGGGTTGGGATAGCCGACGCCCTGGACGATCCCGGCCAGGCCGTCGTGAACCATGTCGGCCAGGTCCGCCAGGTTGGGGTGCAGGCCGATGCCGCGCGTGGTGTCCAGGGCGATGGCGTCCTGCGCGCGGACGCCGATGCCGGGTCGGGCGCGGTGGTACTCGTCGAAGCCGAAGGGCACGACGGTGTTGAGCCCGTCGTTGCCGCCCGAGAGCTGCACGACCACGAGCACGCGGTCGTCGGGCACGCCGGGGCGGCTGGCGACGGCGGCGTCGGTCGCGGCCAGGGCGTGGCCCGACCGCGTCAGGAACCCCGGCACGCTGGCGACGGTTGAAACCATCGCCAGCCCGGTGTAGAGGAACTCGCGCCGCGTGAACGACACGTCACCGTCGCGGGGCGCGGCCGTGGATAGTGGATGGTAGCTCTGACACATGGTTGGGTTCCTGTTTCACGCCTGCGGTGTGGCCATGAAAACGCACAAGGGCTTCACGGCGCGGTTCGCACGGTCGCGAGCCGCCGTCGCACGCCCGCCCTGCGCGACGGTCACCTCTCGGTGCCGTTTCGTCGCCATCGTTCTCAACACAGTTGATACTCCGGCATCGCCGTGATCAGCAGCAACAGGGCGATCACGGCGTCGGGCGTGACGCCCTTGTCGCGCTGCCGCAGGAACGCGACCAGCGGCTCCCGGCGCGCCGGCGTCACGTGCTCGCCGATCAGCAGGTCCACCAGGTGATCGACGACGGCGTCGGGCGACGCGGCGGCGCCGTCCGGCAGCTCGGCCAGCAGCGCCATGGGGTCGTAGCCCAGCTCGTCGCGCGACCAGCCCCGCCGCGACGGGTGCTTGCCCGAGATCAGGTACGTCGTCAGGTTCTGCCGGACGAAGAGCGTCGACGTGCTGATCCAGGCCCGCCCGCCGTCCCAGCCGGCCACCGACGGCGGGTCGAACAGCACCTGTCCCATGCCGCGCATCGCCTCGCCGACCGCGCGCATCCGCCGGGTCGGGGTGTTCAGCACACGCACCGTGCCGACCACCAGCTCCGCCGGGCTCTTGATCTTGTTGCCCACCAGCGACGGGTCGTAGAAGTGCCGGCTTCGCAGCAGGGTCGCCAGCACCGGGCGCACCGCGTAGTCGTGGCGCACCAGCAGGCGTGCCAGCGCGGCGATCACCGCCCGGGCCCAGGGCGGCGCGTCCTGCGGCGCGTCCGGCAGGTCCGCCGCCAAGTGCCGGTACAGCTTCCAGGCGATGAACTTCGGGCACTCGCGCCGCCGCAGCAGCAGGCGCACGAAGGCGTCCCCGTCGAACGCGCCGCGCTGCCCGAGGATCTGTTTCGTCCCGTCGTCGTGCACACGGGGGCGGAAGACGAAGTCGTTGTCGGCCACGTGATAACCCGTCAACGCGCGGGCGCCCTCGCGGATGTCCTTCTCGCTGTACCGGCCCTCGCCGAGGGTGAACAGCTCCATCAGCTCGCGGGCCAGGTTCTCGTTCGGCCGGCGGGCGACGTTGCGCTCGTTGTTGAGGAACTTGAGCATCGCCGGGTCGCGGACGATGCCCAGGGCCAGGTCGGCAAACCGGCCGGCGGCGTGGGCGCGGAACATCGCGTTCTGCCGGTACATCAGGTACGCGTCGCGCACCTCGCGGTGACGCGTGGCGAAGTGCCCGTGCCACAGCAGCGCCAGCTTCTCCCGCGCCGGGTGGGCGGTCTCGAACATCAGCCCGAGCCACCAGCGACGAAGCTGCTCGACCATGACGCGGTCATCGCGACGCCGCTCGATGAAGATCCGCCGCGCCATCGCCAGGCGCCGCTCGTCCCCGCTGCGACGCGCCTCGGCCAGCCGCGTCCGCTCGGCCTCGTTGAGCGGGCGGATCACGTCCGGGTCGACCGGCGGCTCGGGCAGGGCGTCGCCGAGCTCGGGCGGGAAGTCGAGCAGGCGGTCCACCGCCGCGGTCACGCCCAGGCTCGCGAGCTGCCGCGCCTCGGCCGTCGTGCCCCCGAACCCCGCCCGCCGCAGCAGGTGCCGCGCCTCGGCTACGCCGAAGTCCCGGTCGGCCAGCGGCTGCATCGACGTTTCGATCCCCGAGCTTGGCGGGCTCATCCCATGGTCCTCGCGGGTTTATCCGAACGCCGGCATAACGATCGGTCCACGGCCCTTATTGCGTGAGCCCCACGCCGTGGTACGCGTCCGCGGGCAGGCCTTGCCCGCGTCTGAGGCGGCGGGTTGGCCCCACGCGGTCGTGGGCGTCCGCGGGGCGGTGCTCCGCGGCTGAGGCTGCAGGCGCGACGCAACGCGTCGCGGAGGGACACGGGGCGTGGGTGATCGGCTCGTGCTCAGTCGCCGGGCCCGTGGGTGTCGGCCGAGGCGGGCATGGCCTCCATGGCCACGGGCAAAGTGAGCGTGAAGGTCGTGCCGCGATCGCGTGAGCTTTCGACGTGGACGGTCCCGCCGTGCTCCTCGACGACTTTCTTGGTCACCACCAGCCCCAGGCCCGTGCCGCGAAGGCCCTTGGTCGAGTGGAAGGGCTCGAAGAGGCGTTTGAGCGTGGCCGGCTCGATGCCCGGGCCGTTGTCGGACACGCCGATGTGGACCTGCTCGCGTTCGGCGTCGTAGGCGCACTGGAGGCTGACCACGCCGGTCTCGGGCTGGACGGCGTCGAGGCCGTTGCTGAGCAGGTTGACCACGGCCTGGTGGATGCCGGCGGGGTCGACCGGGACGGGGGGCAGGTCGGCGGCGAAGTCGGTGATCAGGGCGACCTTCTTGTGGTCGAACTGCTTCTGCATGAGCGAGACGACCTCGTTGAGCAGTTGCTCGAGGTTGGTCATCTCGAGCTCGGGCTTTCGCTGCTTGGAGAAGGCGAGCATGTTCAGGGCCAGGTCGGAGATGCGGTCGAGGTTGCGTGAGACGATCTCCCAGCCGTTGCGCAGGACGGTGGGGTTGTTCTTTCGCAGGCCGAGCTCGACGACCTCGGCCCCGCCGCGCAGGCCCTGGATGATGTTCTTGATCGAGTGGGAGAGGGAGGCGACGGTCTGGCCGACGGCGGCGAGGCGTTCGCTGCGCAGGCGGGCCTCGTAGAGGCGGGCGCGGGCCATGGCCAGGCCGGTCTGCACGCCGATC
>CAYSIX010000219.1:0-6747 GCA_964431205.1 uncultured Phycisphaeraceae bacterium
TGCCGGGCAAGGGCGGGCAGATGTGCCGCTCGGCGGGGACCTACGCCCGGCTGACCAACAAGGAAGGGCGCTGGGCGACGCTGGTGTTCCCCTCCGGCGAGATCCGCCAGGTCTCTCTGGATTGCCGCGCGACGATCGGGCAGGTCGGCAACCTCGACCACAACAAGGTCGTGCTGGGCAAGGCCGGGCGCGCCCGCCTCATGGGGCGCCGCCCGCACACCCGCGGCATGGCCAAGAACCACCACGACCACCCGCTGGGCGGCGGCGACGCCAAGAGCAAGCACAACCGCCCGCCGGCGTCCAAGACCGGCGTGCTGGCCAAGGGCGGGCGCACCCGCAAGCCCGGCAAGGCCTCGAACAAGCGGATCATCCGCCGTCGCGTGAGCAAGCGCTACGGCCAGTTGAGACTTAAATGACCGGCGTGGTCGCTTCAGCGATCCACGCACCGAGCGATCCACGCACGCAGCGACCCACGCACCGCGCGAATGACCAGACGACCGACGAGCCGAACGAACCGAACCACCCCGGAAGCACACGAACCCCGGAAGACCGAACCATGGCACGCTCGCTGAAAAAAGGCCCCTACGTCGACTTCAAGACCTACCGCAAGGTCGAGAAGCTCAACCAGATGAACAAGCGTGAGCCCATCAAGACCTGGGCCCGCGCGTGCACGATCGTGCCGGAGTTCGTCGGGCACACGTTCCTGGTCCACAACGGCAAGGTGTTCCAGAACGTGTTCGTCACCGAGGACATGGTCGGCCACAAGCTGGGTGAGTTCAGCCCGACGCGGCTGTTCCGCAGCCACACGGTCGGGAGCAAGGCCCAGCGTGCCACCGGGATGGTCCGCTAGGCCGGACAGACGAAGCGAGGCGAATCATGCCCTACACGAATCGACAGCGCGGCGCCCGGATCAGCCCGACCAAGGCCAGGCCGGTGATCGACCTGATCCGCGGCAAGAAGGTGGACGAGGCGATGATGCGGCTGAACCTGTCCAAGCGACGGGCGGCGGTGATGATCCTGGCGGGGCTGAAGGCGGCGATCGCCAACGCCGACCAGGCCGAGGCCGACGTCCGCCGGCTGTTCGTCAGCGATGCGCGGGTGGACAGCGGTCCGACGATCAAGCGCTGGCAACCCAAGGACCGTGGCCGGGCGCACCCGATCCTCAAGCGCACCAGCCACATCACCGTGACGGTGGACGAGCGTTGACCAACAGCCCGGGCTCGCCCGGGCGTCAGACAGACAGGACAGACAGCCCCGGGCTTGCCCGGGGGATTGAGAAGAGTTTATGGGTCAAAAAGTACATCCATTCGGGTTCCGCGTCGGCATCACCGAGGCTCACAAGAGCCGGTGGTACGCGCCCAAGTCGCTCTACGGCGAGCTGCTGGTCGAGGACGAGAAGATCCGCACCTACTGCGATCGGCGGCTGAACCGCCGCCCGCCGTTTGCCGCGGTCAGCGACATCCACATCGAGCGGACGCGCGAGGAGCTGAAGGTGATCATCAAGACGGCGAGGCCGGGCCTGGTGATCGGGCCCAAGGGCGCCGAGATCGATCAGCTCACGACGGACCTGCAGGAGCTGACGGGGCGGAACGTCTCGATCAACTGCCTGGAGGTGCCGAACCCGGACCTGGACGCGAAGCTGGTGGCCGAGAGCGTGGCCGAGCAGTTGGCCAAGCGGGCGAGCTTCCGGCGGGTGATGAAGATGAAGGCCGAGGCGGCGATGAACGCCGGCGCCAAGGGCGTGAAGGTTCAGTTGTCGGGTCGTCTGGGCGGTCACGACATGAGCCGGACGGAGGACATCCGGCTGGGGGCGATCCCGCTGCAGACGCTGCAGGCGAACGTGGACTACGGGTTCGCGACCAGCCGGACGACGTACGGGTCGATCGGGGTGAAGGTGTGGGTGTACAACGGGATGTACCACGAGCTGAAGGAAGGGGAGATCGAGTCGCGTGCGGCCGGGGCGCGGCCGCGGGCCCGGGGCCGGCGCTGATAACAGACATCCCCCGGCCTGCCGGGGGATGAAGGACCAGACAGCCCCCGGCTTGCCGGGAGGAACGGACGACAGGAAGGCAACCCATGCCATTGATGCCCAAGCGAGTGAAGTTCCGCAAGCAGCAGCGAGGCCGGGTGCGCGGCAACGCGACCCGGGGTAACTACGTCGCGTTCGGGGAGTACGGGCTGCAGTTGCTGGAGGCGGGTTGGCTGACGGCGCGTCAGATCGAGGCGGGCCGCGTGGCGGCGAGGCAGTTCGTCAGCCGCGAGGGCAAGCTGTACGTGCGGGTGTTCCCGGACAAGCCGATCAGCAAGAAGCCGCTGGAGACGCGGATGGGCAAGGGCAAGGCCGAGCCGGAGTACTGGGTCGCGCGGGTCAAGCCGGGGACGGTGGTCTTCGAGCTCACGGGCGTGCCCAAGGACCTGGCGAGGCAGGCGTTCACGCGTGTGGCGCACAAGCTGCCGTTCAAGTGTCGGTTCATCGAGCGGGGCCACGCGTAGCACATCGGCGCCCGCCGGGGCGAGCCGAGACGAGCGAGACGAACACCATGGCGATCAAGGCCAAAGAAACGCACAAGATGTCGGACGCGGAGATCCGCGAGGAGGTCGGCCGGCTGCGCAAGCGGCTGTTCGAGCTGCGGACTCAGGCGGTGACCGAGAAGTTGGAGAACCCGCGCGAGCTTCGGAACCTGCGGCGAGACATCGCTCGCCTGCTCACCGAACAGCGACAGCGCCAGCACCAGGAGGCCGCGGCATGACCACCGCCCAGGCGACCACCCCCAAGACGCCCGCGCTGAAGCGCACCAAGCTCGGCACGGTCCTGAGCGACCGTCGGGACAAGACGCGCACCGTCGCGGTCGACTTCCAGAACCAGCACTCGAAGTACGGCAAGTACATCAAGCGGACGCAGAAGTACCACGTGCACGACGCGCTGAACCAGAGCAAGCGGGGCGACCGCGTCGAGATCGCGCCGTGTCGGCCGCTGAGCAAGACCAAGAGCTGGCGGCTGGTCCGCGTGGTGGAGTCGGCCCCGGAAGGCCCGCGGGCGCAGGAGACCATGGCCGGCTGATGTGCGGGCCGTGCGGGCCGTGCGCCCGACCGACCCGCTCGCCCCGGCAGGAGTTGATCGATGATCCAGCAGGAATCCCGAGTCGACGTGGCTGACAACACCGGCGCCAAGGTCGCTTATGTGATCCGCGTGCTCGGCGGGTCCACCGGCCGAGGCCGCTTCACCCGACGGACCGCCGGCATCGGCGACCGCGTCGTCTGCTCGGTCAAGCGCGCCCTGCCCGGCAGCGACCTGAAGTCCGGCACCATCGTCAAGGCCGTCGTCGTCCGCACCAACTACCCCGTGCGTCGGCCCGACGGCAGCTACGTCCGCTTCGACCGCAACGCCGTCGTCCTGATCGACGACGAGGGCAACCCCCGCGGGACCCGCATCTTCGGCGCCGTCGCCCGCGAGCTGCGCGAACGCAACTACATGAAGATCGTCTCCCTCGCTTCGGAGGTCGTCTGACCACGCGAAACCGCAGGCCTCAAGCCTCAGGACCCGACAATGGCTCGACACGTACGACAAGGCGACATGGTGATCGTGATCAGCGGCGACGACGCGTGGATCAAGAACCGCGACGAGAGCGGCCGCGTGGTCAGCCGCACCCGCAACCTCACGCCGCGAAAGATTCTCAAGGTGATCCCCGGCGAAGACAAGGTCTTGGTCGAGGGCGTGAACGTGCGGCGAAAGCACGTGCGACCGAGCCGGACCAACCAGCAGGGCGGCGTGATGCAGATCGAGATGCCGATCCACATCTCGAAGGTCCAGCCGGTCGCCGACGGCAAGCCGACCCGCGTACGGTTCAAGCGCAACCCGGACGGCTCCAAGGTGCGGGTCGCGGCGCGCACCGGCGAGCAGCTCGGCCCCGAACTGAAGAAGGGGCGCTGACCGCCGGGCACCCCATCCGCAGCGGACCCGGCTGCAGGACCTGACGGAGCCTGATGTAGAAGGATGACCCCAACCTCGGACGTGAAACAGCCATGACGCCTCGACTCAAAGAACAATACCGCGGCCCGGTCGCCGAGACGCTGCAGAAGCAGTTCGGCATCGAGAACCGTTTGGCGCTGCCCCGCCTGGAGAAGATCGTGCTCAGCGTCGGGCTGGGCAGGCAGATCGAGGGCACGAAGATCAACGCCAAGGCCAAGGAGCAGGTGATCCAGGACCTGGCGGTGATCAGCGGGCAGAAGCCGGTGATGGTCCGGGCCAAGAAGTCGGTCTCGAACTTCAAGGTCCGCAAGGGCTACGAGACCGGCGCGATGGTCACGCTGCGGGGCGACCGGATGTGGGAGTTCCTGGACCGGCTGGTGACGCTGGCGATCCCGCGGATCAAGGACTTCCGCGGCCTGAGCGACCGCAGCTTTGACGGCCGGGGCAACTACTCGTTCGGCGTCCAGGAGCAGGGCATCTTCCCCGAGGTGGACATGGCCAACGCCGACTTCACCCACGGGATGCACATCACGCTGGTGTTTGTCAACAGCGACGACGAGAAATCACGCGTCGCGCTTCGGGAGCTGGGCATGCCGTTCGTCCGGCCGGAGGCGGCGTGACGGGCGGCCAGGAATGAGCGGCACAACGGCTTGAAAGCCGGAGGAAAGCGGAATGTCTTCGAAATCGACAACGGAAAAGATGAAGCGGCTGCGCAAGACGGTGGCCAAGTACGCCGATCTGCGTCACAAGCTCAAGGCCGAGGGCGACTACGCGGCGCTGCAGCGGCTGCCCCGCGACGCCAGCCCGACTCGGGTGCGGAACCTCTGCGCCCTGACCGGGCGAAGCCGGGGCGTGTACCGCAAGTTCAAGCTCTCGCGGATCAAGCTGCGGGAGCTGGCGTTGGAGGGCAAGGTCCCGGGGATGCGCAAGGCTTCATGGTAAACGCGGCAGCGGGCCCGAGCGCCCGCCCGCCCGGCCCGACGCGGGCCACCCTTATGGGAGACGTGATTCGATGTCATTGAGCGACCCTATCGCCGACATGCTGACGCGGATTCGCAACGCGGCCCGAAACCGGGCCCGCCACGTGGACATCCCCAACAGCAAGATCTGCCACGGCATCGCCGACGTGCTCGTCAAGGAGGGCTACGTCCTCGGGTTCCACGTGATCGAGGACGGTCGGCAGGGTATCTTGCGGGTCGAGCTGAAGTACGGCCCGAACGGCGAGCAGTTGATCCACCGCCTGCAGCGGGAGAGCCGGCCCGGCCGCCGCGTCTACAGCAAGGTCGACGAGCTGCCCCGGCCGCTGGCGGGTCTGGGGATCTGCATCGTCAGCACGTCGCGCGGCGTGCTCTCGGACCGCCAGGCACGCCAAGAGAAGGTCGGCGGCGAGCTGTTGTGTACCGTGGAGTAGAGGCGCGATCGGCTATGGACACCAGGCCATGGGCCCGACCGACAACGTTGACGAACGAAGGAAGACCCAACGAATCGCTAAGCTGACAGCTCCGCGCTGACGGCGAACGGCTAAAGGCTCACGCAATGTCACGGATCGGAAAACAACCCGTTGAGGTGCCCGCCGGGGTCAGCGTCTCGATCCAGGGACGCGACGTCACCGTCGAGGCCGGCGGCAACCGCCTCTCGATGACCCATCGCCCGGAGGTCGACGTCCGCCTCGAAGACGACCCCAAGCGCGTCGTCGTCGAGCGCAAGGGCGAGTCGCGAACCGCCCGGGCGATGCACGGCCTGACCCGGGCCCTGATCGCCAACATGATCCAGGGCGTGACCAAGGGCTTCACCCGCGAGCTGGAGATCGCCGGCGTGGGCTGGGGCGCCCGCGTCCAGGGCCGCAAGGTCGTGCTCAACCTCGGCTACGCGGATCCCAAGGAAGTGACGATCCCCGACGGCGTGAGCGTCGAGGTGCAGCAGAACCGCGTGAAGGTCAGCGGCCCGGACAAGCAGCTCGTCGGCCAGTGCGCCGCGGTCATCCGCGCCCAGCGCAAGCCCGAGCCGTACAACGGCCGTGGGATCAAATACTCCGACGAACAGATCATCCGCAAGCAGGGCAAGGCGTTTGCCGGCGGCGGTTGATCGGACGCTGCGCGGCGTGGCCGCGCGGCCGATGCGAGGCAGGAACGAAGATGGACAAGAACCGACTCAAGACGATGCGACGTCAGCGCCGGCGCCGCGGCATCCGCAAGCGTGTCCAGGGCACGCCGGAGCAGCCGCGGCTCTGCGTGTTCCGCAGCTCCAAGCACCTGTACGCGCAGGTGGTCGACGACCTGGCCGGCCGCACGATCGTCGCCGCCAGCACCGTCCAGGAGAAGACCGACAAGGGCTGCACGAACGAATCGGCGAAACTGATCGGCCAGCGGATCGCCGAGCGCGCCAAGGCCGCCGGCATCGAGCGCGTGGCCTTCGATCGCAACGGCTTCCGCTTCCACGGGCGGATCAAGACCCTCGCCGAGGCCGCCCGTGAGGGTGGATTGAAGTTTTGAACAACCCCGACACGACCGCGGCCGAGACCGACGCCGCCGCACTGACGACCGAACGCGAACCGCTGATCGCTAACCGCTAAAGGCTTGACCATGGCAGAGATGTTGGACGAGGCACAGGCACTGGAATCGACGACGGTGGGGATCTACCGCACGGCGACGGTCGTCAAGGGCGGGCGACGCTTCAGCTTCGCCGCCATGGTGGTGGTCGGCGATCGCCGCGGCAACGTCGGGCTGGGCTACGGCAAGGCGCCCGGCGTGCCGGCGGCGATCGAGAAGGCCCAGAAG
>CAYSIX010000220.1:0-6712 GCA_964431205.1 uncultured Phycisphaeraceae bacterium
TGACGATCCGGTCACGGGGCTTGAGCTTATCGATCGCACCCAGCCAGACTTGGTTATCGTTGATATCTCCCTGAGGCGCGGGCATGGACTCGGCTTGATCGAGCAGGCGCGGACATCTTGCCCGAGCACCCGCGCTCTCGTCTTTTCCCTTCACGACGAGGCTTTGTATGCGGAACGTGCCGCATACGCCGGAGCTTCCGGTTATGTGAGCAAGAACGCGCCGACCGACGTGTTCTTGGCGGCTGTGCGACGCGTCTTGGCCGGGAAGTCCCACTTCAGCGAACCCGTAACCGAGCGCCTGTTGGATCGCCTGTCCGGCAGCAGTCACGATGGGTTTTCCCGGCCTCTCAACCAGCTCTCGAACCGCGAACTGGAGGTCTTTGAAGAGATCGGCAGAGGCAAGACTACCCAGGAGATCGCCGACTCGCTGGTTCTGAGTTCCAAGACCGTGGACACGTACCGACAACGCGTAAAGAAAAAGCTTGGGATCGCGAACAACAGCGAATTGGAGCGGTTCGCGGTTGAATACCATTCCATAGCAAACAGACAAACCTAGACAACGCTTGGTCGCGTGGGTTCCGTTGGCCAGACATCATCTTTGTGCTCTTGCCCACCGGCACGCGATACGCTGACACCCTCTGTAGATTATTCACGAAGCAGGGAACTTCAGCCTCACGGCTCCCCGGGAATGCCCGTGAGGCCGGTCATGCCTGCCGCCGGGTGTCTATCCGGTAAGGCGTAGCTCTTCACTTACCGCGATTGACGAGACCGCGAAGCTTCTGGAGGTTCAACTCGCCCTTGGCGCCCCAGCCCTTCTTGCCTTCCGGCACCTGCGGTCGAAACGTCTCGTAGAGCCCGTACGCCTCCTCCGCCAGCTCGGACGGATCGAACGCCTCGGCCAGCGATACCATCGCCGATTTCACTCGCTCGTAATCGTCACCGAACTTGCCGTGGAGGTATCGGCGAACGCTCTGCGGATCGACCGTCCGATCCCTCGTCACGGCGCGCACGCCCTCGTCCGTATTCCTGGCCGGCACCCTCCGACCCAGCAGGTCTATATGAAACGGCGCGCGTTTGCGCCGGGCCTTTTCGGCACTCTCGTCGACGGGATCGAAGATGCCCAGGCGGCGGCCCTTACTCTGAGCGTTGAGACCCGCGACCGTCTTGCCCAACGTCAAAGCCTCGCTCCAGTCGAAGCCGAGCCGCTCAGCGACAATCGCAGCCCAAAGCGTCAGCACCGCCGCCCGATTGATCTGAACCTTGTCGAAGGGCATGCCTGATTGTAGGCGGCCCGGGCTTGTTTCAGCGAACGCTCCCGTGGGGATAGGGAAGAGGTGCAAATCAACTACTTCTACTCACCCGCCCGGCGATCGCTATTGAGCAGCCCGCGTGCTCGTCTGGCCGCACGATCGCACCTCCTGCATCCTCCGCAGGTTCTCTCGCATGCCCGCAGCCACCAGGCCGCCGTCCGAGCCGTGGGCAACGAAGGTCATGCCGCGCTCGAACATGGGAGCCAGCATTGCGGGGTCGAGGGCGAGGATGCCGCTCGCCTTGCCTCGCTTTGCCGCTGCCTGCGTGACCGCGTCGATCGCGTCGAGGAAGTGAGGATCCGTGTACTGGTTCTGGATGCCGAGCGAGGTGGACAGGTCGAGCGGGCCGACGAAGAGGACATCGACCCCGTCGACAGCCGCGATCTCGTCGACGTTGTCCACGGCAGCCTGTGTTTCGATCTGGACGACCGTGAGCAGCTCGCGATTCGCGCGGGCGAAGTAGTCCGCGAAGCCGGGCCCGAAGCTCGTGGCTCGATTAAGCGAGGCGACGCCGCGCACGCCCTGGGGCGGGTAGCACATCGCGCGCACGGCTTGAGTAGCCTCCTCGGCGCTCTGCACGTACGGGACCATGACACCGGCCACACCGAGGTCAAGCACGCGCTTGAACCGCACGGGGTCGTTCCAGGCGATCCGCACGATCGGCGCGGCGACGGTGGCCGAGGCAGCCTGTACCTGGTGGACGAGGCTCTCGTAGCCGCCGCTGCCGTGCTCCAGGTCGATGAGCATCCAGTCGAACCCGGCGACCCCAGCCATCTCCACCGTGATGCTCGAGCCCAGGTTGCACCAGGTGCCGTACAGGCGTTCCCCGGCCGCGACCCGATCGTATATAAAGACCATGAAGCCTCCGTTCGCGAGTGTAGGGGAGGCCGCCGACGCTCGCAATTGGCGTCCAACCCTGTTCGCGTCGCGCACGGGCACGCCCCGACCCGCTCCGGGACACACGAGGGAGCCGACGGTGAAGATACAGGAGATTCGCGTCACCCCGGTCGCGATGAGCGACCCGCCGCTCCTGAATGCGGGCGGCCTTCACGCGCCGTACGCGCTTCGCACGGTCGTTGAGCTGGTCTCGAACGACGGCATCAGCGGGTTGGGCGAAGTGCCCGGCGGTGCGTCGGTCACGGCAGCGCTGGAGGACACGCGCGAGGTGGTCGTTGGCGCCGACCCGTTTGCCCGGCGGGCGAACCTCGCACGCATCACCGAGCTCGCCGAAGCGCGCGGGTGGACCCACAGGCAGCGGATGCGCGCCCACAGCGCGGTAGACGTGGCGAGCCACGACCTGATCGGCAAGGCGCTCGGGAGGCCCGTCGTCGACCTGCTCGGCGGACCCGTGCGAGAACGCGTCGAGTTTGCGGCGTACCTCTTCTACAAGGAAGAAGGCGCGGGAGGTGCGCTCGGCCTCGGCACCGACCCCCATGCCTCCGGCTGGGACGCTGCGCGACAGGCGCGCGCGCACGATCCTGCCGAGCTCATCGCGCAGGCCAAGGCCATGTGTGAGGCTTTCGGATTCCGCTCGCTGAAGCTGAAGGGCGGCGTCTTTCCTCCAGCGCACGAGGTCGCCACGATCCGCGCGCTGCGGGAGGCGTTCGGACCTGACGTGCCGCTGCGACTCGATCCGAACGGCACGTGGTCGCTCGAGACCTCGGTGCGGGCAGGGCAGGAGCTCGAAGGGCTCCTCGAGTACTACGAGGATCCCGTGCGCGGGCAGGAGGCGATGGCCGAGCTCGCGCGCCGCGTGGAGATCCCGCTGGCGACGAACATGTGCACGACCACCTTCGAGCATCTGCCTCAGAGCATCCGCCTGGGCAGCGAGCGGATCATCCTCGTGGACCATCACCACTGGGGAGGGCTGCTCGCCGCCATCGAGCTCGACCGGATTTGCTCCACCTTCGGCCGTGAGCTCTCCATGCACTCCAACAGCCACCTCGGCATCTCGCTCGCCGCGATGACGCACCTGGCCGCCGCGAGCCCGGCGCTGGCTTACGCGGTGGACACGCACTACCCATGGCAGCACGAAGAGTTGGTCACGCGCGGCCGCTTCCACTTCGAGGACGGGAGCCTTGCCGTCAGTCGCGAGCCCGGCCTGGGGGTGGAGCTCGACCGGCAGGCGCTCGCCCGTCTGCACGAGACCTACGTCGAGTCCGGCCTCACCGAGCGCAACGACGAGGTCGAGATGCAGAAGGTCTACCCCGGATGGAAGCGCGAGGCGGTGCGGTGGTGAGGCTGCTTGTGGCCTGTGTGCTGATCGAAGTATATCTCCTTGCGGATGTTGTGGATCGTCGTCTTGCCCACGCTGGCGATTCTCAGCTTCGTCAGCTCTCCGAGGTTACGGACGTACACCCCAGCCCGTATCCCGGGCGAGCCGCAGGATCAGATCACGAATCTCCGGCGACCTCCACCAAGTCTTCACTGCCGCCCGCTTCCAAAGGGCCGCGAACCCGGATGAGAGAGTTCTGCCGCGGCGAGCACGCGGTCAACGGCTCAGTTCTGATCAGCTAAGAGTTTCAAGTTCGAAACGTTTGCCGGAAGCCCGTTCGCCCAACCCACCGCGACGACAACCCCCGACCGACTGGTTGACTCTACAAAAAGTCGCGCGCGAGCGCCTCTAGACCCCCCTGTTTTGCCGATTCAGTTCTTAGTGCCTAACCGCCCCACCATCACGCGCTTACGCCCGCCAAAACCAACCCTTTGGTTAACGGCGAGAAAACATATATTTCCTCGCGCTTTTTCACGCGCGATGCGTTGCGCACAGGGAGGTCGCAGACGGCGACGGCGACGTGGACGCGTTCGACCTCGGCCTCTGGCAGACGAACTTCGGAACAGGCGTCGGGGCGGACGTGCCCGAGCCGGGGGCTCTCGCGCTGCTCCTGCTTCCGGTTGTGGGGCTGGGGGCGCTGTGGCGGCGACTTGGTATTTTCCCGACGTCTTGAAAATCCTCTTGTCGGCGGATCACACGTCGAGTTAGAATCATCCTCGCCCCATCCACGACGGCAGCCCCTGACGCGGGTTCCGAGGTTTCCGGGGTAGCCAGCCGTGCCGTCCGTCCTGGATCGGGGCCGGCACATCGGCGGCGTCTGCACTTTCGCAGCCGCCGCGGCGAGACGGCTGGCGCCTTCTTACATCCAGGATCGACTTCGATGACTCTGCGTCACTTCGGCGGCGTTTGCGGGCCGGCGTTGTGCGCGCCGAGCGGCGTCGTCTGTTCATCCCGGGTGGACGCGCGTCGGCCCAACCTTGACCGACACAGACCTTTCGCGGGCCGACCGCTCACCGGCCCGCTCCCACCTGAACCGGGAGACTTGGAGGGGGCTATATGACTAACTTTTTGCGCGCCGGGACAAATGGAGCAAGAATGATGATCAAACTAACTCGTTCGATCCTTTCGCTCGTCTGCGCTGTGGGCGCCGTCGCCGCGGTGCTCTTTGGCGGCGCCGTCTCGACCGCCTTCGCCGCCGCCAGCCTCACGCCCCTGGGCTTCCTGTCCAACGACTCCCCCTATATCGAGGTCCACGGCGTCAGCGCCAACGGCTCGGTTGTCGTCGGGACCAGCTTCGCCTACGGATACGGCTACGAGGCCTTCCGATGGACGAGCGACGGCGGCATGGTCGGATTGGACGACCTGCCCGGCGGCGAGTTCTTTAGCAAGGCCACCGGCGTCAGCGCCGATGGCTCCGTGATCGCCGGGACCAGCTTCTTCTCCGGCTCCCGCAACGAGGCCTTCGGTTGGACGAGCGATGGCGGCATGGTGGGATTGGGCGACCTGCCCGGCGGCGGGTTCTGGAGCAGGGCCACCAGCGTCAGCGCCGATGGCTCCGTGATCGTCGGGGTCAGCAACTCCGCCTCCGGCAACTCCTCCGCCGACGAGGCCTTCCGCTGGACGAGCGACGGCGGCATGGTGGGTTTGGGCAAACTGCCCGGCGGCTCGCAGAGTGAGGCCTCCGGCGTCAGCGGCGACGGCTCGATTGTCGTCGGCGTAAGCACCGAATTTATTACCAACCCCAGCATTCCGAACTTCAACGCGTTCTACTGGACGGCCGACAGCAGCATGCAGGCACTTTGGGATGTATTGCTCTCCTACGGCGTCGACCCCGCCGCCGACGGGTGGACAAGCCTCCTCAGCGCCGACGGCATCAGCGCCGACGGCACCACGATCGTCGGCGTCGGCGAGCGCAACGGCAACGGCGAAGCGTTCGTCGCCGTCATTCCTACCATTGCCCCCGAGCTGGCCGGTGATTTCGACGGCGACGGCGACGTGGACGCGTTCGACCTCGGCCTGTGGCAGACGAGTTTCGGCATCGTCAGGGGCCGACCACCTCCGACGGCGACGCGGACGGCGACGGCGACGTGGACGCCTTCGACCTGGGCATCTGGCAGGCGAACTTCGGCACGGGAACGGGCGCCATCGCCGTGCCCGAGCCGGCGACCGCGATCATCGCGATGACGCTTGTCGTGCCGCTGCTGGCCCGATGCCGTGCGGGTGAACGGATCGGAAAACGTACCTATCCCCTTCTCCTCGCCGCATGTGCGGCATTCAGTGCTTTTGCGGAGGACAAACCAATGCGATCACGACGTCTTGCTCTTCTGGCGATGCTGCTGTGCACAACAGCCGCCTCGCGTGCCTTTGCCGCTGCCAGCCTCACGCCCCTGGGCGACCTGCCCGGCGGTTCGTTCTACAGCGAGGCCTTCGGCGTCAGCGGCGACGGCTCAGTTATCGTCGGCCGGAGCGAATCCGACTCCGGCCTCCAGCCTTTCTACTGGACAGCCGACGGCGGCATGATCGGCCTGGGCCATCTGTCCCCCGGCGGTGAGTTCGATAGCTCGGCCAACGGTGTCAGCGCCGATGGCTCTGTGATCGTCGGGTACAGCATCTCCGCTTCCGGCACCGAGGCCTTCCGCTGGACCGCCGCGGGTGGCATGCAAGGCCTCGGCGACCTGCCCGGCGGCGGGCGCTTTAGCGAGGCCTCCGGAGTGAGCGCCGATGGCTCCGTGATCGTAGGGATCGCCAGCTCCGCCTCCGGCTTCGAGGCTTTCCGCTGGACGAGCGAGGGCGGCATGGTGGGACTGGGCGACCTGCCCGGCGGCGAGTTCAACAGCGGGGCCGTCGGCGTCAGCGGCGACGGCTCCGTCGTCGTCGGGTACGGCACCTCCGCCTCCGGCGGCGAGGCGTTCCGCTGGACGAGCGAGGACGGCATGATGGGACTGGGCGACCTGCCGGGTGCGTTCGATACCCGTGCCACCGGCGTCAACGCCGATGGCTCCGTGATCGTCGGGAACAGCTTCTCCGTCTCCGGCGGCGAGGCGTTCCGCTGGACGAGCGACGCCGGCATGGTGGGACTGGGCAACGTGCCCGAATGGGCCTATAGCGAGGCCTACGGCGTCAACGG
>CAYSIX010000221.1:0-6644 GCA_964431205.1 uncultured Phycisphaeraceae bacterium
CGCGGTTAGGCCGTCGCCACGCGCCACTGATTTTGCCGTTCGGACGACTACCGTCGGCGGAGCGTCAGCCCCATGCCCGCTGCGATCAGCGTGATCAGGGTCGCCGGCTCGGGGATCGCGGCTTCGCCGCCCGTGCCAAAGTTGATCTGCCAGATGCCCAGGTCGAACGCGTCGACGTCGCCGTCGCTGTCGAAGTCAGCGCTGAGGCCCTCGGCGGTCTGGCCGAACTGGGTCTGCCAGATGCCGAGGTCGAAGGCGTCGACGTCCCCGTCGCCGTCGGCGTCCCCCGGGACGGCGGCCGCGGCGACCGCGATGTCCGCAAACGCCGTGCCGATGCGAATCTCATCGATGAACGCGCGGCCCGCGCGGCGGGCGGTGCCCAGTTGGAGTTGCGGCAGGGTGCCGCTGAGGTCAGCGGTGACCTGAAGACCCCACGTGGTCGGCTCACTGAAGGAATCCTCTGGTGTGAGCAGGCTCGCTTCGAGTACATCGGCGGAGCCGGAGGGGTTGGTTGTCAGCCTGCCGACCAGCAGGTAGTCCACACCGATCTCCCACTCGATTGAGTCGCTGATCGATCGGTTGGTGGCGCTCCCGAGCGCGATACGGAATGACTCATCACTCTCGTGTCCGACGCCGAGCTGATGACTGCCCGACGCGTCATTGAGCCTGAAATACGAGTTGTTTTCCTGGCTCCCGCCATTGGTGACGTCCTCGCGGCGAACAAGCATGCCGAAGTAGAGCGTCTGCTCGGCGTCGAGGTCGAACGGATCGGCGAGGGTGCGCCGGATGTCTGGCGTGGCGCCGCCGGCGTTGTCGTTGGCCGCGCCGGGATCAATGAACGCCTGCTTCCCGAGAGGCGCGCCGTAACCACTCGGCGTGGCGATGTCCTGCGCGATGACTGAGTAGGTCGGTGCGGGGTTGGTCCCGACGACCCAGCCGCCGCTCCAGCCCTCGCCGCCGCTTGCGCCGGCGAGCGGGCCAACCTCGTAATCGAACGACTCACTGACCAGGACGTCCGCCCTGAGCGACGTTGCCGCGCTCGTCACCAGCGCGCAGGCGAGCAGGGACGTTGTCAATCTTTTCCGCATTGCTTAATCCTCCTTCTCAAACCAAAGTGAATGGAACGTTCTGTCGAGTGCTTGAGTCGACGTGATGCTCAATTCGGTCCCGGCAACCCGGGTGTCTCATTTCGTGGGCAACCGCTGGTACCAGTTTTCGATCCCATTAAACACGCCGGGAACGTTGACCATGGACGGCTCGTCGCCCCGGCGGCTGACGGCGCTGCCGTCCGAGAACGCGTAATTCTGCGCGGCGCTGTTCAGCGCGTCAGTACGGCTTGCGCCCTGGTAGTAAACTCCCGCCCAGCCGCCGCTGCCCGTCGTGTTCTCAATCAATTGCATGCCTTCGGACGGCGGGTGATTCATGCGGTAATCACCATTAGAAAAGTCCCACGCCTGGTCCGACGCCAACACGCGCATTGACTCACCCTCCACCACGTACGGCTGCTCCGATTGAATCCAGGCGTGTTCGGACCAGACGCTATCGTCGCGGTCGCGCATGTAGCCGGCATACAGGGAATAATTGCCGTAGATTCGCGTGGTGCCCGGCTCGAACGCCGTCTCGGACAGGTCCCACGAGGGCAGGAAGGGGCACGCGAAGAAGTTAACGCTGCCGATGTAGTCGGACCACAACCGTCGCGCATCACGGTGTGCGCCAAAGTTGTCGGCGAGTTGAGCAGGCCACCCATGAGGGCTGGCGTTGCGAAGCTCGAGGTAGTGAGCCGGCATGCGCTTGGAATCCACTTCGTACGCGATCGCGGCAACCGCGATTTGACGCAGGTTCGAAAGGCACTGGACGGACTTCGCCGAGTCGCGGGACTTGCTCAACGCCGGCAGAAGAATAGAGATCAGCAGTGCGATAATGGAGATGACCACGAGTAACTCAATCAAGGTGAACGCGAGGCGAGGTCTTGATGACATGACGATCTCCTTCATGTGGGTCGAGGGCAACGGTAAATCGTCTGACCGACGCCGACCCCGGCGTTTTTGACGCGCGGAGTCTGGCTGGCCGCGATTCTGAAATGACTCACGTCCCAACGAACTGAATCCCTTGGGCATCAGGGTGGAGAGGTCCAGGTCCAGGTCCAGCTCAGACGTGGACGATTCGTGACTGGACAGGTAGTTCAGTGCCCCCTTGCGACTGTCGCGTATGTGTCGAACCATCGCGTCGCGGGCGGTGTCCGAGTCACCTCGGCGGATCGCGTTGCGGATGCGTGCGTGCCAGCCGTAGATGTCCGATACGGTCTTGAGGGTGTGCCTCTCGTGTCGGCGTGAGCAGAAGATCAACAGGAACGCGTGCGCGTTCTGAATGACGTTGTAGATGCGACGGTTGCCGACCCCGCGGAGGATGGCCAGGTGAAACGCCAGGTCCGCCGTGAGGTACCGACGGACGGCGTCGCGTGACAGGGTCGGTTCCCCACTCTCGCGAAGCTCGACGCACACCTTGCGGATCTGCTCGACCATCCGGTCGAGCACGGTCAGGTCGGCGCCGCTTAGGCGTTGGGCGGCGTTGGCGGCCGCGTAGCCTTCGAGTAGCTCACGAAGCTCGTAGAGTTCGGCGATCTCATCGATGTCAGGCCGTCGGACGATGGTGCCGACGCGGGGGACCTGTTCGACAACATCCTCCATCTGCAGGCGAAGCAGGGCTTCGGCCACGGGCGTGCGACTGACGCCGATCTCCTTGGCGAGCGAACCGACGGACAGGCGACTGCCCGCACGCAGGCGCCCATCGATGAATTGCTGGCAGATGTAGCCGTACGCATGGTCTCGAAGATTCGAGCCGGATTCTCTAGCGACGCGTGGCATCATCGGACTCCAACAGCGAGGCACGTGACATGTCAATGAGACTAGCGGCTCGCGACGACGCTGTCAAGAGCCAATCCTAAGCTTTTATATCCCGAAATGCGGGTCGTCGTGTCGGACGGGGTTGACGCGGAATCAAGTCGGCGGTATCGTATCTGACATGTCACGCGGCCACCGTGTTTCCGGCCCAGGCCATGCCGGCTTTTTCATGGGCGCCCAGTACTATCGGCCTCCGTTTCCCCGCTCGGCCGCGTGGGCGGACGACCTGCGCCGGGCTCGCGCCGCCGGGCTGGACACGATCGTCTGCTGGGTGGTTTGGGGCTGGTGCGAACCGGCGCCGGGGCGCTACGTTTTTGACGACTACGACCGCCTGCTGGATCTCGCGGAAGCGAACGGGCTGCAGGTGGTCCTGTCCGTCTTGCCGGAGGTCAACCCTTTCTGGGTGCCTCGCGAACTGCCCGATGCGCGAATGATCGACGTGTTCGGCCGGCCAGCCGCCAACGGCGCGCGCCTCGAGTGCCTCAGTGGACTCGTGCCCGGTGGCTGCACCGATCACCCCCAGGTGCGGGCCTTGATGGAGCGGTTCCTTGAATCATGCGGCCGCCACTTCGCCGCACGCACAAATCTACGGGCGTGGGACGTATGGAACGAAAACCGTTGGCGCAACGGCGTGGACGAATCAGTCTGCTTCTGCAGCCACTCCCTGGCGAGCCTGCGGCGATTTCTGGGCCATCGCTACGGCTCGCTTGAAGCCCTGGGGAATGCCTGGGGCAGGCGATACGTGGAATGGGAAGACGTGCGAATCGGTCCGCCTCAGGCGCACTGCTACCCTGAGATGCACGACTTCCTCGAGTGGTTGACACACCGCAATCAACAGATGATCCGTTGGCGCATCGATGCGGTGCGTCGCGGTGATCCCACTCATCCGATCGGCTCGCACACCAGCGCCCCGTCGGTGTGCGGTGGGGTCGCGCTCAAGGAGGATGTCTTCGCTCGCGGCGTCGACTGGGACGTCGCGCAGGGTGACTTCTATGGCCTGAGCCTATTCCCCGACCTCAACGGCCCGATCGACCCGATAGATATCGCCGCGCGTTATTCGGCGGCGGCGAGCGCCGCGACTGATCGACCGTGCTACCTCAGCGAGCTCCAGGGTGGGCCGGTGGTCACAGCCGGCGAGCAGAGCCCGCCGCTTGAGCCTCGGCGCCAACAGGCGTGGGTGTGGCTGGCCGTCTCACGCGGCCTGCGTGCCGCCATCTATTGGTGCTGGCGTCCTGAGGTCTTTGGCCAAGAGACGGGTGGTTACGGCCTGTTAACGCCGGATGGACTGGCCGATCAGAGATTGACGATGGTTCAAGCCACCGCTCAAGAACTTGCCGAGGCTGGTCTGGACGAGCAGCCTTTCTCGCCCGCGCCGCCGCGCGTCGCCGTCCTGTTTCAACGCGACGCCTACTGGCTCGATTGGATGCGATCGCGCGGTTACGCGCCACGCCTGTATCAGGCGTCGGACGACCTGTGGGCCTATCTGCGAGCACTGGAACTGCTGCACGTGCCCTACGTCGTGCTTGATGATCGTCACGCCGATCAGTGGCGTCACTATGACACCCTGCGACTGATCATCGTGCCAGACTCAACCACTGTGGCCGACGACGCGGCGGCCGAGCTGCTCGCATTCACACGACAAGGTGGCGCGGTCTTCATTGAAAACGTGCCAGGCCGGATCGGCCCAGACACCTTCGAGCGGGCAGCATCCACAACGCCAATCATGCAAGCACTGAATGCGAAGCAGTTGTTTCATCGCCGTGTACGAACTCATGTCCGAGCGATTCCTGAAGAGAGTCTGGGAAATCATGAGCCGATCGAAGTGCGGATCGGCGCGCATGAGACGGGTCTATGCTCACTCGATGCGCACCATTTCACATTGTCGCCAGGCTCGTCGCCCACGGGTCTGACCCGGCGATTGGGGCGCGGTCGAATCGCCCTGATCGGAAGCACCATCGGTGGACCCACCTACCGGAACGCCCCGGGTCAGCTTGTCGAGCTGCTCGTGTCGCTGTTGGAATGGGCAGGAACGAAGCCACCGCTGAGCATCCGCGGAGCGACTTCGGGCTGGTGCACCGGGCGGTTGGGATCGATTGGCAGCCGGCAAAGTCTGCTGTTGATCAACTTTGGCGCCAGTCAATCTCTCGATGTTTCGTGGGAAGCGTTGGATTGGACACACACCTTGCTTCACGACACGACCGGGAATACTGTCCCCGTGCGCGTGGAGAAGGGGAGGGCACGCGTATCCCTCAATCTTGAACAATTCGGGCACAAGCTTCTCATGACGACAGCGCCACACGATGCCCCGCAACGTTCTACATTCGGTCTAGAGGTCCATACACGGCCAGGCGTGGGCTTGCGGAGGGGCGTCCGGTCATCCTGAAGACAGAGCCTGGCTCGGCTTGCGTCATCAGCAAAGTTAGTCCACGACCCGCAGATGCGCGGAATGGTAACGAGTGATGAGCTGTGAGGTTTCGCATGAACCGACCTAGCAAACAGAACCGCCTTGCCGGAATCATCGTGCCAATGGTGACGCCGTTACTCAGCCGTGATGAACTCGATGTCGCGGGCTTGGAACGGCTGATCGAGCACATTCTCGCCGGCGGGGTTGACGGGCTGTTCGTCTTGGGCACAACGGGCGAGGGCCCGAGCTTGAGCTACCGCCTGCGGCGGGAGCTGGTGGACCGGGCGGTGAATCAAGTCGCGGGGCGCGTGCCCGTGCTCGTCGGCGTCACCGACAACGCGGCGGAGGAGACGCTGAACATGGCGCGCATCGCCCACCGCGCCGGCGCTTCCGCTGTCGTGCTCGCGCCGCCGTGCTACTTCACCCCGAGCCAGCCCGAGCTGCTCAGCTACTTTCGCGACATCGCGCGGCGGTGCGAGCTGCCGCTGTTCCTTTACAACATCCCCGTGCAGACCAAGGTCGTCATCGAGCCGGAGACCGTGCTCGGCGCGCTGGAGGAGAGCAACATCGTCGGTGTCAAGGACAGCTCCGGCGACATGACCTACTTCCATCGCCTGCACCACGCGTTGGAGGATCGGCCGGAGATCTCGCTGCTGATCGGGCCCGAGGAGCTGCTTGCGGAGGCTTTGACGCTCGGCGCGCACGGCGGCGTGCCCGGCGGCGGCAACCTGGACCCGAGCCTGTTCGCGACGATGATCCGCGAGGCGAACGCCGGCGACATGGACGAGTTGGCCGCCCTGCACGCTCGTGTCATGAAGATGAGCGAACGGCTGTACAGCATGAAGCAATACAGCGCGGGATTCCTAACGGGCATCAAGGGCGCGCTCAAGTGCATGGGGCTGTGCGAAGCGACGATGGCCCCGCCACACCGGGACCCCGAGCCGGGGGACCTGCGCACCATCGCACGGCACCTGGTGTCGCTGGGGCTCCTTGACGAAGCGGGCGAGCCGACCGGAGCTTCACGCCGCCAGGCGCGCGGCGCATCCAAACGACACCGACGATTCATCAAGGACCAGCAACACTCATGAGACACCCGCGGCGGCTTTGGACGTCGCGTCGATCTTCGGGGACCACATGATGTGGCCACAGCATGCAGGTGGACTCCATACCGGCGCAATCTCTGTCTTGTAGGTTTGTCGTGATGCCGGCTTAGGTGATCGTTATGGCTGTATCAAAGAGCGTTTGCAGAGGCGGTAGGCACGCGGTGTCATCCCATAGCGGCGTTTGAACAGGCGGTAGAAGTAGCTGAGGTTTTCCAGTCCGCAGTCGAGCACGATCTC
>CAYSIX010000222.1:0-1063 GCA_964431205.1 uncultured Phycisphaeraceae bacterium
CCGCCATCATCCCACATCGAGACCATCCACCCATGAGAAACCCGGAAGGACCACATATCGGATCGTCGCCTCGTGCGCGGCCGCCGGATCTTTGACAACCGAGACCAGATTTCGGCTCCGAGCAGCGCGGGACGAGTCAGGGACGAAACGCACAGCCGCCCTGACTTGTGGCGTGGCACCTTGCCCCCACGCCCCCGGATCCCGCCCGTGGTTCCCTCCCCTTCGCGACCTTCGCCCTCTTCGTCCCTTCGCGGTACGGGTCTTCCCCAGGGGTGACGTCACCCTGACACGGGGGTGACACGGGGGTGACACACTGTAAAACATTGTCAAGTGTCGATTTATGATTTCTGATTTGATGGAGGGGGGTGGGGGGTGACATTGGTGAGAAGGTAGGAGGTAGGAGGTAGAAGGAAGGAGGCAGGAGGTAGAAGGAAGGAGGCAGGAGGGAAGGAGTCAGGAGTCGGGAGTGGAGGAGGCAGAGAACAGGAAACGCGGAGGGGAGGTCGCCCAGTTGCCCAATGGGCGAGTCGGATCCTGTCGAAGCGGAGGGGGCGTGGGCGGCCTGGGCCGCTGAGCGGGTGGCACGAAGTGCCCCGGGGAGGTCGGCGGTGGGGTGGTCTGGTGGCCGCCGGGCGGCCGATTTGCCCGATGTGGCCGGGGACGCCATAATGATGGGCTTTCACCACGAACCCAGAGGGTGCCGACATGCCTCATTCGCTGAGCGCCAAGAAACGTGTGCGACAGAACGCCAAGCAGCGCGCCCGTAACCGCTGGCGCAAGAGCCGGTTCCGAGCGGCGATCACCGAGTATCGCGAGACGCTGCTGCACGGGACGGTCGAGCAGGCCGAGCAGCAGCTGCGCGGGATCTACAAGCTGCTGGACCAGGTCGCCTCGACCAGCGCGCTGCACAAGAACACCGCGGCGCGGTACAAGTCGCGTCTGGCGGCGCGGCTGAACCGGAAGAAGCAGGAATCGGCCAAGGCGGCGTAACGCGCGATCACGAACCCGACCCCCGCGACCCCGCCGACCGGCTTCCCAAGGCGCGTCGTGTCCGATAGCCTGC
>CAYSIX010000222.1:1073-6606 GCA_964431205.1 uncultured Phycisphaeraceae bacterium
GCCGACCGGCGGGGTTTTTTCATCCCCGCCACGGCTCACCCGCCGACCCGGAGCACTCACGATGACCGCTGACACCCGCGGCGACGCCGCCCGGTTTTACGACCTGTTCCCTCCGCCGTGGGACGACGTGCCGTTCTACCGCCGCGCCGTGCCCGGGCCGGGGGCGTCGGTGCTGGAGCTGGGCTGCGGGACGGGTCGGGTGCTGGTGCCGCTGGCCGGGCACTGCGGCCGGATCGTCGGGGTGGACGGGTCGGAGGCGATGCTGGCGTTGTGCCGAGGCCGGCTCGCCGATGGGGGCGACCCGCCGAACGTCCGGCTCGTCCGGGGCGACATCACCCGGCTGGAGCTGGGCGAGCGGTTCGATCTGATCATCGCCCCGTTCCGGGTCATGCAGAACCTGGAGACGGACGAGCAGCTCGACGGGCTGATGCGCGTGATCCGCACGCACCTGGCGGACGGCGGCACGGCGATCCTCAACGCGTTCAACCCGTATTCGGATCGACAGACGCTGCTGGAGCGGTGGGTCCGTCCGGAGGAGCTGTTCGACGGGCAGGTGCAGACGGCGGAGGGGCTGGTGCGGCGGTTCGAGCGGCAGCCGCGGCTGCAGCGCGACCCGCTGGTGCTGTACCCGGAGCTGATCTATCGGCGGTGCGTCGGCGGGCGAGTGGTCGAGCAGGCCACGCTTCGGATCGCGATGCGGGTGTGGTATCCGCCGGAGCTGATCGCGTGGATCGAGTCGCACGGGTTCGTGGTCCGCGGGCGTTGGGGCGGTTATCAGGACGAGCCTTATGGCGAGGGAGGGGAACTGGTTGTGGCGTTCGGCCGATGAAAGTAGCGGAGCGCGCCCGGGAGGATGATCGGACGTGGGTGCGGTCGATTGAGGTGCGGGCGACCGGCGGAGGCGGACGGGAGCGGATCGGTGGGAGGGGTGAAGTGTTGAGCCAGCGGATGGACGCGCCGGCGAGGCGAGACGGCGGGGCCGCGTGGCCGACGCCGACGGCTCGCGATCGATCGCTCGGGCGGGTGCTCGAGCTGATGACGGTCGACGCGCGGAGCCTGGCGCTGTTCCGTGTGGTGACGGGTGTGCTGCTGATGGTCCGGGCCGGCGACGGCCTGGGGGAAGCGTTCGCGTCCGGCGGCGGATCGGTTGGTGTCGGTTCGGCCGCATCCTCCGCGGGTCTGTCGTGGGCGGGCGGCGGTCTGTGCGCGGCGTTGCTGGTGTTGGCGTTGCTGTGGCTGGTGGGGTGGCGAAGCCGGCTGGCCGCGCTGGGCTGCTGGATGGTGCTGGTGGGGCTGGCCCATGTCACGGGGGCCGGGGCGGGCGAGGGCGACGCGCTGCTGCGGATGCTGCTGTTGTGGTCGGTGTTCCTGCCGGCGGGGCGGTGTTTCGGTCTGGACGCGGGGGACGAGGACGGCTCGGCGCCGCCGCGCGTTCGGTCGATTGCCAGCGCGGCGCTGCTGGTGCAGGTGGCCGGCGTGTACTGGTTTTCCGCGATCCATCAGGCGGTGCGGGGTGGCGGTCTGGGACCGAGCGGCTGGGCGGGGGGCGCGATCGAGTGGCAGTCGCCGCTGGGGCACGCGGTGACGGGGATTCCCGCGGTCGGGCCGTGGGTGCCCGGGTTGATTTATTGGGTGCTGATCGTCGGGCCGGTGCTGGCGTTCTGGCCGGTGGGCGCGGCGGCGGTCAGGGCGTCGTCGCGGACGGCGGCGGTGGCGGCGATGGTGGCGGCGCACGTGTTGCTCGGGATGCTCGGCGCGGCGGTGATCGAGCCGCTGGTGTTCGTGGCGGCGTGGCTGCTGTTTCTGCCGGGCCAGGCGTGGGAGCGGGTCTCGGCGGCGATCCTGACGCCTCAGCGTCGCGGGTTGACGATCTGGTACCACGCGCGCGATCCGTTATCGGTGCGTCGGGCGCGGCGGCTGCGGAGCCTGCTGCTCTTGCCGCCGGGCGTCCTGCGGCCTTCGGCTCAGGACCGCGAGATCGACGTGTTTCGCCGTCAGCGTGAGTCGTGGGTGGTGACGGACGCGGCGGGGTATCGGTACGTGAAGTTCGCCGCGCTCGTGCGGGTGTGCGAGCACTCGCCGATCGGTCGGCCGATCGCGTGGCTGCTGCGGGCGCTGCCCCTCGAGCCGGTGGGTGACTGGTTGTACGACCACGCGGTCTGGCGGCATCGGCGCGTCAACGGCAGCGGGTCGCCGGGGCTTCTGATGGCGGCGGGGTCCGAGGGGAAAGGGGAAGCGGCGACCGCCCGCGAGTCGGCTTGGCCGGGCGTGTTGCGCGGGGTCACGATCACGGTGTTGCTGGTTCTGACGTGGTCGGGGCCGATCGGGTGTGCCGGCGGCGGGGTTTTGTGGGGTGACGCGGCACGGGCCGGATCGTGTCGCCCGCTGACCGCGGCGCGTTGGCTGGCGATGCCGGCGTCGTGGGACCTGTTCCTAGCCGACCTGCGCCGCGCTCGAGTCCGGGGTGGGGGCGGGCACGGCACCGCCGGCGGCGAGGCGGTCGAACGCCGCCTGGAGGATCATCTCCAGCATCTGCGCATAGCTGATCCGCTCGAAGCTGGCCATGAGGTTGAACTTGCCGTCCCAGGGCCAGCCGGGGTTGGGGTTGGCCTCGAGCAGGCGAACCTCGCCATCGGCGGTGGCGCGGAAGTCGAACCGCCCGTAGTCGCGCATGCCCAGGCGTTCGAAGAGCTGGCAGGAGTAGTCGATCATGAGCCGCTTCTGCTGCTCGTCGATCTGCGCGGGGCGGTACTTGATCCTTGTCCAGTAGGGTGAGTCGGGCTCCCACTTGGACTCGTAGCCGAGGATCCGCGGCAGCTCGGGCGGCAGGTCGGAGTAATCGACCTCGAGCACGGGCAGGGCGTGGAAGCGGATGCCGGGGTTGCCGATCATCCCGACGCTGAACTCCGGCCCGGTCAGGTACTCCTGCACGAGCACGGGCGTGCCGGGCATCTGCCGACGGAGGCGCTCGAGGTAGCCGAGCAGCTGCTCGAGCGTGTGCACGACGGCCTCCTTGGTGATCCCGACGCTGCCGTCGCCGAAGTTCGGCTTCAGCAGGGCGGGCAGGATCGAGGGGATCATGGCGGCCTGGTCGTCGGGGGAGAAGAACGTCTCGGCCGGCACGGGGATGTCCAGCGACGCGGCGATGGCGCGGACGACGGCCTTGTTGTAGCACATGCCGAGGCACGCCGGCCCCGCGCCCGTGTAAGGGATGCCCAGCATCTCCAGCGTCGCCGGCACGTGCAGCTCCATCGTCGCGTCGTTGTGGAACCCCTCGTCGCAGAGGTTGAACACGAACGGCGGGCGGGTCTCGCGGAGCTGGTCGATCAGCTTGTCGTGGTCGTTGAGGAACTCGAACTCGTACGCCTTCAGCTCGCCTAGGGCGGCTTGCAGCCGCGCGATCGTCTCGTGGTCCTCGGGGTTGAACTGCTGGTTGCGCTTCACGGTGTCGGGCAGCTTCGGGTCGCCCATGAGCACGGTGATCTTGCGGAACAACGGCCCGGGGCGACGGGCGGGGACGCGATGTGCGGGCGCGCGGGCGGTGATGAACATCCGCCGACTCATCATGCCCAGGTCCTGGTTCCGCGTCGATTGCGTCTCGATCGACGCGTGGTCGCGCACCTCGCGGAACCCGGCACGCTGCAACAGCTCCGCGATCGACTCGCGGGTGAACAGCCGCTCGGCGTAAAACTGATCGGCGATCACGCCGCGCTCCGCGTGGACCACGACCTCCCGCGACACCAGCCGCCGACCCTGCCGATCCAGCGATCGCTCCCGGCAGACGAACTGCTCCTCGTCGATCCACTCCCACGACCGCCGCTCGTAGTGCTGCGCCAGCCAGTCGCCCTCGGCCAGATCCAGCGCCAGGACGCCCTGCGGCTTTAGCGCCCGGCCGATCCGCTCCAGCACCCGCATGTCGTCCTCTTCTTGCTCGAAGTACCCGAACGAGTTGCCCATGACCGCGATGCAGTCGTAGCCCTTCTCGGGCACACGGAACCGCCGGGCGTCGCCCTCGTGGAACTGCACGCTCAGGCCCTGCTCGGCCGCGCGTCGCTTGGCCAGGCGGATCAGGTACCGCGAGCGGTCGATGCCGACCACGTGCCGGTAGCCGCGTCGGGCCAGCTCCAGGGCGTGTCGACCCTGGCCGCAGCACAGGTCCAGCACGCGATCGCCGGGTTCGATGCCCGTCGCCTCGATCAGCAGGTCCACGTCGCGCGCGGTGTTCGCCGCGTCCTCGACGACGTCCCCGTCCGTCTTGAGGTAGACCGAGTTGAACAGCTTGCGCCACCACTCGGGCGGCAGGTGGCGTTCGAGGTCCTGGATCGGTCCGAGGGTGCGCGGGCCGCGCGCCGTGGGGGGACGCTTCGAGCTGCCGGGTTTTTTGGGGGGCGGCGTGCTCTTGCCGGTTCCAGACATGGTCGAGTCCTCACTGTGTTGCTCGGCCCGCGGGTCAGTACTCGGTCAACGGCAGGTGCCGCAGCGGGTCGTCGCGTCGCGGGATCGGTCGCTCGTCCGACACCTCGCCGCTCGGGGCGCCGATCGCCTCGATGATCGCCTCCAGGTCGTCCGGCACGGGCACGGGCCGGTTCGACAATCGGCCCGTCGGCTCGCTCCGCGGCGCTCGCTCCTGCACCGCCTTGACGTTGATCCCCGTGTGGTACATCACCGTCGCGTCCGGGTCCTTCAGCGAGTGACCCGTCAGGATGCACACCACCCGCTCGCCCGGATCGATCACCCCTTCCTCCACCAGCAGGTGCGCCCCCGCCACCGACGCCGCGCTCGCCGGCTCACACCCGAACCCGAAACGGCCCACCAGCGCCTTGTGCTCCAGGATCGTCTGGTCGTCCACCTGACGCACGAGCCCGTCCATCACGTCCAACGCCCGCAACGCCTTGGGCAGATTCACCGGCCGACCGATCTCGATCGCGCTGGCGATCGTGTGCGCGTGCGTGTCGGCCGCGTCCAGCTCCCGATAATACGAGATCACCGCGTCATGATCGTACCGCCCGCCGTTCCAGCGCAGGCCCCGGTTGTGGTACAGCTCGTACAACGGGTTCGCCCCCGCCGCCTGGATCACCGCCAGCCGCGGCACCCGCTTGACCAGCCCCAGGTGCTTCAGCTCCGCGAACGCCTTGCCGAACGCCGAGCAGTTGCCCAGGTTCCCCCCCGGCACGACGATCCAGTCCGGGACCTCCCAGTCCAGAGCCTCGAGCACCCGATACATGATCGCCTTCTGCCCCTCCAGCCGGAAGGGGTTGACGCTGTTCATCAGGTAGATGCCCAGCTCCGGGCGATCGACCGCGATCTGACGGACCCGCCGCAGGCACGCGTCGAAGTCGCCCTGGATCTGCAGCGTCGTCGCCCCGTAGTCCAGCGCCTGCGAGAGCTTGCCGTAGGCGATCTTGCCCGAGCCGATGAACACGATCCCGCGCAGCTCCGAGAGCGAGGCGAACATCGCCAGGCTCGCCGACGTGTTGCCCGTCGAGGCGCAGGCGACGCGCTTGGCGCCGACCATCCGCGCGTGGGTAAACGC
>CAYSIX010000223.1:0-2992 GCA_964431205.1 uncultured Phycisphaeraceae bacterium
GCAGGTGCTCACGATCAGCCCCGACAGCACGGTGCTGGACGCGGCGTTGATGATGAACGAGCACAAGATCGGCGCGCTGGTGGTCGTCAACGCCGGTCGGATCGTCGGCATGTTCACCGAGCGTGACGTGCTGCGGCGCGTCGTGGCCGAGCGGCTCGACCCCGCGGCGGTACGCATCGGCGACGTCATGACCACCGGCGTGATCTCCTGCGCGATCGAGACGTCGATCGACGAAGCCCGCACCACCTTCATGAAGCGGCGCATCCGCCACCTGCCGGTCGTGAACGAATCCGAGCAACTGTGCGGGCTGATCTCGATCGGTGACATCAACGCCTGGATGCTCGACGGCCAGGAACGCGAGATCCACGACCTGCACGAGTACATTTACGGCCGCACGTGATCGTCGGCCGACGGGGCGTCGGCGCCTTCGACCCGACCCCCACCGTCCGTGTGCCCTGAATCCCTTCGGGCGTCGAGCCGACTCGCTCCGCCCCGCTACGTCGCGCCCGCGCAGCGCCCTATACTGCCGGCGACGTGTCGCGGCGCCCGGCTCCGCCCGGAGGTCTTTTTCGTGCTCGCTTGGGGTTTCACCCTGCTGCTGGTCCTGATCGCCTGCCTGTGGGCGTACTTCAACGTCGCCGGCCAATACAAGAGCAACTTCCGCCACAAGCTGGGGCCCGACGACGCCTCGCCACACCCGCCTCCCGACGGCCTGCCCGACGTGACGATCATCAGCCCGGGCCGTGACGAGGCCGAGCACCTGCCGCGAACGCTGCCGCGCCTCTGCGAGCAGGACTACCCCCGCTGCCGCGTGATCTTCGTGGACGACGCGAGCACGGACGCGACGCCGCGGATCACCGCCGATCTGGCCGCGCGATATCCGAACCTGACCGTGGTGCGCAACGACCGGGACCCGCCGCCGGGCTGGGTCGGCAAGTGCTGGGCGATCCACCGCGGGTACGAGGCGCTGCGGGCCCTGGAGCGGGACGGGCAAAACCGTGACACGAGCGCCGCGCCCGACGGCGGCCCGCCGCCGCGGTCGCTGGTCTGCTTCACCGACGCCGACATCGACTGGCACCCGAGCTGCCTGCGCGTGGCGGTGCGGCACCTGAACGAGCACGAGGCGGACGTGGTGGCGCTGTTTCCCCGGCTGACGTTCGGGACGGTCAGCGAGGCGGTGGTGCAGTTGCAGCTCGTGCTGGCGGTGGGGCTGTTCGTGCCGTTCGAGAAGGCGATGGACCCCGAGCACCCCGAGACGCTGACGGGCGGGGCGTTCATGCTGGTGAGGCGGTCGCTGTACGAGGCGATCGGCGGGCACGAGGCGATCAAGGGCGAGATGGTGGACGACATCAACCTGGGCCGGCGGCTGAAGTGGGCCGGCGGGCGGGTCCGCGTGGCGCTGGCCGGCGACCTGCTGTGGTGCCGCATGTACGACGGCTGGGCGGACATGTGGGAGGGGCTGACCAAGAACGCCTACGCGGGGCTGGAGCACAGCCCGTGGCGGGTGGCGGCGCTGCTGCCGGCGGTGCTCGTGGCCAACGTGCTGCCGCCGGTTCATGCCGTGATCACGACGGCCTGGCTGGCCGCGGCGCCCTCCACCCTCGCGGCGACCGCCTGGTTCGCCTCGGTCCTGACCCTGCCGCTGCAGGCCCGCGTGCTCAACGCCGCCCGACGCGTCATGCGCCTGCCCGCCGCCTACGCCTGGACCCTGCCGATCGGCTCGGCGATCTACGCCGCCATCATCCTCGCCAGCGTCTGGCGCTACTACCGCGGCGGCAACCGCTGGAAGGGCCGCAGCTACGGGCCCACCCTGCATTCGTACGCCGCATCACCCAACGCCCGCCCCGCTCGGGCCGACGCCGCCGCTCACGCCGCCGCCGACTCGAGCGACCCGCCCGACATCCGCTCCACCTCCTCCATGAACGCGTCCAACGCCCGCTGAAACTGCTGTCGCGCCCAGCCCTCGGTCATGTCGTTGATCGCCACCGTGTCCGTCACCGTCGCCTCGCCCTGACGCGCCCCGCCCCGCTCGATCTGAAACGCGCACTGCGCCTGGCACGGCCCGATCAGCGTGAACACCACCTGCACGCAGAACCCCTCCGCCAGGCAGAACCGATACGTTCGCACGTGGCTGCACGAATGCGACGTCTCGGCCTCGAAGCCCCCCGTCGTCACGAACGCCGCCAGGTCCTCGAACGCCGGCCGCACCTCCTGCTCGGCCATCGCGCCGAATCGGCTCGCCGCCGTGTCCTGCAACGCGCTCATCCGCTTGGCGAAGTGGCTGCGCCAGTCGTTCATCCCATCGTCTCCGACGGCCCCGCCGGGCTGAGGCGCCTCGCCCGCCCCGCGGGGCCCGATCTCGGGCTCCACCGCCCACCATCGGCCCGGCCGAGCCCCCGGTGGGGCGATTCCCCAGCCCGCCGTCGGGTTTTTGCTCGTCCCCATCGCTTCGCGCCGTGCACGCGACACCGTCAAACCCTGCCGATCGTCCCGCCTGGGCAAGCGGGGCAAGCGCTCACCTCCCAACGCGCCCTCACGACGCCGCGGATTCGACCGGCTCCAGCGCCTCGAGCACCATCCGCCCGATCTCGCCCGTCCCGTGCCCGCTTCGGTCCAGCCGCTTGCCGGCGAACCGCGGCGTCACGCGCACGATCGCCTCGGCCACGCGCCGCCCCGCCCGCTGCATCGCCTCGCCCGTGGGGCCGCCCGTGATCCGCCCCGTCTCCCGCAGCAGCAGCCCCATCGAGTCGATCGCCGCCAAAGGGTTCGCCTTGCCCTGGCCGGCGATGTCCGGCGAGCTGCCGTGCACCGGCTCGAACATGCTCGGCCCGCCCGTCGCCGGATCATCCCGCTCGAACCGCGGGTTCAGGTTCCCCGACGCCGCCACCCCCATCCCCCCCGCGATCGCCGCGCCCAGGTCCGTGATGATGTCCCCGAACATGTTCGGCACCACGATCACATCGTACACCTCCGGCACCGTCGCCATGTACAT
>CAYSIX010000223.1:3002-6597 GCA_964431205.1 uncultured Phycisphaeraceae bacterium
TCAGCAAGCCCAAAAGGGAAAAATCGGCCAGCGCGTAAGAAATATCTGCGTACAGCCTCCCCGACCTCTTCAAACGTCCGAAACCACGTGTCCCCGCAGTACGTCAGCACGTTGGTCTTGTGCACGAGCGTCAGCTTGCCCGGCTTGCCCTGCCGCTTGCGCGACCGCGCCAGCTCGAACGCGTAACGCACGCACCGCTCGACGCCGAAACGCGTCGCGATCATCTCCTGTGTGCTCACCTCCTGCGCCGTGCCGATCCGCGCGATCCCCCCGTTGCCGCAGTACAGGTCCTCCGTGTTCTCCCGCACCACCACGAAGTCGATCTGCTCGGGCGTCTTGTCCGCCAGCGGCGATCGCACGCCCGGGTACAGCTTCACCGGCCGCAGGTTGATGTACTGATCGAACGTGAACCGCATCTTCAGCAGCAGGCCCCGCTCCAGCACGCCCGGCTTGACGCCCGGGTGCCCCACCGCGCCCAGGTAGATCGCGTCGAACCGGCGCAGCGACGCCAGGTCCTCGTCGTCGAGCACCCTGCCCGTGTCGAGGTAGCGCTGGCCGCCGAAGTCGAACCGCTCGGCCTCGAAGTCGAAGCCCTCGGCCGCCGCGACCGCCTCGAGCACCTTCATGCCCTCGGCCACCACCTCCGGGCCCGTCCCGTCCCCGCCGATCACCGCGAGTTTCAGTGTCATGATCCTGGCTCTTTCTGCTTCTCCCCGCCGGTCCCGTGCGCGTGTCCGCGGCCCGCGCCGCCCTCACCCCACGGTGAGCATAATGTACCACGACCCGACGCCACGCCGAAAACGATACGAGCCCGGCCCGATCGGCCCGATCCCGCACACGGAGCCCGCCGTGCCCGACCCTCACTGCCTGACCTGCGGCTACAATCTCCGCGGCATCTGCACGCCCGACCAGCCGACGGGGCACTGCCCCGAGTGTGGCGAGGGATTTGACAAGACGGTCATCGAACGATTTCAGGGACACGTAACACGGCGCGGTGAACTGCTGGCCCAAATCATCGCCGTGCCCGCGTTTCACACGCTGGTGTACGTTGCGTTCATGGTGACTTCGGCCCATGTTGTCCACTCGATGGTCGACTCACCCACGATCTGGATCGAGTTATCGATCTTTATGGCACCGATGGGTGTGCTGGCCCTGCTTTGTGTCTGGCACAGTCGTTATCTCGCGTTCCGAGTTCATCAGATCAGAGCGCTTCGTCGGGGCGAGTCGGCGAACCTGACCAACCTTCCCGTCGGTTGGTTTCTATTGTTCACCGTGCTCGAGATTGTGCTCGTGCACCTGTACATCGGTCTCACGTGCGCCAGCCTCTCGGTCGTTGCATAGCCTCGTGAGCGGGAATCTTCCTCACTACGAAAGAACGCGCGGAGGGAACGCCTGGCCAGGCGATTGGTTGGATTCCATTGACGGCGGAGACGCTTTCCGATGTCTTGCCCGCTGCCGGCCTCGCCACGCCCGGCAGAGAGCTTCGCAAACCTCGCGTGCTCAAAACCGCTGGCTTTCCACGACGAAGGCCGGTCACGTGATCCTTCGCGTATGATCCGACCATGATCGCGCGGGCGTGGGCAAGCTGTTTTGTGGTGTGGCTGGTACTGGCGGCGGTGCTGGCCGGCTGCTCCACGCCGACCCAGTCGGCCGAGGTGCGGACTCGCGCGACGCAGTCGCGTGAGGCGCAGCCGTCCACGCGCGAGGCGCTGGCGCCCGAGGCGGTGCGCTTTGCCGAGATTGTCGCGACGCTGGCGGAGGCGTCGATGGACGGGCGGGGCGCGGGGTACCCGGGTCGGCAGCGCGCCCGGGACTACCTGGTCGAGCAGTTCACCGCCGCGGGTCTGGAGCCGGCGTTCGAGATCGACGGGCGGCGCCGCTACACGCAACCGTTCGAGGTGGACCTGGGCGCCCGCGCGGCCGAGCAGGCGCTGTCGTTCGCGACGCTGGGCGCCGACGGCGGGGTGACGGCGCTGACACCGGGGCGGCAGGAGGACTTCAACGCGCTGGGGCTGTCGGCGTCGGGGGCGTTTTCGGGCAAGGCGGTGTTTGTGGGTTACGCCATCGACGCGCCGGAGCACGGTTATTCGAGCCTGGGCGATGCGGCGGGCGGCGATGCGGAAGGCGGTGAGGACGATCAACCGCTTCGCGGGCGTGTGGCGATCGCGTTCCGCTACGAGCCGATGGACGCCGACGGCCGGAGCCTGTGGGCGGGCGAGGCGGGCGGGCGCGGCCGGTGGACGCGGCACGCGGAGATGCGGAGCAAGGCGGCGTGGGCGGCGGCGCGTGGGGCGGAGGCGTTGCTGCTGGTGGACCCGCCGGCGATGGACCGGGGCGGGCCGCTGCGGGGCACGGCGGAAACCGTGTTTGGTGAGCCGGCGTCGATCCCGGTGCTGCACGCGCGGGGCACGGCGGTGCGGCGGATGCTGCAGGCCTCGGGCCGCCACGCGGGCGAGGCGCTGCGGGGGTACCGGGATCGTGCGGATCGGGGCGTGGGCGGGGCGGACGAGTTGGCCGTGGTGGTGCGGGGGCGGGTGAAGATCGAGCGGCCGCGGACGACGCTGGACAACGTCGCGGGGTGGCTGCGGGGCACGGGCGATCTGGCGGACGAGCTGGTCGTGGTCGGGGCGCACTACGACCACCTGGGTTACGGTGAAATCGGCAGTTTGGCCGAGGGCGAGCGGGCGCTGCACCCCGGCGCGGACGACAACGCCTCGGGCGTCGCGGCGGTGCTGCTCGTGGCCGAGCGCCTCGCCGGCGGATCGGACACGGACGGCGTGACGCGCGACGCGCCGCCGCTCGGTGGTGACGGGGAGCGGACGGAAGACACGGCGGGCCGCGGCTCGGACGGCGACGCGCCAGCGACCGACCGGCGCGGCGTGCTCTTCATCGCCTTCGACGGCGAGGAGCGCGGCCTGCTCGGGTCGCGTCACCTGCTGGATCACCCGGGCCAGACCGTCGCCCCGCTCGAGCAAGCCGTGGCCATGGTGAACTTCGACATGGTCGGCCGGCTGCGCGGCGACGGGCTGTATGTGTTCGGCACGGACAGCGGCGAGGGGTGGGCCCGCCTGCTCCAGGAGGCCAACGCCAAGCTGGCGCGCCCCCTGGAGCTGAACACCGGCGGATCGGCGCTGGGCGCCAGCGACCACACGAACTTTTACGTGGCCGGCGTCCCCGCCGTCCACCTGTTCACCGGCGTGCACGAGGACTACCACCGCCCCAGCGACACGGCCGAGAAGATCAACGCCGCCGGCGGGGCCCGGATCGCGGAGCTGGCGGCGGGGACGGTGCGGCGTCTGGCGACGGGTCCGCGCCTGGGGTACCGCGCCGACGGCGAGCCCGGCCGGCACGCCGTACGGCTGCAACGCGACGGGCCCTACCTCGGCATCCTGCCGGACTACAGCACGCTCGACGGCTCCGACGGCGCCGCGGTGGCGTCGGTCCTGCCGAGCACCCCGGCCGAGCGGGCGGGGCTTCGCGGCGGGGACGTGCTCGTCGCGTGGGATGGCGAGCCGATCGCCAACGTCCGCGACCTGACCCGCCGCCTCGCCGACGCCGACGGCGGCCAGACGGTCCGCCTGACGGTGCGGCGCGG
>CAYSIX010000224.1:0-6514 GCA_964431205.1 uncultured Phycisphaeraceae bacterium
AGAACCCGATCGAGCAGGAGGGCACGTACCCGCTGCCCGAGGCGCAGCTCGACCGGTTCATGTTCATGATCCGCGTGGGCTACCCGAGCGAGTCGGAGGAGCTGGAGATCGTGCGGCGGACGACCTCGCGGATGCGCGTGGACCTGCACCCGGTGCTGGACGCGCACCGGGTACAGCAGGTGCAGGCGCTGGTGCGGGAGGTGCCGGTGGCCGACCACGTGATCCGTTACGCGTTGCGGCTGGTGCGGGCGACGCGGATGCCGCGTCGGGGCGGGGTGGATCAGCGTCCGCCGTTCATCCAGCAGTACGTCAACTGGGGCGCCGGGCCGCGGGCGAGTCAGAACCTGATCCTCGCCGGCAAGGCCCGCGCGATCATGCAGGGCCGCACCCACGTCGAGCCGGACGACATCCGCGCCGTGGCGCACCCGTGCCTGAGGCACCGGCTGATCGCCAACTTCCACGCCGAGGCCGACGGCGTGAGCACCGACGACCTGATCGATCGGCTGCTCGAGCACGTGAGCGTGGAGGGCGAGGCGGACCCGCAGATGGCGTCCGTCGTGCGGTGATGGGCGCCGATGGACATCGAGGTCCTTGAGATCCTGGAGGTGCTCGAGACGATCGCTGTCGGATCACGGATCCGTGAGCATCGCCGCCTCGTGAAGTGCTACGGATCGGGGCGATGGCGTAAGATGAAAGGTCGAGCCCGCGTGCGCCTTCTGGATGGGTCGATCTCAGTGATGGAGATACACTGGTATGAGGCTCACGGCGTGGGACGCTTTGAGTTCAAGCCCAAGTTCAGATGAACGACTCCGAGTACAGACAGTACGCCATCTGCCTCAGCAACGAGGGCTACCCGGCCTCGCTTGAAAAGGGTAAGGTGTACCCCGTGCTCGATCCCTTGGCTGACGATCCGCCGGACTACCTTCGCGTAGTGGACGAGAGTGGAGAGGACTACCTGTTCGCGTCCGATCGGTTCCACGTCATCACGTTGCCGGGATCGGTGGACGCGGCTCTCCGGGAAACCGAAGCCGCTTAGCGGCATGAACGAAGGACATCGGCGTGGTACGACCGGCGCCCCTCGGGCCTGCTCGCGCGAGAGTGGAACCTGCATGAGCGCCGAACAAGGTAGCTACCTTGACTCGCGACGGTGATGGATGAGTGAGTCGGTGGCGCGCATTCTGAGCGGCATCGAACACGTTCAAACGATCGCCTCCGGGTCGGGTGTCGATCATCTTTCAAGGATGAAAGCCTTGTATGGCGGGCAGCGCTGGCGGAAAATGAAGGGACAGGCCCGCGTCGAGAGCGCCAGTGGTCGCGTGGGGTGGGCTGAGATTCACTGGTACGAGTGTCACGGCGCGGGCAAGCGCCGTATCAAGGTCAAACGCTGGCTCGAGCGCTGACAACCACCATGGATGCGAAACACCACCGATACGTGCTGTGCACGAAAAACAGCGGCAACGACATCGATCTGATCGTCGGGAAGGTGTATCGGCTCGTGGAGCCGGAACCCAACGACAGCTCACAGGAGATCCGCGTGATTGACGAGTCCGGCGAGGATTACCTTTATCCCAAGCAATGGTTCGTCGCCATTGAGCTGCCCAGAGCCGCGATCGATGCGCTGGAGGCGGCATGACGACCTCTTTCACACCCGCAACCTTAAGGCGCGCCCCGCTCGCCCTGACGTGCTTTCCGGTTGAGTTGTGGCGGTCATGAGCACCGAATCCGGCCGTTATCTCGATCCGCACACGCTGGCGTCCGTCGGCGCGATCGACCTGCGCGCCCGCATGATCGTCGAGGGGCTGATGACCGGCATGCACCGCTCGCCGATGCAGGGCTTCAGCGTCGAGTTCGCCCAGCACCGCCAGTACGCGCCCGGCGACGACACCCGCTTCCTCGACTGGAAGGTGTACGGCAAGACCGACAAGCTCTACCTCAAGCAGTTCCACCAGGAGACGAACCTGGACCTGCTGCTGCTGGTGGACGTCTCGGGGTCGATGGCGTACGGGTCGGTGCGGTCGAAGGACGAGCCACGCCGCCTGTGGCGGAAGTTCGACCACGCCGCCAGCCTCGCCGCCGCCATGGCGTACCTGGCGCTGAAGCAGCAGGACCGCGTGGGGCTGATCCTGTTCGCGGATGAGCTGCGGCTGGCCACGCGGCTGTCCAACGCGTCGGACCACTGGCGGACGATCGTCGAGGCGCTGGCTGGGGCGTCGCCCGAGTCGGCGGAGGCGTTGGCCGAGGCGGCCAACCCGCGCCGCGCCCGCCACGAGCCACCGACGCCGCGGCGGGACCTGGCCGCCCTGTTCGACCGCGTCGTCGCACGGCTGACCCAACGCTCGCTGCTCGTGCTGATCAGCGACCTGTTCGAGGAGCCGGCGGCGATCGAGCGCGGGCTGGCACGCCTGCGCCACGGTCGCCACGACCTGATCATCCTGCAGACGATCGACCCGGCGGAGCTGGAGTTTCCGTTCCGAAGCGGCTCGGAGTTCGTCGGGCTCGAGGGCGAGGGCCGGCTCCCGGCGGACCCGGCGGCGCTGCGGCGGATGTACCTCGACGCCCTGCGCGAGCACCTGACCGCGGTCGAGCAGTTGGCCCGTCGGTTCCACTTCGACCACCTGCTGCTGGACAGCTCGGCGTCGCTGGGCCCGCCGCTGAGCCAGTTCCTGGCGCGGCGTGCCGCGGGCATCACGCGCGGCCGCGCGGTGTCGGTGGCCCGAGGGTCCTGACCGGGCGGCGGTGTCGGCGGCCGGGTCCCGCGCCCCGCCGTACGATGCGGCCAGCGAGACCAGACCATGGGCGTGCACACCGTCGGCCAGATCGCCACCACGTTCACGACGCCGGCGCTGGCCGCCGGCGCCGCGGCGGCGGTCGCGATCCCCATCGCCATCCACCTGCTCAGCCGCCTGCGCCGACGCCGCGAGCCGTGGGGCGCGATGCAGTTCCTGCTCGCCGCCTATCGCAAGCACCGCCGGCGGCTGCGGCTGGAGCAGATGCTGCTGCTGGCGGTGCGGTGCCTGGCGGTGCTGCTGCTGGGCCTGGCGCTGAGCGGACCGATCGTCAGCGGGCTCTCGACGGCGCTGGGCGCGTTCGACAGCGGGGGGCGGACCGTGCACGTGGTGATCGACGACGGGCTGACGAGCCTGGCCACGGGCCTGGAGGCGGACACGCGGTTCGAGCGGCTGCGATCGACGGCGTTGGGTCTGCTCGAAGCCGTCGGGCCGACCGACCGCGTGTCGGTCTGGCGAGGCTCGCGTCCGGCGGAACCGGTCGGCGGTGAGGCCGGCCGCGACCGCGACGCCGCCCGCCGCGCGATCGAGCAACTCTCGCCCCGGCCGACGCGCTCGCGCTGGCCCGACGCCCTGTCGGAGGTGGCGCGGTCGGTCGAGCGGTCGCCTTCGGATCGGCACACGGTCGTGCTGCTGAGCGACCTGGCGCGCGGCGGACAGGTGAGCGAGCCGTCGGGCGCGCCGGCGGCGGACCTCTCGCCCCTGGCCGAGGGCGCCGAGCTGTGGCTGACCCGGCCGGCCGACCCCGCGGACAACGTGCAGGTCGCCGAGCTGACCCCGCGCCGCCGCGTCACCGTGCGCCCCCGCGGCCAGTCCGCCGTCCTCTCCACCGACGTGCGCGTGCGCCGGTTCGAGGCCTCGCCATCCCCGGTTTCCGCCGTGATCGAGCTGGCCCTGCTCGATCGCGACGGGCGCGTCATCGCCTCGCGGACGCAGCCGTTCGAGTTCCCCGCCGGTCAGGACGCCCTGGCGGTCTCGATGGACCTGCCCGTGCCCCCGGCGGGCGAGGCCCCGGACACCGCGGATCGCGACCTGATCGTCCGCGCGCGGCTGGTGGATCGCGCCGCGTCGGACGCGCTGGCGGTGGACGACGCGCGCTACACGATCGTGCGGATACGCGATCGGCTGCGGGTGGTGCTGATCGACGACGGTCGCGCGGAGGCGTCGGGGGACGGCGGGTGGTCGGCGGGGCGGTGGGTGACGTTCGCGCTCAGCCCGTGGGACGACGGGTCGATCGAGGTGCGGACGCGGGCGCCGTCGGAGCTGAGCAGCGCGGCGGTGGAGGACGCGGACGCGGTGTTCGTGCTGGCGCCGCAGGCCGTCGGCGAGCGGGGCTGGTCGGACCTGGCCGAGGCGGTGAGCGAGCGTGGTCTGATCGCGTGGGTGGTGGCGCCGCCGCTGGCGTCGGCGGCGTGGCTGGAGACGATGAGCCGGCATCTGCCGGTCGGTGCGCGGGCGGCGATGGAGCCGATCACGGTCGCGGCGTCGGACGGCGAGGCGGGGCGGGAGCTGGAGGCGACGGCCCGTCCGCCGGCGGCACTGGGGCTGCTGGGCGCCGACTGGGAGTCGCTGCTGCGGCCGATCCGCGTGCGTCGGTATCTGCCGTTGGAGGCGCCGGCGGAGCAGTTGTGGTTGCGGCTGGCGTCGGCGGAGGGCGTGGGCGACGGGGCCGACCCCGGTGTTGGCCGTGGCGTGCTGGTGGCCGAGCGTCAGGGGCGCGGGACGGTGCTGCTGCTGGGGGTGGCGATCGACCCGTCGTGGACGAACCTGGCGACCAAGCCCCTGTTTGTGCCGTTGCTTCACGAGACGCTGCGAGCGTTGATCGGCGGGGGCGACAGCGATCAGGAGACGGTCGCGGGGGATCGACCGATGCTGGGGATGGCGTGGCGTGACGCCGAGGCGCTGCGGCCGGTGGTGTGGAGCGAGGGGGACGCGGCGAGGGAGCGCGAGCGTGAGCCGATCGCGTTGCGGCGAGTGGAGGGGGGCGTCGAGGCGGCGCGAGCGTTGGAGCGGGTGGGGGTGTACACGGGGACGGCCGGGCCGGGGCGGCTGCTGGCGGTCAACGTCGAGCCGGACGGCGCGGACACGCGGGCCCTGGACGAGGCGGAGGTCGCGCGCTGGTTCGATGCGCTGGGGACGTGGAGCTATTTGGACGAGCGCGATCCCGGCGCGGCGTTGCGGGTCGAGCCGAAGCGGCTGGCGATCGGCTGGCCGCTGCTGTGGGTGGCGCTGGGGCTGCTGGTGATCGAGACGGTGCTGGCGCGGGTGCTCAGCCACGCGTACGCCACGGGTTCGCCCGGGCTGTCGGGGCTGGTGCTGCGGCGGCTGTCGCGGGTCCGCCCCGGCGCGGCGCCGCGAACCGAGACGAGCGGGAGGGCGGCGTGACGATCGGGCAGGCACCGGCCAGCGCGGCTTTGGGATGGACGCTCGCTCAGGCGGACGCGCCGGCGTCGGGTCAGTGGATCGACCGCGTGCTGGGCCTGGATCGCCTGAGCTGGCACGACGCCGACGCGTTTGTCCGTTTCATGCACCCGCTGCCGCCGTGGGTCTGGGCGACGATCGTGCTGGCGGCGCTGGTGTTCGCGGGGTGGAGCTATCGGCGGCTGCTGGGCTCGCGCGGCGCCCGGCTGGCGCTGACGGCGACGCGCACGCTCCTGCTGGTGCTCGTGGCGGTGTTGCTGGCCCGGCCGATGCTGGTGCGGATCGACGAGCGGATCGAGCAGGACACGCTGCTGGTGCTGGTCGATCGCAGCGCGTCGATGCAGACGGCGGACACGGTCGACCCGGCGACCGGCGAGCCGATCAGCCGCGACGCGGCGCTGCGCCGCGCGCTGGCCACGAGCCCGGACCTGTTCGGCCCGGAGGGCCTGGGTTACCAGCGTCGCGTGCGCTGGCTGGGCTTCGGCGCCCGGGCGCAGGACCTGCCGCCGTTCGATCCGTATTCGCCGTGGCCCGATCCCCAGGCGCCGGCGACGGCGCTGCGCACGGCGATCGAGCAGGCCATGGCGCGTGCCGGCGACGGCCCGGTCAGCGCGATCGTGCTGTTCAGCGACGGCCAGACGCCCCAGGCCACCGGCGGGGCGCTGGTGCGACGGCTTCAGCAGGAGGCGGTCGGCGTCTTCGCGGTCCCGCTCGGCTCCGAGCGGCCGCCGCTGGACCTGACCATCGGCGAGCTGAACCACCCCGACGAGGCGTTCATCAACGACGACGTGCCGGTGACCGTGACGGTGCGTGTCGCCGGCGGCCGGGAGCCGCCGACGGGCGGCGTCACCGTTCGCCTGGTCGACGCCGACACCGGCGAGGTGCTCGACGAGCGGCAACCGGACGGCGGCGCCGCGCTGACCGAGCCGTTGCGGCTGACCGGCCGATCGGATCGCGTCGGCGTGGCGAACTGGCGGGTCGAGGTCGAGTACGACCCGGCCACGGGCGGGGGCGCGACGGTGGTGCGGGAGCTGAACACGACCAACAACGATCGGCCATTCGTGGTCGAGTTCATCGATCGGCCGCTGCGGGTGTTGTACGTGGAGGGGTACCCGAGGTGGGAGTACCGGTACCTGACGTCGCTGCTGGTCCGGGAGCCGACGATCCAGAGCAGCGTGCTGCTGCTGAGCGCGGACCGCGCGTTCGCGCAGGAGGGGGATATCCCGTTGACGCGGATGCCGGCGACGGCGGAGGAGCTGGAGCCGTTCGACGTGCTGATCGTGGGGGACGTGCCGGCCGAGCAGTGG
>CAYSIX010000225.1:0-5000 GCA_964431205.1 uncultured Phycisphaeraceae bacterium
AAGACGACTTGCTCGATCAACCTCGCCGCCACCTTCGCCGCCGGCGGCCAACGCACCCTCCTGGTCGACGTCGATCCGCAGGCGCACTGCGCCATGGGCCTGGCCGTCCCCGACGCCCAGATCGAACGCTCCACCGCCGACCTGCTGCGGCACGGGCTCGACGGCTCCGTCGCCGTCTGCGACGTCGTCTGGCAGATCGCACGCAACTTCGACCTCGCCCCCTCCACCATCGCCCTGGCCGGCATCGAACAACAACTGCACAACGCCCCGGACAAGGACCGCCGCCTCGCCCAGGTGCTCTCGACCGTCCAGCCGCACTACGACTTCTGCATCATCGACTGCCCGCCGTCGATCGGGCTGCTGACGTTCAACGCCCTGCGCGCCGCCGACGAGGTCATCGTCCCGGTCGAAACCGGCTACTTCGCCCTGCAGGGCTCGGTGCGGCAGCAGCAGACGATCGAGATGCTGGCGCGGCGGGCCGGCCATCACGCGCGGTTCTCCGTGCTCGCGACGATGTACGACGTCCGCACGAAGCTGGCGCGCGAGATCCTCTCGGAGCTGAAGCGGCTGTTCGGCGACCAGCTCCTGCCGATCGTGATCAACTTCAACAGCAAACTGAAAGAGGCGGCCAGCTTCGGCCAGCCGATCACCGAGTACGACGGGGCGTCGCGCGGGATGCAGGACTTTGAGCGGCTGGCGGCGTGGCTGATCGCCAACCCGCCGGCGCCACGCTTGGCCGAGCCGACCGACGCGGCCCCGCCGACGATTCAGAACCCGGCCACGAGCCGCGCCGCCGAGCTGGTCGAGCGGGCGCGGGCGCTGTCGATGCGCACCGCGCAGCTCGCCGCCACGATCTCGCGCGATCCCGACGCCGCCGCCGAGTCCCTGCCGGCCGCGGCCAACCCCGCCCAGCCCCCAGGCGCCGCGCCGGGCGATGCTCAACAGCCCGAGCCCACGAACGCCCAGGCGACCGCCACCCTCTCCGAACGCTCCGCACCAAACCCCTCCCACGCCCCCGCGAACGTCGAGATCAACCACCGCAACCTCCAGCGGCTGTTCGGCGTCAAGCCCACGTCTCAGGGCCTGCTCTTCGTTCAGCCCGCCGAACGCGCCCGCACCGTCGCCATCGCCGGCGACTTCAACGACTGGAACCCCTCCCGCACCCCCATGGCCCGGGATGAGAAACTCGGCATCTGGCAGACCTGCGTGCCCGTGCCGCCCGGCCGATACCGTTATCGCCTCGTCGTCGACGGCAAGTGGATGCAGGACCCGTTCAACAAGGCCGTCGAGACCAACCCCTTCGGCGAGTTGAACAACATCGTCGAGCTGGGCGCGGCCTAGAATCCGCGGCGCGGAGCGCCGCGACGGCACCGACCCCCGGTGATCGAAAGCCGGGCCCGGTCGAAGCGAAAGCGAATCAGTCATGGACGACGCACGAACACGCGAAGCGCTCGACTCGCTCGCCGAGCTGTATCTGACCGGGCTGGACACGCAGGACGCGCAGGAGACAAGCGACAAGCGCGACGTGGACGGCGCCGTCCGACCCGTCCGCCGCCCGCCCAGCGTCGCGACCGCCCGCCCCGCTCGCGCCCCGTCCGTCGCGCCGGCTTCGACCGATCAACCGAACGCAGCCGACCCCGCCGACGCGGGACTCGACGGCCCCGAGCCTTTCCGGTTCTCCCCCCGCCCGCCGGCATCGACGACCTCGAACGATCCGCCTCCCACCCCCGGTGCCGACCGACCTCCCTCCGATCCGCTGCGAGCGATCACCGGTCACGACGATTCGTCAACGTCCACGGCGGAGTCGCCGTTTCTCGGCCTGCGCCAGAACACGCCGGACACCGAGCCGCCACAGGAGCCCGCGTCGTCTGACAGCGCGCCCGCGGTGCACGTCGAGGCCGTCCTCGTCGGCAACCTGCCGTCGATCAGCGGGCCGTGGCTGACCCAGTACGCCCAGCTCGTCGCCGATGCTGAAGGGCCCGTCGCCATCCTGCACCTGGGCGAGCGCGAGGTCGAGCTGGAGCTGGTCGAGCCGCGGCACGCGCCCGACACGGCCCAGCGCGGCTGGCGTCTGTCCGGCGGGTCGCGCCTGCGTCACCCGCTGATCGACCTGCTCGATTCGGCCGTGCGCGCCGAGCGACACGCGGTGCGGACGCTGATGATCCACGTGGTGGATGGCCTGGCGGGCCGCGGCGCGCATCGTCTGCTGGCGATCGACCACTGGACGCTGCTGAGCGGGGCGGACGAGGCGGCGGTGCACGCCGCGGCGCAGGCGCTCGACGCCGTGGTCCGGACGAACCCGGCGGTCTCGCGGAAGCGGCTGGCGCTCATGGTGGCCGGCGCGGACGAGGCGGCGAGCCAGGACGTGGCCAATCAGCTGCGATCGGCGACGGGGAAACTGCTCGATGAGCCGCTCGAGCTGCTCGGCTGGTTGCCGCGGATGGGCCCGGTGCGCGTGCGCCAGCTCGGGGTTTTCGGGGGGATCGAAACGCTCTGGCCTCAGTTGACCGAGTGGATGGCGTTGCTGGAGACGCCGCCGCTGGAGCACGTCGAATCGACCCGCGAGGAACCCGCCCAAGCCACGCCGGAGCAACCGAGCGTCGAGTCGCCTCCCCGGCGTCAGGAGCGGGAAGCGGGGGTCGCCACGCGGTCGCGCGTCGTCGCCGCCAGCCCCGGGCCGGCACGTGACACGCGCAGCCGAGAGCCGCACCGACAGCGCGCCGCGCGGTCCCACTGGCCGCGGCCCGAGCCGCCCGAACGCTCGGCGGCGAGTGCGCCGCGCCCAAGTGACGAATCGAGCGCGGAGCCGCGGCCGTCCTCGACGCCCCCACGTCGCGCTGCCGTCGGCGTCCCGCCGGCTCGTCGCGCAACCGAGCCCGAGCCCGAGCCGCGACGCGAGGCACTGACCGACTCCGGCGTGCCCGACCTCGCCGCGCTCGCGACCGCGTCGGAAGGGGTCCTCGCCGGCGGCGTCCGGCTCGATGCCCGCTGCCCCCACCAGCCCGGCATCGCCCTGGTCCTGGATCAGGACGGTGGCATCCACCTGCTGGCGCGGGCCGAGACCCACGGCAACGGCGACGCCGCCGCCGACCTGACCGCCTTTCGCACCGCCGTCGTCGATCTGCTCGACGCTCGTCAATGGGTTCGCCAGCACCTCGACCTGCTGCGACTGACCCAGCGGCAGTGCCGGTTCGACCCCGACGCGACGCCGGTCCTGCACCTGTTCACGACGCGGGCGGACCTGGCCGTGCCCCTGGTCTCACGGCTGGGCGAGACGCTGCGGCTGCACCTGCTGCGTCGCGTCGAGCCCACGGCGGAGCCGACCTGGCTGACCGCGGCGCTGTCATGAAACGCATGCCCCGGCCCGGTCGCCCTGCCAAACCGGCAGGGCCCGCGCCCGCGAACCCGACCTAAATCACGTTTCAGGCCATATTTGCGGGCACCCGCCGCGGTGCGCCGTTTGCGGCGTAGGATGTCCGTATGGCCGTCAAGTTCCAGGACTATTACGACACGCTCGGCGTGCCGCGCGACGCCTCGCAGGAACAGATTCAGCAGGCGTACCGCAAGCTGGCGCGCCAGCATCACCCGGACGTGAACAAGGGGCCGGAGGCCGAGGCGAAGTTCAAGCAGATCAGCGAGGCCTACGAGGTCCTGAAGGACCCGGAGAAGCGCAAGCGGTACGACAAGCTCGGAAAGGACTGGAAGCACGGCCAGGAGTTCCGCCCGCCGCCGGGGTTCGAGGACATCCACTTCGAGTTCGGCGGCAACGGTCGCGGCGGGGGGTTCAGCTTCCAGCCCGGCGGCCAGTTCAGCGATTTCTTCGAGGCGCTGTTCGGGGACACGGGCGGCGCGCGAGGCCGTGGTGGGTTCGGCGGTCGCTCCGGGTTCGAGCAGATGTTCCGCCAGGCCGAGCGCGGCGGCGGGGGGGGGCGATCCGGTGCCGGCCCGCGCGGCGCAGGCGGAGCGCCCGGCGCCCAGCCGGAGCAGGAGGCCGAGCTGACGATCTCGCTTCACGAGGCGTTTCACGGCACGACGCGGCGGCTGGACCTGCAGGGGCCCGAGGGTCGCAAGACGGTGGACGTCAAGGTGCCGCCGGGCACGACCTCGGGCTCGAAGATCCGCCTGCGTGGTCAGGGGCTGGTGCTGAAGGTCAACGTCGCGCCCGACCCGCGGTTCGAGGTCCACGGGCGTGACCTGACGACCGAGGTGACGATCCAGCCCTGGCAGGCGGCGCTGGGCGACAAGGTCGAGGCACCCACCCCCGAGGGCAAGGTGACGCTCACGGTGCCGGCCGGCACCTCGTCGGGCGCGAAGCTGCGCCTGCGGGGCAAGGGCATGCCGGCGCGGGGCAAGCACGCCGAGCCGGGCGACCTGTTCGTTCGTGTCATGATCGGCGTGCCGAAGTCGCTGACGGACGAGCAACGCCGGCTGTACGAGCAGTTGAAGAAACTCGAACGCGACTGAGTGGCGTGGTCGCGGGCGTGGTCGCTTCAGCGACCACGAGTTCACGCGACCACGAGTTCACGCGACGAGCGCGACCACGAAATCGGGAGATCAGACACCGATGGACTTCAACAAGCTGACACAGAAAACCCAGGAAGCGCTTCAGGAAGCGCAGAACCAGGCCGTCCGCTTCGGCCACCAGCAGGTGGACGCCGAGCACGTGCTGCTGGCGCTGGTGCGGCAGGACGGCGGGCTGATCCCGCGCCTGCTTCAGCAGATGGACGTGGACACCGCGGCGTTCGCCGAGGAGCTGGAGAACGAGCTGTCGCGCCGCCCGGCCGTCAGCGGGCCCGGTGCCGAGCCGGGCAAGGTGTTCATCACCGATCGGCTTCAGCGCGTGCTCACCCAGGCCGAGCAGGAGGCCAAGCGGCTCAAGGACGAGTACGTCTCGGTCGAGCACGTCGTGCTGGCGATGCTGAGCGAGTCGGCTTCGTCCACCCCGGCCGGCGGGGCCAACGCCCGCAAGCTGCTCGAGAAGCACAACATCAACCGCGACG
>CAYSIX010000226.1:0-6397 GCA_964431205.1 uncultured Phycisphaeraceae bacterium
GTGTGCGGCCGGGGGACGGCGGCAACGAGACGGCGGACGGCGAGGTCGCCGGCGGTGGGTCCGCGGGGCGAGGGGGCGGGCTGGCGCGCGTGGGCTGGGTGGCGGCGGGCGTGATGCTGGCGGGGTTGTTGTGGTGGCCTGCGGCGACGCGGGCGGTGACGCCGGTGCAGCGTGTGGTCGGCGTGGGCGTGGGAGCGGGAGAGGCTGCGCGGCCGGGCGTCCGGTGGCGTGCGATCGGTCGTGCGATCCGGAGTGAGCGGTTGGGTGGGCCGCTGGCGGGGGTGGGGCCGGTGTACAAGCAGGGGTTATACATCTGTTATCATGCGGATGTGCCGTATCTGAACGTCACGCGATCCGCCGATGCGCAGGCGGTGCTGGGTCGAGCGGAGGAACTGGGGGCGTCGCTGCTGCTGGTGTCGGATCGCAGCGCGGCGGCAGCGGGCATCGCAACGGACGCGCGGTGGCGGCCGTGGCGGGACGTCCGCCTTGGCAATGGGCACACGGGGCAGATCTACCGGCGCGTATCGGTGGCAGGTGAAGGTCAGGGATGATAAGTGGCCAGGGATGGAGCATCATGCGATGGCCAAGGCGCAGACACAGACACCGAAGTGCCCGGCGACCGACGTGGTGGTGACGGCGGCGCAGGTCCCGCCGGCGTCGGCGCTGAGCCGAGCGTCAGACGCGGATCGCCGCGAGCGCGCAGCCCAAGCGGCGGAGTCGGTAGCGGAGCTGAGCGTGGTGATCCCGTGCCTGAACGAGCGGGAGACGATCGGCACGTGCGTGGCCAAGGCGGTGCGTGCGATGCGCGAAGCGGGGATCGACGGCGAGGTGATCGTCGCGGACAATGGGAGCACCGATGGCTCGCAACGGATCGCGACCGAGCGGGGCGCGCGGGTGGTGGCGGTGTCGCGTCCGGGGTACGGCTCGGCGCTGCGTGGTGGGATCGAGGCGGCGTGCGGCCGGTACATCATCATGGGGGATGCGGACGACAGCTACGACTTTCTCCAGATCGGCAAGTTCGTCGAACGGTTGCGTGAGGGGAACGACCTGGTGATGGGCTGTCGGCTGCCGGGTGGCGGCGGACGGATCCGCAGGGGGGCGATGCCTTTCCTGCACCGGTGGGTGGGCAACCCGATGTTCACGCGGCTGGCGCGGTGGATGTTCCGGTCGCCGGTGAATGACGTGTACTGCGGACTGCGCGGTTTCACGCGCGAGTTCTACGATCGATTGAACCTGCGCTGCACAGGCATGGAGTTCGCGACGGAGATGGTGATCAAGAGCGGGATGCTCAGCGACCGGATCGCGGAGGTGCCGATCGTGCTGCACCCGGACGGTCGGTCGCGCAAGCCGCACCTGCGGACGTTTTCCGACGGGTGGCGGACGCTGCGGTTCTTCCTGCTGTTCAGTCCGCGATGGACGCTGCTGGCGCCGGGGCTGGTGCTGACGGTGCTGGGGCTGATCGGCTTCGGACTGGCGTGGGCGGGGGCAACGATCGGGCCGGCGACGCTCGGGGCCCACTCGCTGATCGTCTCGATGCTCGCGATCCTGATCGGGTACCAGTCGATCGCGTTTGCCGTCTCGGCCAAGGTATTCGCGATCCGCGAGCACCTGTTGCCCGAGGTGCCGGCGTTGACCTGGCTGTTCCGATGGTTCCGTCTGGAGCGCGGGCTGGTGGTGGCGGCGCTGCTCATGCTCGCGGGGCTGGCGCTGGTTGCGGTGGCGGTGCGGCAGTGGGTGGTCGCGGACTTTGGTCCGCTCGACTACGCCCAGACGATGCGCTGGGTCGTGCCGGGCGTGACGCTGATCGCTCTGGGCTTTCAGACCATGCTCGCCAGCCTGCTGCTGAGCATGCTGCGCCTGGCCAGCGATTAGGCGGGGCTGTGCCGCGGCCGCCGCAGGACGTTCGCAGCGTGGCACGCCCATGGTCCGGGGCGAGCCGTCGTCCACCACGAGGTCACGCCGGCGACGCCGGACGAATCCGCTGCCGCCCGCATGCGCCCGTTGGAGATCGCTTCCGCATGCCCGTTCAGGCCGAACACATCACGCCCGAGACGAACGACGCGCCCGACACCGACGCCGAGCGCACGTCGGGCCCGATCCGCTGGGTCGAGAGCCAGTGCTGCTGCGACCCGGCGTGGGAACGGGCGTACGAGCGGTTCGAGACCCGCGAGCAGGAGGTGACCAAGTTCCTGCGTCGGCTGCGTCGGCTGGGCGTGACCGACTGGCCGCGGGACACGCGGATCGTGGACCTGTTCTGCGGGCGCGGCAGCGGGTTGATCGCGTTGCGACAGCTCGGCTTTACGCGCCTGGAGGGTGTGGACCTGTCGGCGTCGCTGCTGGGACAATACGAGGGCCCGGCGACGCTGTACGTGGGGGACTGCCGATCGTTGCGGTTCGAAGACGCGTCGCGCGACGCGGTGATTGTTCAGGGTGGGCTGCATCACCTGGCCGATCTGCCGGGCGACGTCGGCCGCGTGACGGCCGAAGCGGCGCGGGTGCTGAAACCGGGTGGTCGGCTGCTGGTGATCGAGCCGTGGATGACGCCGTTCCTGGCACTCGTGCACGCGGCGTGCCGGGTTCGCGCGGCGCGGCGGGTGTGGCCAAAGCTCGACGCTCTGGCGACGATGATTGAGCACGAGCACGCGACGTATGAGGCGTGGTTGTCGCGGCCGCGGACGATCCTGGCGGCCCTGGACCGGCACTTCGACCGCCAGCGTGTCGCGATCGGCTGGGGCAAGCTCCACTACGTCGGGCGCAGGCGTCCGGGCGGATGATGGTGTCGCACGAAATGCCCGGCGGGATGAGATCATGAACGCGTCGACGACCCTGAGAGCACGGTTTCACGAGTCGGTGGTGCATAGCCGACGGACGCGTGTGCTGGCCGAGCGGATCGCCCCGCTGCTGCCGCGTGGGGCTTCGGTGCTCGACGTCGGCTGCGGCGACGGCAAGATCGATCACCTGATCCAGCGAGCCCGGCCGGACGTGCGGATCAGCGGCGTGGACGTGCTGGTTCGCCCGTCAGCGCTGATCCCGGTGCAGGAATTCGATGGCAACCGGTTGCCGTTGGAGGACGACGCGGTGGACGCGGTGCTGTTCATCGACGTGCTGCACCACACCGATGATCCGGCGGCGCTGCTGGCCGAGGCGGCCCGCGTGGCGCGGTCGTGCGTGGTGGTCAAGGACCATCTGCGCCGGGGCGTGCTCGCCGGGCCGACGCTTCGGTTCATGGACTGGTTCGGCAACAGCCAGCACGGGGTGGCGTTGACGTACAACTACTGGTCGCCGCGGCAGTGGCGGGACGCCTTCGCGGCGCTGGGCCTGGAGGTCGAACAGACGGACACGCGCCTGGGACTTTACCCGGCGTACGCGGCGTGGCTGTTTGATCGCGGGCTGCACGTGCTCACGAAACTGCGGGTGCCCGGGGCGGCGAGCGACGACGCCTCGGCGACGTGATCGGGGAGCGCGTCCGCATCCCCTCACGCTCCGACGGGTTTCGCCCCGCACTCGATCAGGTGATACGCGAACGCGTCGGTGATCGCCTGCCAGCTCGCGTCGACGATGTTCTCGTTCACGCCGATCGTGCTGAACCGCTGCACGACCGGCCCCGCGCCGCCGTCGTCGCGGACCGCGAAGTCAATCACGACGCGCACCTTCGCGGCGGACTCGGCCGTCGGGTTCACGACGCGGACCTTGTAGTCGGTCAGGTGGATCGACGCGAGCTGCGGGTAGTGGTCGCGGACGCACTTGCGCAGGGCGGCGTCGAGGGCGTTGACCGGGCCGTCGCCCTCGGCCACGCGGTGCTCGGTCACGTCGCCGACGTGCAGCTTGATCGTCGCCTCGGTCGCGGGCGGGTCGCCGTCGCGCTTGAGGATCACGCAGCGGTAGTGGTCGAGCGTCCAGAACCGCGGCCGGGTGCCCAGCACGTCGTGCACGAGCAGCTCGAAGCTCGCCACCGCCGACTCGAACTGATAGCCCTGGTGCTCGAGGTCCTGCACGCGCTCGAGCACGGCCCGCTGGAGCTCGCGGTTGTTTTCGATGTCGAACTTCCGGCCCAGGGTCGCGGAGATGTTGCTGGCACCGGACAGCTCGCTGATCAGCACGCGCCGGGTGTTGCCGACCCGGTCCGGCTCGACGTGCTCGTAGCTGTGCGCGACGCGCTGCACGGCGTGGACGTGCATGCCGCCCTTGTGCGCAAACGCGCCGGGGCCGACAAACGGCTGGCCGGGCACGAGGTTCAGGTTGGCCAGCTCGTACACGTATCGCGACAGCTCAGTCAGCCGCTGCAACGCCCCCGGCGCCAGGCAGTCGTACCCGAGCTTGAGGCCCAGGTTCGCCGCGACGGTGGTCAGGTCCACGTTGCCGCACCGCTCGCCGATGCCGTTGATCGTGCCCTGCACGTGCGTGCAGCCGGCCTCGACCGCCGCGAGGCTGTTGGCCACCGCGAGGCCGCCGTCGTTGTGCGTGTGAATGCCCAGCACGGTTTCGAGTCTTGAGTCCTGAGTCTTGAGTTTGTCGCGCACGGCGTGGACCGCCTGCGCCACCCACTTCGGCAGCGACCCGCCGTTCGTGTCGCACAACACCAGCCGCCTCGCCCCGCCCGCCAGCGCCGCCCGCATCGTCTCCAGCGCATACTCCGGGTTCGACCGGAAACCGTCGAAGAAATGCTCGGCGTCGTAGATCACCTCTTCCACGTGCTCGGCCGCCGCGCACACCGCCACCGACTCCTCGATCATCTTCAGGTTCTCGTCCCGACTGACCCGCAGCACCTCGTCCACGTGCAGGTCCCACGTCTTGCCGACGATCGTGATCACCGGCGTCCGCGCCGCCAGCAGCGCCCGCATCCCCGGGTCGTCGGTCGCCGCGTACCCCTTGCGCCGCGTCATGCCGAACGCGCAGACCTTCGCGTGCTTCAGCGGCTGCTGCCGCACCTGCTCGAAGAACGCCACGTCCTTCGGGTTCGACAACGGGTACCCGCCCTCGATGTAGTCGAAGCCCAGCTCGTCGAGCAGGCGCGCGATCTTGAGCTTGTCCACCAGGCTCAGGTTCACCCCCTCGCCCTGCGTGCCGTCACGCAGCGTCGTGTCGTACAGCTCGATCCGCCGGGCGGCCGGCGTGGCGGGCGCGGCGGCGGGGTCGGTCGTCGTCTCGCGGGTCGTCTGGGTCGTGCTCATCTCGGTCGCTCCGGCTTCGGGCGCGTGCGCCCCGTCGCTCATGTCGGACACTCGGTCGCGCCAACAAAAAAACCCTGCCGGCGAGGCAGGGTGGCGAATGCTTCGATCACGGCATCGAGAATCGCGCCCTACCTCCACGGCGGGTCAATGGCGATCATCTCGATAATTCCGGTCGTTCGTGTCATCTTGACCTACAGAATAGCACCGGACCGCCCGGCGGGCAAGGCCCGGCAGGCAAATCGCTACGCCCCGCGGCCACGTCGCCCCGCCGCCGCGTCCATGGCCAAGAATAGGCATAAATCCGAGCCGATCCGTGAACGTTCGCGGCCAGATGTAGCGGGGCACCACCCGACGCGCACGAGCCCAGCCCCGCAAGGCGCGGGTTGTCCTCGGGTCACGCCTTGACACGCGCGGAGATCGCTCGCGGTGTGGCGTTCGGCCGGAAGCGACCGAGACGTACCGCCCCTAGCGGCATCGGCCAACGGTACAAGTGGAAAATGCCCGGGACAGGATTCGAACCTGCAAGGGATTTTACTCCCACCGCCACCTCAAGGCGGCGCGTCTGCCAGTTCCGCCACCCGGGCATCCGGCCGACAGTATAGCGCCGGCGGGCCAGGCGTGCGAGGGCCGGTCCCTCCTTGCGTCCGCGTGGGCCACGGCGCGTGTGATGTCGTCGCGAAGCCGAGAGCGGTGAGCCCGGGCGAAGGGCCGGATCCGGCCCTTTGTTGCCGCTCAGGGCTCGGCTTGCAGGTCGGGCGGGAGCGGACGTGACTCGCTGTGTCGGCCGTAGCGACGGGGGTGCCGAGACGGTACAGTCTGCCTTCCTATGGGCGTGAAGGTGTGCAAGTTCGGCGGCTCTTCGGTGGCGGACGCGGGCCAGATCGCCAAGGTGCGGCGGATCATCGAGGCCGAGGCCGACCGGCGGTTCGTGGTGCCCTCGGCTCCTGGCAGGCGTCGGGCGGACGACCACAAGATCACGGATCTGCTGTACCTGTGCCACGAGCACGCGAAGCAGTCGCTGCCGTTTGACGACGTGTTCGCGCACATCGCCGACCGGTTTCTGGACATCGCGGCGGAGCTGGGTCTGGGGCTGGACCTGCACCCGGCGCTGGAGGAAGTCAAGGCGGAGATCGCGAAGGAGGCGAAGGCGGACGCCGGGGCCGACTACGCCGCCAGCCGGGGCGAGTATCTCAACGGCTTGGTCCTGGCGGCGCTGCTGGACTGTC
>CAYSIX010000227.1:0-2924 GCA_964431205.1 uncultured Phycisphaeraceae bacterium
GCCGTTCCACGACGGCTCGGCGATCTGGGGCGACTTCGACGCGCAGGAGATCTTCGACCGGCTCAACGGCGAGCTGCAGATCCAGCCGCTGAAGGTCGGCTTCGCCGCGTTCTACGAGAGCCTCGGCCGCGTGGACCTGATGGAGAACCACCCCGACGAGAAGCCGGTGTTCATCTCGGGCAAGCAGGTGCGGGCGACGCTTCAACAGGGCGAGCAGGTGGACCCGCGGATCATGCGACCCAGCACGTCGCACATCCTGGCCGAGGCGATGAAGCAGGACTGAGGCGCGCGGGACGTGTACCGCTTAGTCTGCCGGGCGGGTCGGCCCGTCCGACGCCGACTATCGATGCGTCGCCGCGGCGCGAGGGCGAGGCGTGTGCAGCTCAGGCGGAAAGCCGGTTGGCGGCGCGAAAACTGGTGGGTGTGCGGCCGAAGTGCCGCGTAAATCGCCGGCTGAAATAGTTGGCGTCGACCAGACCGACGCGGGCGCCGACGTCGCCGACCGGCGCGTCCGTGCCGGCCAACAGCGTCGCGGCGCGTTCGAGGCGGCGTCGCAGCAGGTCGGCCATCGGCGTGCGCCCGGTCTGCGATCGGTACACGCGGACGAGGTAGCTCGGGTTCAACCGCGCCTCCCGAGCCATGTCGGCCAGGGTCCAAGGCTCGGCGAGGCGCTGCTCGATCGTTCGGATCAGCCGGCTGACGGCGGGGTGGGTCGGGCGTGACGACGCGGCCGACCCGGCCGGAGCCACGGCGCCGGCGATGCGACCGAGCAGTTGCAACAACAGGCCGATCGCCACGGCGGGCTCGCGATCAGGCCGGACCGCGGTCAGCCGATCGACCAGTTCCGCGGCCTCCCGGCGCACCGCCGGCGTCAGCCGCCAACGCCTCGCCTCGTCCGACGCCGGCAGCAGCGCCCCCAGCGTCGCGTCCGTCGCGATCCAGGCCATCTCACGCTCCAGGAGCGAGCGTGCGAAGCAGACGTTCCGCACCACCAGACGGCGGCAGGCGACGTAGGCGTGCCACGCCCCGGGCCGCAAAAAGATCGCGTCGCCATTCGCCAGCCGGCTCTGGCCGTGGATGCTGCGGTGCGTGCCCTTGCCGCCGGCGATCAGCGCCAGCTCGAAAAAGTCATGATCGTGCGGTTGATGATCTCCGTCCAGCACGTAGCGATTGACGAAGATCAGGCCGTCCGTGGCCTGCAGTTCCCGCCATCTCAACCGACGGACGCGCATCGTCGCAGTATCGGTCGTCCGATCGGAATGTCAACCGTGTGCGATTAGGTGTCAATCAGAGGCTAACGCGGGGCGGCGTCCGCGGCGATGATGCCGCACGGAAACGAAAGGAGACGCCGATGACCGCGATACAGACCCGGACGACCGTCGACAACCTCGATTCCGAGACGATCGAGCATTACCGCATCCACGGGTTCGCCAGGGTCAGGGGGATCATCGACCGTGGCGAGGTGGGCCGCTTCCGCGAAGCGGCGCTGTCATGCGCCGAGTCGTCACAGAGCCACGACAAGGGGGTCTTCTCTCAACACGTCAACGCGTGGCGGCACGACGAGACGATGGCCGCCCTGACCCTGCACCCGAACGTCGCCGCGATCGCCGAGCGGCTCGCCGGTGTCCCGCTCCGCCTCTGGCACGATCAGATCCTGATCAAACGCCCCCACAACAACGTCGCCACCGAGTTCCATCAGGATCAGCCGTACTGGCCGCACGAGAACTCAACGCACCCCATCTCCTGCTGGATCGCCCTGTGCGACGTGCCGGTGGAGCGGGGGTGCATGACGTTCCTGCCGGGGTCGCATCGGCGTACCGACCTGGCGGTCCAGAACCTGCGCGACGCCGAGAGCCTGTTCACCATCTGCCCCGACCTGCGATACGCCGAGCGCGTGACCGTGCCGTTGCGCGCCGGGGACTGCACGTTCCACCACGGCCGTTGCGCTCACATGGCCACGCCCAACCTCACCGACGAGCCCCGCGTTGCGCACGTGATCATCTTCATCGACGCGACGACGACCTACAACGGCAAGCACCACGTGGTGACCGACCCGCTGGGGCTGCGACCCGGCGATCCGCTGGAAGGCGAGCTGTTCCCGGCCGTACGCGACTTTGCGGCGGTGTGACGTCGCCTGGGCCTTCGCGGCGTGTTCAGTCCCGCACGCGAAGCCGGTACACCGTGCCTTCAGCGCCCTGCTGGTACCCGTACCCGTCGCCGGAAGTGACGTACAGCCAACCGTCGTGGTAGAGCAGGTTCTCGCTCTTCATGCGCCGATTGCCGGTGAGCGCGGCCAGGTCCGCCCAGGGCGCGGCGGGGTCGGGCACGCCGGAACGGGCATCGAACGGCGCGGCGGGGTCGGGCACGAATCGGTACACGCGTGCCGGCTTGGCCGAGACGGCGTACAGCCGCCCGCGGTCGTCGAAGCCGATGTCCGTAACGTCCGCGGACTCACCGGTGCGCGGGTCGTACGGGTCGAACCGCGCGACAAGCTCGACGACGGTCGGCGTTCGGGGCCGGTGCCGCTCGTCGAGGCGCAGGCGCACGATCACGCCGGAGGTACGGTACGCCACGTAGAGCCAGCCGCGGTGATGCGCCAGGCCGCTGTGCCCGTAGAAGGTGCGCATCCCGCCGGGCCCGTCGCCCCGTCGGACAAAGACGCGGTGGTCGAACACGACCTCGCCGGGCGGGTGGCCCGCTTCCGGGTCGGCCACGAGCGACGAGAGGTCGTACCGCACCAGCAGGCTGTTGTCCTTGGCGACGGCGTAGAGGGACTCGCCCAGGGGCAGGCAGTTGTCGGGACCGTTGAGCCAGCCGTGCGGCGGATCGTGGTGCGCCGGGTCGTGGTGCGGGTAGGTGCCGCCGGCCTCGGGGTGGTGCCGCTCGACCTCGTACCATTTTTGCGTGCGCAGGTCGTACCTCAG
>CAYSIX010000227.1:2934-6376 GCA_964431205.1 uncultured Phycisphaeraceae bacterium
ACGCGACCCGGTCGTCCGGTGTCAGCGGCTTGTCGATCCCCGAGAAGGCGCAGAGGTAGAAGCTGCGGGTCGGTTCGTGATATCGCAGCGTGCAGTAGGGTCGATCGGTCCAGCGGTCTCGCTCGGGCGGGTCGAGCGAGCGGTCCCAGAGCCGGAAGGGCGGGTCGGTGGGCCGGGCCAGTGGCGTGCCGTTGTTCCGCACGCGGTCGCTGGGCGTGCGGTCCAGCGGCTCACTGACGGTCATGTCCACGCGGTAGATCGTGCCCGCCTGATCCTCGACCTCCGCCGTCACGCCCCCGGCGCCCCGCACCCGGCCGCGGCAGAGCACGTACAGCTCGCCGTCCACCACCGCCAGGCCCCGCGGAAACGGCACCGCGGTGGTCACCCGCTCCACGACCGCTCGATCCGCCGCCGGCGACGCGTCGGCGAGAAAACAGGCCATCAGGGCGACGATGCCGGCGGTCCGGGCGGGAAACACCGCCTGATCTTTGCCCCGCCGCCGGATCGGGTCAACCCGACGCCCCGAGCGATCCGGCGTGCCGGGGCAGGCGCATCGGGCCGGGTCTTTGTCCCGGGTTGCCTGAATCCATAAGATGACCGTTCGCGAACAGTCAAGGAGATGCATACGAGTGGCAAGCCCTGAAGACCGACGGTACCTGGATTCGCACGAGTGGCACAAGCCTGAGGACGGGCTGGTGGTGATCGGCATCAGCCAGCACGCCGTGGACGAGCTGACCGACATCACCTACCTCGAGATCACGAACGAATCGGGCCCGATCCGCAAGGGTGAGTCGTTCGGCGAGATCGAGTCGGTCAAGGCCACCAGCGAGCTGTACGCCGGGATCGACGGCGAGGTCGTGGACGTGAACCGCGAGGTGATCGACAACCCGGCCCTGATCAACGAGGACCCCTACGACCGCGGCTGGATGATCAAGGTCCGACCGGACGACCCCGAGCAGCTCGAGCAGTTGCTCTCGGCGTCGGACTACGACCGTCAGGCCGCCGGCTGAACCCTGCTGAGCCGCCCGCGGGCTCAGCCGCAACGCCATGACTCAGCCGCCCGCCGCCATCCGAGAGCCGCGACCCCGAAGCGCGCGCGAGCGCCCCTGGGCGTCCGGCGGCATTGGCTCGAGCCCCCGCCGGGGCTACCATGTGTCTCGTGTCGGCAACCCCCTGCTCCGCCCCGCGGAAGCTCACACCATGATTATTGATGCTCACACCCGGATCTGGCGGCAGGCCGAGCAGCTCGGCCGCGTCGCCGAGGCCCTGCGCCGCCGCCTGCCCGAGCCCTGGACCCGACCCGACGCCACCACCGACGCCCACGACGTCGCCATGGAGGCCGTCGACGCCGCGATCATCCTCGGCTTCGAGAGTCAGCTCCTCGAGGCCCACATCGGCATCGACGACGTCGCCGCCCGCGTCGCCCAGCAGCCGCGCCGATACGTCGGCTTCGCCGGCATCGACCCGACCGCCGGCCGCGCCGTCCAACGCCTCGAGCAGGCCCTCGAGGCCGGGCTCGTCGGCGTCACCGTCAGCCCCGCCGCCCAGGGCTGCCACCCCACCGACACCCGCGCGATGGCCCTCTACGAGGCCTGCGAGGCCCGCGGCGTGCCCGTGTTCTTCGACGCCGGCATCGCCCTGGCACGCGAGGCCATGTTCGAGTTCGCCCAGCCCTACCTGCTCGACGAGGTCGCCCGCACCTTCCCCAACCTCCGTATCGTGATCAGCTCCTTCGGCCACCCCTGGGTCGAGCAGGGCCTGACCCTCCTGCGAAAACACCCGACGGTCTACGCCGGCCTGGCCGACCTGATCCTCAGCCAGTGGCAGCTCTACACCGCCCTGCTCCAGGCCTACCAGCAGCAGGTGATCGACCAGATCATCTTCGGCAGCAACTTCCCCTTCTGCACCCCCGAGCGCGCCATCCGCACCATCTACTCGATCAACTCGATCGTCCAGGGCACACAACTGCCCAGCATCCCGCGGGAGCAGCTCCGCTCGATCGTCGAGCGCAACACGTTCGAGTGCCTCGGGCTCAGCGACCTGCAGGCCCGGCTCGACGCCGCCGAGCCGCGCTCCAACGCCGCCGCCGACGGGCCAAACGAGAATGAGAACGAGAACGACGACGCGCCGGTCGAGGCCAGCGCCTCGGCCTCGCAGAACTGAACCCCTCGCCCGCTTTTATCGTTCACCTGTCTCGTTCAGCCAATGCCGGCGGCGATCGGCCGCGTGTCAGGTGTCTCGGTCACCCGGGTCGATGTCGAGCTGGCTGTGCATGTGATTGGCCGCCTCGGGCTTGCGCAGCACCCGCGAGATGCACCACGCCAGCAGGCCCGTGACGAACCCCACCGACAGGATCATCGTGATCCACCCGCCGAGGGTCAGGCCCTGAGCGACGAGCCAGACGCTCATATCCGCACCTCCTGCTGCCGATGCTCGTAGCGGTTCCATCGCTTGACCGACTGGGCAATGATAAGCAGGAAGAAGCCGATGACCAGCGCGATGAAGCCCACGGACATGCCGACGGTCACGTCACGGAAGATGCGCGCGAACATGCTGTCCTCGCCCTTGCGGAACTCGCCCCAGAGGAACGCGATGAAGATGACCCCGAGATAGGGCGGCGCGATCCACCTCAGCACGAAGCCGACGATCCGCGGCACGCGGAGCTCGGCGCCACGGTCCAGCTCGGCCATGCCCCGCTGCGGGCCCAGCACCCAGCCGAACAGGATGGTCTGGAACAGGGCGAGCACGTAGATGAAGAACGTGCCGACCCAGAAGTCAAACGTCCCCAGGGCCAGCGTGCCCTGTGAGAAGTAGAGGACGAAGCCCGTGCCGCAGAGCGTGATGAACCCCAGGATCGACACGGACGCGCGGCGGTTCACGCCCAGGCCCTCTTCGAGCAGCGCGATCGCCGGCTGAAGCATCGAGAGCGAGCTGGTCACCGCCGCGAGAAAGAGCAGGAAGAAGAAGAGGAAACCGACCATGTAGCCCATCGGCATGAACTCGAAGACCATCGGCAGCGTCTGGAAGCCGAGGTTGAACGAGGAACCGGCGACGGCGGTCACCGCCGCGGCGCCCAGGAAGATGAACGCGGCGGGGATGATGATCATCCCGCCCAGGGCCACCTCGCAAAACTCGTTGCCCGCCGACGCCGACAGCGCGCTGAGCGCGATGTCGTCGTCCGGCTTCAGGTAGCTGGAGTAGGTGATGATGATGCCGAACCCGACCGACAGGGAGAAGAAGATCTGCCCGGTCGCGGCCAGCCACATCTCCGGGCGCATCAGCGAGCTGATGAAGCCGGCCCAGAACTCCTCATCCCCGCCCCGCGGGTTCCACATGAAGCCCAGGCCGTCCAGGACCGATCGCCCCTCGTACGCCGGCAGGGTCAGCACACGCAGCAGCACCAGCAGGGCGCAGACGATCAACGCCGGCATCGCGATCAGGC
>CAYSIX010000228.1:0-6370 GCA_964431205.1 uncultured Phycisphaeraceae bacterium
GGGCGCTGCTGGACCGTGAGCTGCCGACGATGGGGTTCGTGCTGGGCAAGCGGTGAGGGGTGTACGCGCGGGGGTGAGCGATCCGGGCCAAGGCCGCTGCGCGGCCATGACCCGGCGTCCAGAAGCACATTCAGCGAGACGCCTCGACGCGCTGGACGTAGAACATCGAGTCGGCGGCGCGGGGCCCGACCATGTGGTAACTGATGGGAAACGGTGTGCCGCGGCTGGCGTAGGCTTCGAAGATCTGGCGCCCCCACTCGAACTGCTGCTCGATGTTCTTCTCGATGCGGCGGGCGTCGGCGTTGGGGATGAACTGCCGGGTCAGGTAGTTCCAGTTGGGGTCGAGGCGGATGAGCAGGTGTCCCTCGTTCCACTCGATGGGGTAGCCGTGGACATAGCCCTCGCCGGTGCCGGGCGTGTGGAACCAGTAGCAGATGAAGCGGTCCTTCTCGGCGGTGGAGGTGTCCTGGGTGCCGCCGACGAGCAGCTTGGCGTGGCTGACGCGGACGGGGGTGACGCCCCAGCGTTTGCGCGCGATCCAGAGGCGTCGTTCGCGGGCGTCGAACAGGCCGACGTGGGCGTAGTCCACGCGCAGCTTATCCGTGCAGAACTGCTTGTTGATCCGGCGTTCAGCGGACACGGGCATGGTCTCGGGGTGGCAGGGTCGGGGCGGCGTCGAGCGGGATCGGCCGGTTCGGCGGCGGCGTGGCCGGTCGGCGATTGTCGCATCGGGCCGCGGCCCGCTATGTTATTCGCTGCACGGGGCGAGTGCAGGGGTCTGAGGCACAAGGAGCGAGGCATGACGCAGACCGCCGTATCGTTGCCGACCGCGACGGGTCGGCTGGCCGAGGTCCGGGACGGGATGATCGTGCTGGAGGTGCCGGGGACGAGCTATCGGCTGCACCTGGCGGTGGACGCGGCGCCGGCGGCCGAGCCGGGCCAGCGGATCACGGGCACGGTGCAGGGGCGGGCCAAGCGGGTGGACGTGGTGCACACGGGCGGCCGGTACATCGAGCCGGTGTACGGCCGGCCGCGGCGGATCCAGGGCCGGGTGATCGGCGGCGACCCCGAGACCCGCCGCCTGTTCATCCAGTGCGGCGTGCCGTTCGTCTGCACGCTCATGCCGGCGCAGAAGCCGCAGGACTTCGCGGTGGGCCAGCTCGTGGCGTGCGACGTCGAACGCGGGGCCCGTTTCGAGCCGGCGTCGGGGTGACCGCAGATTTCGCCGATGGCGCAGATGGAGAGGCGGCGATGCGCGACCGCGACCCACAGACCCATGCGATCATCGGTGCGGCCATGGAGGTGCATACACGACTGGGTTCGGGTTTTCTGGAGCGGGTGTATCAGGAGGCGCTTGCCGTCGAGCTGACTCAGCGAGGCATCGAGTTCGATCGTGAATTATCCTTGCCCACCTATTACAAGGGGGTTCAACTGAACGCCGACTACAAGGCTGATTTCATCTGCTATGCAAGAATTCTGGTGGAGACGAAGGCGATCAAGGGCCTCACGGACGTCGAGCTGGATCAGGTCATCAATTACCTCAAGGCCACCGGCTTGTCCATCGGGTTGTTGCTGAACTTCGGCACGCCGTCGCTTCAGTTCCGACGCGTGGTGTCTTCCTCATCGGCGCCATCAGCGTCATCTGCGGTTTCATCCCATGCCTGAGCTGCAACGCATCCTCGTCACCGGCGGCGCCGGCTTCCTCGGCTCGCACCTCTGCGACCGCCTCGTCGAGCAGGGCCACGACGTCATCTGTCTCGACAACCTCTTCACCAGCCAGAAGCAGAACATCGCGCACCTGCTCGAGAAACCCAACTTCGAGTTCATCCGCCACGACATCACCCGCGAGATCTGGCTCGAGGTCGACGAGATCTACAACCTCGCCTGCCCCGCCAGCCCCGTCCACTACCAGTACAACCCGATCAAGACCATGAAGGTCTCCGTCCTCGGGGCCATCAACGTCCTGGGCATGGCCAAGCGATGCCGCGCCAAGGTCTTCCAGGCCTCGACCAGCGAGGTGTACGGCGACCCGACCGTCCACCCGCAACCGGAGAGGTATCGCGGCAACGTCAACCCGATCGGCGTCCGCGCCTGCTACGACGAGGGCAAACGCGCCGCCGAGACGCTCTTCTTCGACTACCACCGCTCCAACAGGGTCAACATCCGCGTGGTGCGCATCTTCAACACCTACGGCCCGCGCATGCATCCCTACGACGGCCGCGTCGTCTCCAACTTCATCCTCCAGGCCCTGCACGGCGAGGACATCACCATCTACGGCGATGGGTCGCAGACGCGCAGCTTCTGCTTCGTCGACGACCTGATCGACGGCTTCCTGGCCATGATGAACGGTCCAGACGACTTCGTCGGGCCGGTCAATCTCGGCAACCCCGACGAGTTCACGATCAAGCAGCTCGCCGAGCAGGTCATCGAGCTGACCGGCTCGAAAAGCCAGCTTCGGCATCTGCCCCTGCCCGCCGACGACCCCACCCAGCGCCAGCCGGACATCGCCCTGGCCAAGCAGCGCCTGGACTGGTCGCCCAGGGTCCCGCTCCGCGAGGGCCTGGCCCAGACGATCGACTACTTCCGTTCGCTGGACCTGCGGCGATTCATGCGCCCGACCGACCACACGGCCCACAAATCCTCGGCGATGTGAGCGGCGGCGTGCAAGATCGCGGACGCGGTGGGACATGAACCAATGGGAAGATGCGCGACGGGGTGGCGACGCGTTCAACGGTGAACGCCCAGCTGCCCTTGCGCGCATTTGCGGACGCCCGGGTCTCTGATGAAACGCCCTGCACGGGAGGTCGTCGTGAGCGAGTTCTGGTCCCCCGGACGCGGTCGATGCCCGCTTCACAAAGGGATCGGACCGCTGGTGATCGTGGCGATGGTGATGCTGCTGGCGCAGGCATCGCCGGTCTCGGCGGCGCCGCGCGACGTCCAGATGCGCACGGTTGACTTTCGCGGCCAGACCGTCGAGCTGTTCAACTTCGGCGAAGACGCACAAAGCCTCGCCGGGTGGCGGTTCTGCACGCACGACAACAACGAGTTCCGCCGATACACGCGGACCAACGCGCTCAACGGCGTGTCGATCGATCCGGGCGAGTCCTTTTTCATCCATCTGGCCAACGATGCCGGCAATGATCCGAACGACGATCGGATCAACGTCTCGGAGCTCGGCGGCTTCGCCGGGCCCTTCACCAACGATGTGTTCTCGGCGGGCCTCTACATGAACTCCGGGTTCGCGATCGGTGCCAACCTCGCCGACCACGTTCAATGGAGTATCGGCGGGGCGGACAACACGATCGCGGATGAGCGTTCGGACGAGGCTGAGAGCGGCGGGGTTTGGACGGATCAGAGCGCCTGGATCGCGACGACGTCACAGACGATCCGGCTGGCGTTGCGGGACGTGACCGGGGGGGTGCTGCACGGGCCAGAGGATTACGCGGTCGTGGTGCCGGGCGACTTCGACACGGACGGGGACGTGGACGCGTTCGACCTGGGGATCTGGCAGAGCGGGTTCGGGACCGCCTCGGCGGCGCGGCTGGAGGATGGCGACGCCGACGGTGACGGGGACGTGGACGCGTTCGACCTGGGGATCTGGCAGACGAACTTCGGATTCGGCACGGCGAGCGGGGTGACGACGGTCCCGGAGCCGACCGCGGCGCTGGCGTGGTGCGGCCTGGCGCTGTGGGGCCTGGGGCGTCAGTGGAACTGGCGGCGGTAATCTCGGGGCGTCATGCCCTTGAGCTGTCGGAACCGGCGGTTGAAGTTGGACAGGCTCGAGAAGCCGACGTCGAAGCAGACCTCGGCGATGGAGCGGTCGGACTCCATGAGCAGGCGGCAGGCCTCGCCGACGCGCAGATCGTTGACGTAGGCGACGAACGTTCGGCCGGTGGCGCGCTTGAAAAACCGGCTGAAGGCGGCGGGGCTCAGGTGCGCGACGGCGGCGGCGTCGGTCTGGGAAAACGGTTCGGCCAGGTGACGGTGGACGTACTGGCAGACGCGGTCGATGCGCTCGCTGTCGGTCGCGGTGGGCTGGGCGAGGAATCCCTCGCTGGCCAGCGGTGTGACGTCGCGGGCGGCGGCGAGGCGGGCAAGGATCTGCAGCAGCGCGATCAGGCGCGCCGGTCCCTCGAGACCCGGCAGCCGGCGCATCGCCTCGGTGACGGTCTCGGCGGTCCGCGGGCCGAACTTCAACCCGCGGATCGCCCGGTCGAACAGCCGGCCGATCGCGCGTGTCTCGGCGTGCTCGAAGAACGTCTCGCCCAGGAAGTCTTCACGGAACTGCACGATCACGGCCTCGTGGCGTCGGATGCGTCCGCCGGTCACGTCTGCCGCCGACGCCCAGGTGTGCGGCAGGTTCGGCCCCAGCAGGATCAGGTCGCCGTCGCGGTAGTCTTCGATGTGGTCGCCGACGTACCGCCGACCGCGGCTGCGCGCGATCCACGTCAGCTCCAGCTCGGGATGGTAGTGCCACGAGAAGTCGAATCGCGGATCCCGCCGCCATCGGCACGCGAAGCACTGGTTGCCCGGCGGGTCAATCTTTTCGATCAGCGGCTTCACGTTTCGGTACCTTTTTCCGCGATCTTCCGCTCAGACCCCGAGATTAGAGGCAAAATCATACCATATTCGGCCCCCAACCGCGCAGACACCGCGTCGCTGATCGCCCACAATCAACCACTTTGAGCTGTCCACCGCAACCGTCCCAAGGAAAGCCTGCGTATGCCCACGACCGCCGCGATCGACATCGACTCGCCCTACCACCTGACCCGCGAGCAGGTCGACCGCTTCAACCGCGAGGGCTTCATCAAGCTCAAGGCGGCGCTATCCCCCGAGGCGATCGAGCACTACGCCGCTCCGATCACCGAGGGCACCCTGGTGCGCAACAAGCTCAAAGACGTCCCGATGGAACAGCGGACGACGTACCAGAAGGCGTTCATCCAGGTGGCGAACCTCTGGCGTGAGGATGAGGCGGTGCGGGAATTCTGTTTCGGCAAGCGGTTGGCGCGGATTGCGGCGGAGCTGATGCGCGTCAGCGGCGTGCGGATGTACCACGACCAGGCGCTGTACAAGGAGCCGGGCGGCGGGTTCACCCCCTGGCACGCCGACCAGCAGTACTGGCCTCTGGCGACCGACCGCTGCGTGACCGCGTGGGTCCCGCTTCAGGAGACGCCCCGCGAGATGGGCCCGCTGGCGTTCGCCGTCGGCAGCCACACGCTCACGTACGGCCGGGACCTGCCGATCAGCGACGAGAGCGAGCGGAAGATCCAGGCCGCGCTCAAGGAAGCCGACTTTCCCATCGATGAAGGCCCGTTCGAGCTCGGCGAGGTCAGCTTCCACCTGGGCTGGACATTCCACCGCGCCGGGCCGAACCACACCGATCAGCCTCGCCGCGTGATGACGATCATTTACATGGACGAGCACATGACCCTCAAGGAGCCGGACAACGCCAACCAGCGCAAGGACTGGGAAGTGTGGTGCCCGGGCGCGAAGGTCGGCGAGGTGATCGACACGCCGCTGAACCCGGTGATCTATTCGGCGTCACGGTAGGCGGCGCATGGCGGGGCGATGACCGGGATGTGAGGTGCTTCACGGCGTGCCGCTGCGCGGCCGGGGCTGCTGCATCGACAGGCAGTGCAGCGTCCCGCTGCCCACGACCAGGTGCTCGGCCCGGATCGGCTCGATCCGGTGATGAGGCATCGCGTCGTCGAGCCGGCGCAGCGCCTCGTCGTCCCGCCGCTGCCCGAACACGGGCACGAACAGCGTCCCGTTGCAGATCAGGAAGTTGACGTACGTCGCCGGCAGGATCGTTCGCCCCGCGCGGCCCTCGTCCTCGGCCGGGTACGTGAAAGGCATCGGGTCGGGCAGGGACAGCTCCAGCAGCTCGAACGGCTGACCCGTGACGTCGCGCGCTTCCCGCAGCACGCTTAGATTGCGTTCGAGCATCGCGTGGTCGGGGTGATCGGTGGGCGCGATCGCCGCGGCGACGAGCCCCGGCGCGAGAAAGCGGGCCACGTCGTCCACGTGCCCGTCGGTGTCGTCGCCGCTGATCCCGCCGCGCAGCCAGATGACGCGCGACGCGCCGAGCGCCTCGCTCAGCGCTTGCTCGATCCGTGCGCGGTAGAACCCGGGGTTGCGGTTGGGATTGAGCAGGCACTGCTCGGTGGTCAACAGCGTGCCGCGGCCGTCGGCGTCGATCGCGCCGCCCTCGAGCACGAAATCGTGCCGGCGGACCGGCAGTCCGAGCCCCTCGGCGATGCGCGTGGCCACGGCTCGGTCCCGCTCGAAGCCGCTGTATTTGTCGCCCCACGCGTTGAAGCGAAACACGTTGGCGATAACGCGACCGTCGCGATCGTGGGTAAAGATCGGG
>CAYSIX010000229.1:0-6325 GCA_964431205.1 uncultured Phycisphaeraceae bacterium
TCCTTGCCATACTTCTCTCATCGGCTCAAGCGAGGCTTCTCACACACATTCTTAGGTCGCGCTACGCCCTCGTCGGTCGCGCTCGATCTCCGATGCCCGGCCTCGCCCTTCGTGTCACTCGGCATCAATCCGTGTCCATCAGTGTTCGTCGGTGTCCACTTCCCCGGTTTCGGTTGGCGTGCCGCACTCGGGGCAGCGATCGGATTCGAGGCCGTGGAAAGAGTAGCCGCACCCGAAGCACAGCTCGCAGCGCCGGGCGGTCTCGCGCAGGCGGCGTTCGAGCTTCGGCAGCAGCCACAGGGCGATCATCCCGGCCGGCAGGGCGGCGCCCAGCAGCGGTGCGTTGACGAAGACCAGCCACGGCAAGAGATGAAATCCGTCGCTCACGCCTCGCCCGGCGGATGCGACCACCGCGGCCACCATCATCGTCAGCAAAGCGAGCGTCATCACGATGAAGGGCGCGAACGCCATGACGCGCGAGGCGCGCAGTTGTCGGCGGGAGCTGGCGGCTCCTGCTCGGAGCGTGCGCTCTCGGCCCGCGGCGCGCCACGGCCCGAACCAGCACGGCCAGGCGACCACGACCAGCAGGCCAAGCAGCAACGCCGCCTCGACGAGAATCGCGACGGCAATGTCCGACATCCACGTGGAGTGCAACCAAACCGCCAACAGGGTCATGGCCGCGAACGGCCCGACCGTGACGGCGACAAGAAGCAGGCCCTTGCCGACGGACGCAGATGAATGCGTCGCCGTCGTGGGAACGTCGGCTCGGGCGGTCGTGTTGGCCATCGGGTCCTCCCGCGCTGTCGCGCCTGACGCAGACGTGGCGGCACTCACCTTGGCGCCGGTGACGCGGAGAGCCGGTATCCGTCACTCGCCGTACGGGCCCATCGGATCGTAGACGAGCCGGCAGCGGGACGGGTCGCGGCCGTGCTCGTCGAAGAGCGTCAGCTCGTTGGGCGCGTCGGTGCGCAGCCAAGGTTCGGGCAGGTAGTAGCGCTGCTGCGGCGGGACCGCCTGACCCGTGCGGATCGAGACGAAGTAGCGCCCGACGTTGCGGCCGTTCAGGAACACGTGGCCCTTGCTCATGCCGCGGGGTTCGAGCCACAGCGGCACGCGCGCGTCGGCGACCTCGAACGCGCTGATGAACCAGGTCGGCCGCGAGGCGGTGCGGGTGGGCAGCTCGGTGAAGCGGTCGGGCTCGGGCGTCTGCCAGCGGCGGAAGGCCCAGGCGGCGCCGTCGCTGACGATGCCGGTGACCTGCCAGGCGCGGACGAAGCGGTCGGCGCGGAGGGCGGGGTCGTACGGGCGATACAGGACGAGGCGGACGTTGTTCTTCCCGCCGGTGAAGCCGCCTTGGCCGGGGGTGAGCACGATGCGGGCGTAGCGTGCGGACTGCTCGCCGCCGTAGATGGCCAGCGGTTCGCCGTTGACGGTCAGCACGCCGGGCGTTTCGAGGCCGTCGATCTCGAGGACGACGGGCTTGCGTCCCGCGGGTTTGATGGTCCAGGCCAGGGCGTCGGCGGGGCGTGGCGGGCCGAGGCGCTGGCCGGGGACGAAGGCGCTGAGCGCGAACGGGTCGGCGGATTCGCACTCGACGACGCGCGGCTTGGGCAGGCGGAGCTGGCGGACGGTGCAGAGGTCGCCGAACAGGCCGGTGCGCTCGCCGAGGCGTTGGCCGTAGTTGAACCGGCCGAGCTGATCGGCGAGGACGGTGAGCGTGTCGGGCAGCGAAAGACTGACGGGACCGGCCTGAGCGCCGGGTCCCTCGCCGACCAGGGCCAGGAGCTTGCCGTCGGCGTAGAGGTGCAGGCGGTCGGCGGCGTGGGGGATGAGGAGGCGGCCGCGGGCGCGCTGCCTGAGCTCGATGCGGTACCAGCCGTAGGCGTCGGGGTTGTCCAGTTGCTCGAACGACGCGGGGCCGTCGAGCGAGCGGTACTCGGCGTCGGGGTCGAGGGCGGGATCGGGGGCGCAGCGCCACGGCCCGAGCTTCGGGGCGGTCGGCTTGCGCGGGGCGCGCTGGCTCACGCCCGTCACGTCACCGTCGAGGCCGACGTGATAGCGCGTGAACCAGCCCTTGAGCGGGACGGGCTGGCCGTCGTCGTCGAAGCCGTCGATGCCGACGACCAGGCCGTCCGGGGTGAGGTAAGCGGCGTCGACCTGCTCGGTGCTGAGGATGGCGACGCTCAGGTCGCCGACGGTCTCGACGCGTGGCTTGGCGCCGGAGGGGACGGTGGCGCGCAGGGGCGTCTCGTCGATCGAGGCCAGGGCTTCGGTGCCGGGCGGGCCGAAGAGCACGAGCAGGCGGCGATGGATCAGGGCCCAGGGCCGGAGGTTGGCGTAGTCGAGGGTGGCGACGCCGTGGAGGTTGGCGTCGAGCAGGAGCCAGGCGGCGCGGTCGCCGTCAAAGTGAACGGGCAGCGACAGGCCGTTGGGGAGCATGATGCGTGTGTCGGCGGCGCGGTCGCGTTCGCCGCGGAGCAGGAAGACGGCGTCGCCCTGGTGGCCGGTGAGGTGGACGACGCTGATGGGATGGTCGGGCCCGTCGGGGGCGACGGCGGCGTGAGGGTGATCCGGTTCGAGGTTGGCCAGCACGTGGGCGAACTGGCTGGCGAAGACGCTGATGCGTTTGGTCGCGGCGTACTTGCGTCCGCGGCCGCCGGCCTCGCGCAGCGGCGCGTCGTAGTCGTAGCTGGTGGTGATGAACGCGTCGCGCCGCGTGACGGTGCGTCCGCCGGTGAAGCCGAAGTGGGTTCCGCCGTGGAACATGTAGAGGTTGTACTGGGCGCCGGCGGCGAGGATCTCGGCGAGTCGGGCCAGGTGCGTGTCGGCGTCGACGGCGCGGTGGTGCTCGCCGCCCCAGTGGTCGAACCAGCCGGTCCAGTACTCGCTGACCAGGCGGGGCGCCTCGGGTTGCACCGTGCGGAGCTGGCGCAGGTCGGTGGCCAGGTGTCGCGAGGCGTTCCAGGCGTCGATCGTGCCGTCGACGCGCTGCCAGAGGTTGTTGCAGGAAATCAGCGGCGTCTCGCAGCCGTTCTCGCGCAGGTAGCGCATCAGCTCGCCGAGGTAGTTCGCCGCGGCGTCGGGGTGGTGGCAGAACCACTCGTTCTCGAGCTGGGTGAGCAGGACGGGCCCGCCGCGGCGAGCTCGATCGGCGGCGCGGCTGTGGGCGTTCGACGTGTTCAGGCCGAGCGAGGTCAGCAGCTCGTGGTAGTCGCGGACGGTCCCGCCGGCGGGCGAGGCGTCGGCGGGGCCTTCGCGTCGGCCGGTGCGCAGCTCGAGTCGGGTAACCTGCAGCGGCGCGATCTGTCGCATCACCTCGGCGAGGTACCGGGCGCAGGCTTCGAGGAACGCGGGGTCGCCCTGCCGCAGGCGGATGCCCGGCCGCTTGAGCAGCCACGGGGGCAGGCCGCCGAAGTCCCACTCGGCGCAGACGTACGGGCCGGGGCGGAGGATGCAGAACATGCCCTCCTCGCCGACCATCTCGATGAACCGGCGCAGGTCGAGGTCGCCGTCGAAGTCGAACCGGCCGGGGGCGGGCTCGTGGGCGTTCCAGAAGACGTAGGTGTCGATGCAGTTGAGGCCGGCCTGTCGTGCGGCGCGCAGGCGTTGCCGCCACAGGTCACGGGGCGTGCGCGTGTAGTGGATGGCGCCGCTGACCAGCCAGAGGCGGCGTCCCTCGACCGTGAAGCTCTGGCCGTCGTAGCTGATCTGGGCCATAGGCGTCGCACCCCAGGCCCGGGCGAACCGGCGAGGGGACGCGTCCACGTCCGGGCCAGAACCCAGAGAATAGGCAACTGCCGCGGAAGTTCAAAGAGGGGACGCCGCCGACCGACCCGGGGCCGATCGCCGCCGCCATCTGGTCCCCGGAACGCAACCGGCCCGCCCACGTGCCGACCAGTGCACCGGCTATTGGGGGGTCTTGGCCAGCATCTGCTCGATGTCGGCCTTGAGGTGGTCGCTCATGCCCGGGGCGAAGCCCACGTGCACCTTCTCCACCACCCCGTCGCGGATCAGCACGGTCTGTGGAATACTGCTGGCACCGTACGCCGTCGCGATGCTCACGTCTTCATCCATCAGCACCGGCATCGTCAGCCCGTTCGCCTCCCAGAACGCGCGGACGTCCTCGACCGTCTCGCCCACGTTCACCGTGTAGACCGCGACCGGCTTCGACTCGGCCTCGGCCCACGCCGCGACCTTCTCGAGCTCGGGCAGGCCCTCGCGGCACGGCGGGCACCACGTCGCCCAGAAGTCGAGCACCACGACCTCGGCCTCCACGGCGTCCAGGTCGAACGCCTGGCCCGAGGCCGTCCGCGTCTCGATCGCCGGAGCCGCTTCGCCCTCCAGCGGGTGGCCCGAGCCGGCCCCGCCACCCCCCGCGCCCCCGCCGACCGAGCTCACCAGCGACTCGAAGCTGGCGTGGGCCGTCGAGTTGGTCGTGTCGAACGCGAACGCGTCGGCGTCGAGGGCCGCGTTGTGCGCGGTCACGTCGTAGTCGTAAAGGATGCGGATGATGCCCTCGCCGCCGATCTTCGACGCGTCGATCTCCTCAACGGCCCGGCTGACCAGGCGTGTCTGCGGGTCGATGTACAGCGTCATGACCCCATCGACGGTGTCCAGGCGCAGGCGCGGGCGCTGCTGCGCATCGTCCTCTTCCGGCGGCAACGGCGTGGCGGAGGACGCCGCCCCGTCGCTGATCGTCCCGATCGGACGGTCCGAGAGCAGGAACACCACGTCGATCATCAGCGGGTCGGTCATCACCGGCACCCGCGTCAGAAGGTTCGCGTACGTCAGCGGCTCGGGGGCGTCCAGCTCGAGGTGGTTGTCGGGGATCTGCCCGCTGTTCAGCCGCAGGGTGTCGCCCCGGGTCACGAGGCGGAAGTCCGGCCCGTCGACCTTCAGGGCCGAGGCGTCGCGGTCGAAGGCGATCGAGAACTCGCCCTCCTGGGTGACGGTCCAGCGGCCGCTGGGCTGCTCGACGGCGAAGCGGAGCGTGGCCTGGTACTGGCGGGTCTGCTGGTAGGCCTGGTGGACCTCGTCGTGGAGGCGGTCGCCGGGCGGGGTCGCCGCCGTCGCTCGGCCGCTGAGAATCACGAGCAGGCCCGCCGAGAGGCCCGCGATCACGTTGAGGCTTCGTCGCATGGTTGGCTGCATGGTTGGCTCCACAGTCAGCGCGTCCGTCCGCGTCGCCGGGCCGTCGGGCGGTCCGATCCCCCGGCCGGGTGACAGAAACGCGTGATCATCTGAGCATAGGACCGTTTGACCGGCCAAACAATTCCATTTGCGGGCCTCGGGGCGGTCCACTACGATCCGCCGTCCCGCAATCGGAGCCTGTTTTTCCCCTTTGGAGGCGTAGCACATGACCCGGCGCTGGCTGATCCCACCCCATGGCGGAACCCTCGTGGACCGGACGACGCAAGACCCGGCCGGTCTCAAGGCCCGCGCCGCCGAGCTGCCCGCCGTCCCCGTCAGCGCCGCGGACCTGTCCACGGTCTATCGCATCGCCGACGGGACGCTCAGCCCGTTGACGGGGTTCATGACCCGACCGGTGTACGACCGGGTGCTGGACGAGGCCGTGCTCGAGCACGAGGGCCGCAAGCTCGCGTGGACGATCCCGCTGTCGCTGCCGGTGACCGCCGAGCAGGCCGGGTCGCTCAAGCCGGGCCAGAAGGTCGCGCTGACGGACCCGCGTGGCGAGGCGGTGGCCGTCCTCGACGTGCAGGACGTCTTCGAGTGGGACAAGCCGCGCTACATTCAGAGCGTCTACGGCACCGACCGCACCGACCACCCCGGCGCGGACATGGTGCTCAAGAACGATGGGGACAAGACGCACCTGGTCGGCGGTGAGCTTGAGGCGATGCCGCAGCCGACGAACCCGCACTTCGGGCAGTATGTCAAGCCGCCGGCCGAGACGCGGCAGATCGTCGCGGACAAGGGCTGGGACGCGGCGGTCGCGTTCCAGACGCGCAACCCGCTGCACCGGGCCCACGAGTACGCGTTGCTGTACGGCCTGGAGGAGCTGCTCCGCCGCGGGCACAACGCCGGCGCCGTGCTGAACCCGCTGGTCGGCGAGACCAAGAGCGACGACGTCTCGGCCGAGGTGCGGATGCAGACGTACGAGAAGCTGATCGAATCGGGCGAGTTCGGTGAGGGCGACAAGGACGCCGAGCTGTGGAGAAAAGTCGGCGGTTCGATCACGGACCGCGTGCTGCTGCTGGGCCTGGACATCAAGATGTTCTACGGCGGGCCGAAGGAGGCGGTGATGCACGCGATCTACCGCCAGAACTTCGGGTACACGCACCTGATCATCGGGCGCAAGCACGCCGAC
>CAYSIX010000230.1:0-6318 GCA_964431205.1 uncultured Phycisphaeraceae bacterium
GGTGCGGGCTCGGCCTGCGCCGCCGCGAGCGGTGGGGGGCTGTCGGGCGGGGCGGCGATCCCCGGCGACCGACCGCGTTGGCGCAGCTCGACGAACTTCGAGTAATCGCCCGTGCACGTGCCGGCGGGGGGGTGAACGGCGGCGCGCTGGTCCGGCGGCGTCGTGTCGGGCGCGGCCGAGCGGCGCCGCAGCGCCTCGAGCACCTGCCGCGTGATCTGCTCGACGAGTTGTGGGTCGATCTCGGCCATGCGTTCGCGTCGTCGTGTTCGTTCATCCTTGTTCGTGCCGGGCGGCCGGCGTGTTCAGTCGTCCACGATGCCGAGCGTCCACCACCGCGCGGGGCTGTTGTCGTGACCCAGCAGCTCGCGCAGGCCCTGGCCGTCGCTGGTGATGATCACCCGGTCGCCCCGGCCCGCGCCGAGCTGATCGAGCACCAGCACCGGGTCGCCGACGGGCTGCCGCTCGTTGCCGAGCATGCGACAGACCAGCAGCTTGCGCCCGGCGATCGACGGGTGCCGCACCGTGCTCGTCGCTCGACCTGTGACCATGGCGTGCTGCATGAAACGTTCCGAGTTCCGAGTTTCAGGTTTCGAGGCGGGCGTCTCGAGGCCGTCTGCGTTCTCTCGCTCGAAACGGAAAGCTCGAAACCCGAAACTTTTTTACACCGTTCTCAGCGAGCCGCTGACCGACGCGCGGCGGAAGCGCGTGAACGTCAGCGGGTTCGTGATCCCCTCGCCCGTGGGGGTGGCGATCGAGTAGCTGGGATAGCCCTCACCGCCGACGCCCAGGCCCGCCGTGCACGGCCCGTTGGCGACGAAGATCGTCGTGTTCATCACGCGGCCCATCCGCGTGATGTGCTCGAGGTTGTTCGAGTGAATGATCGCCGTGTGGCCGAACCCGTGCTCGTGCTTCACGGCCAGACGCAGGCCCTCATCGAAGTCACGCACGGGCACGAAGGGGACGAACGGCATCATCTGCTCTTCGGGCACGAACGGGTTGTCCTCGCTCGTGCGGCCGAACAGCAGGTCCGTCCCCTCGGGCACGCGGGCGCCGGCGGCCTCGGCCAGCACCGGGACGTCCCGCCCGATCAGGTCCTTGCTCACCGCGTAGTGGCTCTTGTGCCGCTCGAAGGCGGCGGCCGTCAACCGCTCGATCTGACCCGCGTCGAGCTCCGCTGCGCCGGCGCGACGCATCGCCGCCATCATCGGGTCGAACACCGACTCGACGACGAAGACCTCCTTCTCGCCGATGCACAGCAGGTTGTTGTCGAACGCCGCCCCCGCGATGATCGAACGCGCGGCGCGGTCGAGGTCGGCCGACTCATCGACGACCACGGGCGGGTTGCCCGGCCCGGCGACGATCGCACGCTTGGCCTGCTTCATCGCCGCGCGGGCCACGGCCGGTCCGCCCGTCACCACCAGCAGCGGGACGTCCGGGTGCGCGAAGATCGCGTTGGCCGACTCGATCGTCGGCGGGTCGATGATGCACAGCAGCGGGTCGATCCCGAAGTCGTCGCGGATCATCCGGTTGTACGCGTCCGCCGCCAGCGCCGCCGAACGGTGCCCCGACGGGTGCGCGTTGATCACCATCGCGTTGCCCGCGGCGATCATGTTGATCGCGTTGGCCGTCATCGTCGGGATCGAGTGCGTCACCGGCGTGATCACGCCCAGCACGCCCCACGGCGCCGCCTCGTCCAGGCTCACCCCCTCGTCGCCGCTGTGCGCCGCCGTCCGCAGATACTCCACGCCCGGGACCTTCTCCAGAAGTTGGAGCTTGACGACCTTGTGATCCAGCCGACCCATCTTTGTCTCGTTCAGCTCGAACTCGCCCCACGCCTCGGCGTTATCCAGCGCGAGCTGCTTGATCCGCTTGCAGATCCCGTCGCGCACCGAGAGGCCCGCCTCGGCGAGCTGTGCCTGCGCCCGTGTCGCGACGCGCACCGCCTCGTCCACGTCGGCGAACCGGCCACTCGCCCCGCCGCGTCCGTTCGAGCCCGCCGCAGCGCCGCGCACCGCCGTCCCCGGGCCCAATCGGTCCAGCACCTCCTGCACGACGCTCTCGATCAGTTGCGTGTCCACCGCGGCGCTCATCGATCATCCTCTTTCGTGTTCATCTCGTGACCCACGATCCGTCGGCCCATCACGACCGCCTCGTCCACGATGCCCACCACCACCGCGTCCGTCGGCACCTTCTGGCAGTCCGACGCCATCCGCGCGCTCGAGCCCTGCACGATCAGCACGAGCTGGCCCTCGCCCGCGCCGATCGAGTCCAGGGCCACGATTGCCCGGCCGGTGACCTCGAACCGACCGCGGCCCGCCGGCCGACCCTCGGCGTTCGCGGCCTCCGACGGGTCGTCGTACTCGACCTTCAACGGCTCGACCAGCAGGAGCTTGCGCCCCTTGATCGCCGGGTCCTTCGCCGTCGCGACGATGTGGCCTCTTACGCGTCCGAGGAACATGGGAAAATCCAGTGGTCAAGTGACCCAGTGGCCCAGTGGCGCGGCGGTTCAGGTCAGCGGTCCCGTGCGTCGTTGGCGAATCACGGAACATCCCTGGCCACTTGATCACTCGGCCAGTCTTTCACAGCTTCGACACGTCCTCGTGCGGCCGGGCGATCACGTGCACGCTCAACACCTCGCCGACGCGCCGGGCCGCGTCCGCGCCGGCGTCCACCGCCGCCTTCACCGCCGCCACGTCCCCCTCGACCATCACCGACACGTAGCCGCTGCCGACCTTGTCCTTGCGGACGAACTTGACGTCCGCGGCCTTGAGCGCCACGTCCGTCGCCTCGATCGCCGGGATCAAACCCTTCGTCTCGATCAATCCGATTGCCTGTTGGGCCATGTCTGCTCACTCCGGTTCAATTGATCGGCCGAGCTCGCTCGACCGTTACACGTGGCTCTGCTGCAATACCTCCACCGTCTGACGCGCCACGACCAGTTCCTCGTTGGTCGGCACGATCCAGACCTGCGTCCTGCTCTCGTCGGCGTCGAGCCGCCGCTCGCGGTCGCCGTCGGCGTCGCGGTTCCGCCAGCGGTCCAGCACGATGCCGGCGTAATCCATGTCGGCGCAGATCGCCTCACGCACGCGCGCCGCGTGTTGACCGATCCCGCCTGTGAACACGATCGCGTCGGCGCCGCTGAGCACCGCCAGATACGCGCCGAGGTAGTGCCGGCAGGACTCGACGAACGCGTCGATCGCCAACCGCGCCCGCTCGTCGCCGCCGTCTGCCGCGCGCTCGACCTCGCGCAGGTCCGCGCTGACGCCGCTGATCCCCAGCAGTCCGCCCTCGCGGCCGAGCCGGTCGAACACACGGTCCAGGTCCGGCTCCTCCCGCAGGATCGTCCGCAGCGCGAACGCGTCGAAGTCGCCCACGCGGTTGTTGTGGAACACGCCGCTCTGGGGTGTCGTGCCCATGCTCGTGGCCACGCTGTCGCCCGCGTCGATCGCACAGATCGAGCACGACCCGCCCAGGTGCAGGCTGATGACCTTGTGCTTCTTCGGTGCCAGCTTCGCCATGCGCTCGGCGATGTAGCGGTGGCTGGCGCCGTGGAACCCATAGCGGCGCACGCCCAGCCGCTCGGTCCAGTCGTGCGGGATGGCGTACACCTGTCGGGCCAGCGGGATCGTCTGGTGGAAGGCGGTCTCGAACGCGGCGACCTGCGCGACGCGCGGCAGACGCTGGCGGAACGAACGCATGGCCGCGATGTACGGCGGGTTGTGCGCCGGCGCCAGCGGGCTGAAGCGTTCCATTGTCGCCAGCACGTCGTCGTCCACGCGGACGGCGCCGCTGATCGGCCCGCCGTGCACCGCCTTGAACCCGATCGCCTCGACCGCGTCGATCGACTCGATCGCGCCCCGCGCCGTGAGGCGGTCCAGGTGCAGCTCGATCGCCGCCGCGTGATCGGGCAGGTCCGCTTGGCCTGCGTCGCGCTGGTCGCCCGCGTCGATCGACCACGCGCCGCCGCCCTGCCCGATTCGCTCGGCGCTGCCCGTCGCCAGCACGCGCTCGGGCTCGTGCGGCGAGTCGGGCATGTCGAAGAGCTTGTACTTGAAGCTCGTCGAGCCGAGGTTGGCGACCAGGACGATCATGGCGAGGCTCGTGCCCAAGGGGCGTCTCCGCGCCGCGGCGCGCATCACGCGACGCGCCGGGTTCAGAAGTTGGCGACCAGCGACTCGTGCGGACGCGCGATCACGTGGGCGGCGACCAGCTCGCCGACGCGACCGGCCGCCGCGGCGCCGGCGTCCACCGCCGCCTTCACCGACCCCACGTCGCCCTCGACCACCACCGTCACGTACGCCCCGCCGATCCCCACCGACTTGACGAGCCGAACGTCGGCGGCCTTGAGCATCGCGTCGGTCGCCTCGACCAGGCCGACCTGACCGCGGGTTTCAATCATGCCTAATGCGCTCATCAGCGTTCTCCTGAGGGAAGTTCTCGTCGTCGCCGCGCCGTGTCGCTGGGCGCGGGTCGCTGCGAAATCGGGGTGCGGTCAGGCTTTCTTGGGCTTGGCCGGCAGCATTGAGCCCAGCTCATCGTGCGGTCGCGGGATCACGTGCACGCCCAGGACGCTGCCGATCCTGCCGGCAGCCGAGGCGCCGGCCTCGACCGCGGCCTTGACCGCCGCCACGTCCCCGCTGACGAAGCTGGTGACCAGACCCGCGCCGACCTTGTCCCAGCCGATCATCTGGACGTTGGCGGCCTTGAGCATCGCGTCGCTGGCCTCGATCAGCGAGACCAGGCCCTTGGTTTCGATCATGCCGATTGCCGGTTGTGCCATGTTCTGTTCTCCAGCGCGGCCGAGCCGCGTCGCTTCGGGACCGTTACTTGATCAGTTCCATGTGCGTGGCGGTGCTGAGGTGGCAGGCGTTGCCCTCATCGGTGTCGATGTGCACCTCGAGCTTGACGCGCGGGTGGACGCGGACGATCACGCGGTCGAACGTCAGGCCGCAGGGCCCGTCGACGCGCAGCTTCATGGCGTCACCGTCGCGGACGCCGAAGTGGTCGGCGTCGTCGGGGTGCATGTGGACGTGGCGTTGAGCGCGGATGATGCCGCGGTCCAGGTTCAGGGCGCCGTGCGGGCCGACGAGCACGCCGCCGGGCGTGCCGTCGTGGTTGCCGCTGATGCGCAGGGGCAGGTCGATGCCGAGAAAGACGCCGTCGGTGTAGGAGAGCTCGACCTGGTTGTAGTCGCGTGTGGGCCCGAGGATGCGGACGTTGGGGATCATGCGGTTGCGTGGGCCGATGAGGTTGACCGTCTGCTCGGAGGCGAACTCGCCGTCCTGGTAGAGGTCCTTGTGTTTTGTCAGCCGCGCCCCGCGGCCGAACAGGGTTTCAAGCGCCTCGTCGGTGACGTGGACGTGTCGGGCCGAGACGTTGACCACCAGGGGATTCGGGCCGTGGCGTCGGCGGTCGCCCGGGGTCGCGGGGCGAGCGCGGCCGTTGAGCCGTTCGTGCAGGACCCGGCGAACGAGACGCTCGACTTCGGGGCGATCGAGGGTGGAAGCTGCCGTCACCATATGACGCGTTAAGCGTACATTCTGGGCCATGCGGTGTCAATATTTGCCATATAGTTTCAGAACTTCGCATGTACGACATCTGGATAGGGCGGGGGCGGTTACGTAAGCATCTGATAAATCAGTGCTTGTGTTGCGCGCTGGATGGCTCAGGCCAACGGCTGGCCGGGGAGCAGCGGTGGGGCGGGACAGTCGAGGGCGTCGGCGACCGCTCGAAACAGTTCCGCCTCCCGGACCGTGACCCGCCGGTCCGAAGCGATGCACGCCGCCGCGGCGGTCAGCAGCCGTCGCTTACCTTGCGGCCAGACGTCCGCCAGCTTTGTCAGCGCCTCGTCCACCGCCGTGAGCGTGCACCTCGATTCATCCACGCTCATCAGCCCGGACACGCCCAGCGCGGCAGCGCCCTGCTCAAACGCACGCTGTGCGTCGTCGGCCTCACGCGCCCCCACCCGCGCGAGCGCCGACAGCAGCACCGCGCAGGACTGACGCAATCGCTTGAAGTTGTAGTACTGCACGATTGGTCGCTTGACCTTGAAGAACCCCGGCTCCGGGTGCCGCAGCACCATCCGCTGCAGCATCCACTCGTACAGGTCCACGCGTTGGTCGGCGTTGATCAGGTCGATCAGCGCGCGCTTAAACGCCACGTACTGCTCCGCCGTCAGGTCTCGCAGCGCCCCGATCGCCTCGTCGATCAGCGGCAGGCGGGCTTCGCGTGGCAGGTCCGCCACGGCAGGCAGCAACCGCTCGGTCAGGTCGCGCGTGGCCCGATCGTGGTGACGTTCGATCGCGTCGAGCTGTTGTG
>CAYSIX010000231.1:0-6216 GCA_964431205.1 uncultured Phycisphaeraceae bacterium
GGCGTGGCGCGGGTCGTACCAGGGGGCGCGCAGGTACTGCAGGCCCGCGAAGCCCCCGCCGTCGAAGCCCGGGGCCCCGAGGTCCGACCGCTGCGTCCACTGGCCGGCGAACAGCACGTCGGTCTGCGTCCGCAGGTTCGGCTCGAAGCCGTGGGTTTCGCCCCAGGCGGTGTAGCTGATCACATGCACGTCGTCGCCGCCGCTGCCGTTCGGCTCGGTCTTTGGATTGCCGCGTTGAGCGCCGGACGGGGCGGTTTCGAAGCCCGAGTGGCGGGTTTCGAATCGGGCTTGGCGGAGGCGGGGCGCTGGGGGGTTGCGTGCGGCGGCGGGTTGTTTAGGATCCACGCGTTATGGCATACGCAACGGAAGCGGAGGACAGGGGGCGGTTGCGGGGGCTGATCGCGGCGGGGCACCCGCTGATTGTCATCCGCACGGCCGACGAGCCGTACGCGCTGGGGGTGGTGCGTGCGGCGGTGGCGGAGCTGCGTCGGGAGATGCTGCTGTGGGACCACCTGCACGGGCTGCGTCGGGCGGGGGTGCGGGACGAGGGCCAGCCGATCAAGGAATCGGAGCACCCGGCGGCCGCGCTGTATCACCTGCTGCACGAGCAGGGGTCGTACGTGGCGGTGCTGCTGGACGTGATCGGGCACCTGGGCGACGCCAAGACGCTGCGGCTGCTGCGGGAGCTGGTGCATCAGGCGGACGAGCGGGAGCGGGCGGTGGTGCTGATCGATCACGGCCAGGAGCTGCCGGCGGTGGTGCGCGCGGTGGCGACGGTGTTCGAGCCGTCGCTGCCGAACGACGAGGAGCTGCACAAGCTGGCGCGGGAGACGCTGAGCCGGCTGCACCGGCGTCGGCGGATCAAGATTGAGTTGGGCCGGGACCAGTGGCGGACGGTGCTGAAGAACCTGCGTGGTCTGAGCCGGCGGGACGCGGCGCAGGTGGTGCGGGACGCGGTGGCGGAGGACCGGGTGCTGGACGAGGCGGACATGAACCACGTGCTGGCGAGCAAGCGTCGGCTGATCCGCCGGGACGGGCTGCTGGAGTACGTCGAGAGCCCGGCGCGGCTGGACGAGGTGGGGGGGCTGGAGTCGCTGAAGCGTTGGCTGGCGCTACGGGACGGTGCGGCGACGGAGGAGGCGACGGCTTTCGGGCTCCAGCCGCCGCGGGGCGTGCTGCTGCTGGGCGTGCAGGGGGCGGGCAAGAGCATGTGTGCGCGGGCGATCGCGACGGCGTGGGGTCGGCCGCTGCTGCGGATGGACCCGGGGGCGTTGTACGACCGGTACATCGGTGAATCGGAGCGTCGGCTGCGTGAGGCGTTGGGCCAGGCCGAGGCGATGGCGCCGGTGGTGCTGTGGATCGACGAGATCGAGAAGGGGTTCGCGTCGGCGGCGACGCGGAGCACGGACGGGGGGCTGTCGCAGCGGATGTTCGGTACGCTGCTGACGTGGATGCAGGACCACGAGGCGCCGGTGTTCCTGGTGGCGACGGCGAACGAGATCGAGGCGTTGCCGCCGGAGCTGCTGCGCAAGGGCCGGTTCGACGAGATTTTTTTCGTGGACCTGCCGGGGCCGGAGGCGCGTGCGGAGATCTTCGCGATTCACCTGAAGCGTCGGGGGCGTGACCCGGAGCGGTTCGACGTGCGGGCGTTGGCCGAGGCGTCGGAGGGGTTCAGCGGGGCGGAGATCGAGCAGGCGATCGTCTCGGCGATGTACGAGGCGTTCGCGTCGAAGTCGGAGTTGAGCGACGCGCATATCGTTGAAGCGTTGCGGCAGACGCGGCCGCTGTCGGTGACGATGGCGGAGAAGATGGCAAAGCTGCGTGCGTGGGCGGCGGAGCGTTGCGTGCCGGCGAACTGAGGATGGCCAGACCATGGCGTGCCGGAGTGAAAAAACCCAGAGCGGGCTCGATCGCCGGGTGGGGGCGATGGCGCGGGTGATGGTCGCGGCGCTTGTGTCTGGAATGGCGGGGGTTCCGGGGGTGCCGGGGGTAGCGAGGGGCGAGGCGGTGGTGACGGGGCGGTCGATCGCGACGCACACGGTGACGGTGCGGGACACGCTGGCGATCCGGGCGGACGCGGACGCGGGGGTGCAGGCGAAGCTGGAGGCGTTGTCGTGGCCGGTGGCGGAGTTCGAGGCGGTGGTGTCGTGGCCGGTGGCTGGTGTGAGGGAGGGGGCGGAGGATCCCGGCGAAGGCCGGTCGCTGCGCTCCCGGCCATCACCGGGCGTCCGGGGCGAAGGCCGGTCACTGGACGGAATCCGGGGAAGGCCGGTCGAGGACTCGCGGCCATCCCGCGGCGTGGGGGGAAGGCCGGTCGAAGACTTGCGGCCATCCCGCGGCGTGGGGATGAAGGCGAACGTGCATGGGTTGGACGGGCCGAACGGTGCCGACGGGTGGGTGACGTTTCCATCGGCGGTGCCGAGCGGGGATGGGGCTCAGGACACGGTGTGGCTGCTGTGGTACGCGGCGCGGGATGGTCAGGGCTTGGTGGCCGAGGCGCCGGCGATCGTGGTGGTGCACTCGCTGCACCCGCGTTACGCGATCGGCCGCGGGATCGCGCGGGGCTTTGCGGACCGTGGTCTGCACGCGTTTGTGCTGGTTCTGCCGGGGTTCGGGCCGCGGGCGGACGCGGCGGGCCGGCAGCCGGGCGTGGTGACGCTGTTGCACGGGCGGCAGGTGGCGGCGGACGTGAGGCGAGCGCGGGACGTGGCGGCGTCGCTGCCGCGGGTGTCGGCGGGGCCGGTCGCGATCCAGGGCACGAGCCTGGGGGGGTTCGTGGCGGCGGTGGGGGCGTCGCTGGACGGGGCGTTCGACCCGGTGATCCTGCTGCTGAGCGGGGCGGACGTGATGGGCGTGCTGCGTGAGGGTCGGCACGACGCGGCGCGGCTGAACGCGGCGTTGCGGGCGCAGGGGCTGAGCGAGCAGGCGTTGGCGGCGGTGGTGGACGCGTACGAGCCGATGCACTTCGCCCACCGGCTGGACCCGGCGCGGACGTGGCTGATCTCGGCGAGGCAGGACAACGTGGTGCCGCCGGCCAGCGGTGAGGCGCTGGCGCGGGCGATCGGGCTGGGGGTGGATCACCACGTGAAGATCGATGGGGATCATTACAGCGCGCTGCTGCTGATGCCGAGCGTGACGCGGTTCATGGCGGAGCGGGTGCTGGCCGGTCGAGAGGCGGTGGTGGATCGGGCGGCGCCGCCACCGGTGGAGCCCGAGCGCGGTGGGGAGCCGGGGGTAATCGATCGCGAGCCGGCGGCGCACGAAGCGACGGCCCCGGCCGGGGACTGACGGCTCAGGCGGACGTGGAGCGGACGGCCTCGGCGCGGGTCCGCAGGTTGTCCAGCACGTTCATGTAGTTGATGTAGCTGTCGTAGGGCGACTCGTAGGGGTTGAAGTACTTGTGGACGGCGCCGTCGGCAAAGTACTTGGTGCACATGTAGTAGAAGTGATCGGAGGTGGTGAGCTTCCGCCAGTCGGCGATGAGGCGCTTGTCGTCGCTGCGGCGGATGGCCTGGCCGAGCTTGAACAGCTCCTGAAGCGCGCTGGACTGCATGGCGTTGCCGAGCCAGGCGGACAGGTCGCGTTCGGTGTCGGCCCAGGAGATGACCTGGGGCACGTCGTACTCGCCGGCGGGCTCGTAGGCGTCGATGGCCTCGGTGGGGGTGCGGAACTCGTCGCCGCGGTCGAGGATGAACCGGGGCAGGGCCTTGAAGAACTCGAAGATGCCGGTCTCGGCCCACTGGTGCTCGCCGAAGGTCTCCATGTCCATGAACAGGTTGCAGACGTAGCCCCGGCCGTTGATCTGATGGATCCAGTCGGCGTAGCGGTCGGCGGTGAGGGGCCACTGGCTCCAGTTGCGGTCGGAGAATCGGAAGGCGACGTCGTCGCTGAGCCGGTAGTTCTTCAGCAGCAGCGTGAGCTCAGGGTGGCCCGGCGGGGTGTAGAGGTAGTTGGGCGAGCGGTCGCCGAGGACCTGGTCGGCGCCCTCGACGAGGATGGCGCGGAAGCCGTCGAGCGTGGCGATGAAGTCGGCCACGTCGTTGGAGTAGATCAGCTCGGTGTTGCGGAAGACGTTGGGGCGCTGACCGAACAGCTCTTCAATGGTCTCGGCGTGTTTCTCGATCTGGTTGCGGAACTCGTCGCGGTCGTAGAGGAAGGCGAGGCTGTGGTAGTAGGTCTCGGCGAGGAACTCGCAGCAGCCGGTCTCGGCCAGGTCGCGGAGGCGGTCGAGGACCTCGGGGGCGTAGGCGCGGAACTGCTCGATGACGCAGCCGGTCAGGGAGATGGCGAAGCGGAACTCGCCGTCGTGCCGGCGGATCAGGTCCAGCAGCAGCGAGGTCATCGGCATGTAGCACTTGTGCGCGACCTTGCGGATGATCTGGCGGTTGCGGGCGTCGTCGAAGTAGTGGGGCGAGGCGTCGAAGACGCTGTAGCGGCGCAGTCGCGGGGGCTGATGGATCTGGAGGTAGATGCAGACGGAAACCATGAATGCTGCGCTTTGGCGACCTCGCGGGCCCCGTCCCGTGCCGACGGCGCGGCGAGGGGGCGTGAAGGATCAGGCGTCGGCGGTGACCGGCGGCGACTCCGCGCGCCGCCCGGGTGGTTCGGGCCCGGCCGCGTCGGCGGCCTGCCGCCCGAAGATGATCCGCGCCCCGCGTCGATACACCACGTAGTTATACACCCAGTTCAACAACACCGCGAGCTTGTTTCGAAAACCGATCAGAAACAACAGGTGCACGCCCAGCCACGCCAGCCACGCCAACAGCCCGCTGAATCGCCAGCCGTGCACCCACGCCACCGCCGCCTTCCGGCCGATCGTCGCCATCTGCCCTCGATCCACGAACGCGAACGCCGGTCGCTGCGCCGGCTCACGCGGGCCTTGCTCGAGCTCCTCGGCGATGAGCCCCGCCACGTGCTTGCCCATCTGGATCGCCGCCGGTGCGATGCCCGGCACCGGTGTGCCGTCAGGACTCTGCACCGCCGCCGCATCCCCGAGCACGAACACCTCCGGATGCCCCGGGACGCTCAGGTCCGCCTCGACCGGCACGCGCCCGTCCTTGAGCGTCTCGACGCCGAGCTGCTTCGTCAGCGGGCTCGCGCCCACGCCCGCGGTCCAGAAAATGTTTTGCGACTCGATCACCTCGTCCTCGATCTGCACACAGCCGGGCCGGATGTCCGTCACCGGCGCCGATGTCCAGACCTGCACGCCCAGCCGCTCGAGTTGACGCTTGGCGCTCTCCGACAGCTCCGACGGGTACGTCCCGAGCACGCGCGGCGCCGCCTCGACCAAGATCACCCGCGCCTCGGCCGTGTCGATGCGGCGAAAGTCCCGCCGGAACACCCGCCGCGTCAGCTCGGCGAACGCGCCGGCCAGCTCCACGCCCGTCGGCCCGCCGCCGACCACCACGATCGTCATCAGCCGACGTCGCTGCTCGGCGTCGTCCGTCGTCTCCGCCCGCTCGAACGACGTCAGCACCCGTCGCCGCACCGCCATCGCGTTGTCGATCGACTTGAGCCCGATCGCGTGTTTGGCCCACTCGTCGTGCCCGAAATACGTCGTCCGCCCGCCCAGCGCAAAGACGAGGTAGTCGTACCGCAGCGTCCCGCCGCGCAGCGTCACCGTCCGGCCGTGCGGGTCGATCCCCGTCGCCTCGTCCATGCGGACGGTGATGTTCGGCCGCTTGGCGAGGATCGAGCGGATCGGCTGGGCGATGTCCGGCGCTGAAAGCCCGGCCGTGGCCACCTGGTACAGCAGCGGCTGGAACAGGTGATGGTTCTGCCGGTCCACGAGGGTCACGTGCGCCGGACCGCGGAACCGTTTGCAGAACGTCAGGCCGGCGAACCCGGCGCCGAGCACGACGATCTGGCGGCGTCGGTCGGACTGGTCGGGCGTTTCGGTCATGGGCGATGCGACTCCCTATGCTTTGACTGTAGGGCCCTCGAACGCCGCGGCCGAGTGCGCGACGCCTCGACCCACGCCCGTGTTCCTTGGTCGGCCCGGCACGCTTGGACTATACTCCCGATCGCGTGGGACGCGTTCCAACCGATCGATCCTGACCCCTTCCCGGTGACCCGATATGCACCGCAGCAGCGAGATCCGAGAGCAGTTCATCGCCTTCTTCCGGGACAAGCACGGCCACACGTTCGTCCCCTCCTCGCCCGTGGTCCCGCACGACGACCCCAAGGCGCCCTCCGTGGCCAACTTCATCTCCGGCG
>CAYSIX010000232.1:0-6169 GCA_964431205.1 uncultured Phycisphaeraceae bacterium
GTACGCCTCCAACGCCATGCTCGCGACCAAGATCTCGTTCATCAACGAGATCGCCAAGCTCTGTGAGTCGTACGGCTGCGACATCGACGAGGTCCGCCGCGGCATGTGTTCGGACCGGCGCATCGGCAACCAGTTCCTCTACCCGGGCCTGGGCTACGGCGGGTCCTGCTTCCCCAAGGACGTGCTCGCTTGCATCTCCATGGGGGACGAGGCCGAGATGCCCACGCTGCTGCTCAAGGCCGTCCACGAGGTCAACCAGCTCCAGCGCGCCGCGTTCCTGAGCAAGATCGAGAAGCACTTTGGCGCCGCCGGGCTCTCGGGCAAGCGCATCGCCGTCTGGGGCATCGCCTTCAAGCCCGGGACCGACGACATCCGCGAGGCCCCCTCGATCACGCTCATGAACGAGCTGCTCAACCGCGGGGCGACGATCGTCGCCCACGATCCCGTCGCGCACGAGACGGCCCGGCAGGCCATGGCCGATCGCATCCAGTACGCCGAAACCCCAAACGACGCGCTCGACGGCGCCGACGCGCTGCTGATCTGCACCGACTGGGGCGAGTTCAAGCACCCGGACTTCGAGGAGATCGTCGCGCGGATGAAGCAGCCGGTCGTCTTCGACGGGCGCAACCTCTACCGGCGGGAGTCGGCCGAGGAGTACGGGCTGATCTATTACTCCGTCGGCCGTCACGCCGTGGCGCCCAAGACCGCCACGCAGCCGAGCTGAGCGCCGCGGCGTCGACACCTTGCACGATCGGAAGATGCCACGGCTTGGCTTCAAGCCAGGCCGTGAAGAGGCGGCGTGGGTCGCCGCTCGCGCATCAGGTGATCGTCGGGCACAGCACGCCCGTCGGCACGGCTTGACCTGCCGGTCAAGCCGTGGCATCAGCGGGCGCGTCGAGTCGGCGGTGCGCATCAATCGACCTTGAGCATGTGCGCGAAGGCCTTGAGCCGCTGGTCGATGTCCTCGCGGGTGACCTCGAGCAGGCGGTTGACGCTGAAGGCCTCGATGGTGAAGCTGGCGACGACGGTGCCGTAGGCCAGCGCGCGGCGGAGGTTGTCCAGCGACGTGTCGCCGGTGGCGGCGAGGTAGCCCATGATGCCGGCGGCGAAGCTGTCGCCGGCGCCCGTCGGGTCCACCACCCGGTTGGAGGGGAACCCGGGCAGGGCGGCGAACCCGTCGTTGTGCCGCAGCACCGCGCCGTGCTCGCCCTTCTTGATGATGGCGAACTCGGGCCCCATGTCCACGATCTTGTCCGCCGCGACGATCGTGTTCGACTCGCCGGTCAGCAGCATCGCCTCCTCGTCGTTGATCACCACGCCATCGATCCGCTTGATGACCTCGAGCAGCGCGTCGCGTTCGGTCTTGATGTAAAGGTCGATGGTGTCGGCGACGACGATCTTGCGGTGGGGGAACGCGTCGAGCAGGGCGAGCTGGTTGGCCGGCGCGGTGGTGGCCAGGAAGATGAACTCGCTGTCGCGGAAGGCGTCGGGCACGGGCGGGGGGGCTTCGCCGAGGACGTTGAGCTCGACGCCGACGGTGTCGCGGTGGTTGAGGTTCTCGTGGTACCGGCCGTGCCAGCGGAAGGTCTTGCTGCCGGCGCGGCGTTCGAGGCCGGTCAGGTCCGCCTCCAGGCTCTTGAACACGTCAAGGAAGTGGTCGGGAAAGTCGTCACCGACCGCCCCGACCAGGCGGACGGGGCAGAAGAACCGCGCGCCGGCGGCGAAGTAGACGATCGAGCCGCCGATCACCTCCTCCACTGCGGCGCTGGGCGTCTCGATCGTGTCAATCCCGATGCTTCCCGTGACAATCAACGACATCAGCTATCGCTCCTTCCATCCTTCGCCAGTTCCAGTATCCGTTTCCATTGCCCGGCGGTGACCGGCTGCACCGAGAGGCGCGGGTGACGCGCCAGGGGCATGTCCTTGAGCTTCGCGTCGGCCTTGACCTCGTCGAGCGTGACCGGTCGGTCCAGCGGCTCGATCGCCTTCATGTCCACCGCGACGAACCGGCCCGACTCGTCCTTCGGGTCCGGGTACGCCTTGCGCACGACCTCCATGACGCCGACGATCGCGCGCTGCTTGCCCGAGTGATAGAACAGGACGCGGTCGCCCCGGCGCATGGCCCGCAGGTTGTTCGCCGCCTGGTGGTTGCGCACGCCGTCCCATCGGGCGGTGCGTTGGGGCGCCGCGCGGTGATCGTCCCACGACCACTCGTCGGGTTCGGATTTGACCAGCCAGTGGTTCATGCGTGGGGGGTCGTGCCGGGGCGCTGGGAAGCAAAGGCGGCGAGGCAGTCGCGTAGCCGGGTGAGCGTGGCGTCGCGGCCGAGGATCTCGAGCGTCACGTCCAGCGGGGGGGTCACGGCGTCGCCGCTGATCGCCACGCGCAGCGGCTGGGCGACCTTGCCCATGCCGATGCCCTTGGCCTCGGCCAGCTCGCGCACGGCCTGCTCGGCGGCCTCGCCCGACCACGGCTCGATCGCCCCCAGCTTCGGCAACAACTCCTCAAGCACGGCCAAACCCGCGCCGTCGCTCGCCAGCAGGTTCTTCTTCACCGCCTTGTCGGCGTACTGCTCGATGCGCGGCGCGATCAGGAAGCGCCCGAGCGTCGCTGGCTCGCTCAGCGTCCGCGCCCGCGGCTGATACGCCTCGCAGAACAGCGCGAAGCGGTGCTCATCGTTCACCAGCCGATCAAACTCGGGATGGAACGCCCTGAGGTGCTCACGCAACCGCTCCGCGAACTGCTCCTTCGGCATCGCCGCGATCGTGTCCGCGTTGAAGCGGAAGAGCTTTTCACGGTCGAACCGCGAGTTCGCCTTGTTCACCCGGTCGAGGCTGAACCGCTCGATCATGAAGTCCTTGTCGAACCGCTCGACGTCCCCGCCGGGGTTCCAGCCCAGCAGGGCGACGTAGTTCAGCAGCACCTCGGGCAGGTAGCCGCTGCGGCGGAAGTCGGCGACGTCGATCTCCGGTAGTTGCACTCCCAGCTTTTGCGCGATTGCCTGGGCAATGTCGACCGCATCGGTCTGCTTGTCGAGAAACTGGCTAAAGCGGTCGTCGTCGAAGCCCACGGATTGCAATCCGTGGGCTTGCGCCGCCGCACGCGCCACCTTCGCCTTGTCGCGCTTGCTCATCTTCGAGCCGTCGGGGTTCATGATCGACGGCGTGTGGGCGAAGATCGGCGGCTCGAACCCCAGCGCCCGGTGCAGGGCCGCGTGCTTGGGCGTGTTGCTCAGGTGCTCCTGCCCGCGGATCACGTGCGAGACCCTCATCATCGCGTCGTCCACCACCACGGCGAAGTGGAAAGTGGGAAAGCCATCGCTCTTGCGGATCACGAAGTCGCCGATGTCGGCGGCCTTGACGGTGATCCGGCCGTACACCACGTCGTCGAACGTGACGTCCTCGGTGGCGCGGAAGCGGATGGCGTCGCCATCGTTGAACGCGCGGTCGCTGCGCAGCAGGGCGTCGATGTATTCGTTGTAGAGCTCGAGCCGCTGCGACTGGAAGTAGGGCCCGCGCTCGCCGCGTTGCGTGGCCGGGTCGTACGGGTCGTCGGCGTCGGGGTCGGGGCCCTCGTCCCAGTCGAGCCCGAGCCAGCGCAGGTCGGCCATGATCCCGCGGGTGGATTCGGGGCTGGAGCGGGCGCGGTCGGTGTCCTCGAATCGGAGGATGAACCGGCCGCCGTCGGCCCGGTGCTGCCGCGCGAACGCCCAGCAATACAGGGCCGTGCGGGCCCCGCCGACGTGCAGGGCCCCCGTCGGCGAGGGCGCGAAGCGTGTGACCACCTCGTGGGGCATGGCCCGGATTGTAGCGGACTGGGCGCACGTTTCCGGCGACGCCGTCTGTTACCCTTGGCCACATGCGACGCGTGCTGCCGATGCTCACCCTCGTACTCGTCATCGCCGGCCCGCTCCACGCCGACGATCCCCGCTACTTCGCGATCGAGGTCGTCGACGCCCAAACCGGCCGCGGCGTGCCGCTGATCGAGCTGCGCACCACCAACGACATCCGCCACGTCACCGACAGCGCCGGCCTCGTCGCCTTCCACGAGCCCGGACTCATGGACCGCGACGTGTTCTTCTTCGTCTCCGGACACGGCTACCGTTTCCCCGCCGACGGGTTCGACATCCGCGGCACCACCCTGCGCACCACGCCCGGCGGGTCGGCACGCCTGGAGGTCGAACGCCTCAACATCGCCGAGCGGCTCTACCGCGTCACCGGGCAGGGCATTTACCGCGACAGCGTGATGCTCGGCCGCCGCGCCCCGATCGACCGGCCGCTGCTCAACGGCCGCGTGATGGGACAGGACTCCGTCCTCCAGGCCGTGTACGACGGCAAGATCTACTGGTTCTGGGGCGACACCGCACGCGAATCCTACGCCCTCGGCCACTTCGCCACCGCCGGCGCCACCTCGCCCCCGCCCGGGCCCGGCAGGCTCGACCCCGCCCTCGGCGTCAACCTCACTTACTTCGTCGATGACCAAGGCTTCAGCCGACCGATGGCCCCGCTGCCCGAGCCCGGCATGGTCTGGCTCGACGGCTTGCTCACCCTCGACGACGACACCGGCCAAACCCGCATGCTCTGCCACTACGCACGCATGAAGAGCCTCGGCGAACGGCTCGGGCACGGGCTCATGGTCTTCAACGATCAGACCCGGACGTTCGAGCGCACCATCACGCTCCGCGACGACGCGCCGCTGCACCCCCGCGGCCACCCGCTTCGCGTCACCCACGACGACGGCGACGACTACTTCTACTTCGCCACGCCCTATCCCATGACGCGCGTGAGGGCGATCTGGGCGGCGGTGACCGACCCGGCGGCGTACGAGGCGTTCACGTGCCTCGAGCCGGGCACGCGCTACGACACCGACGACCCGCGCCTCGAGCGCGACGCCGCCGGCCGCGCCGTCTGGGCCTGGAAACGCGACACCGACTTCATCGACCCGACGCGCCAGAAGGAGCTGATCGACGCCGGCGCGCTCGGGCCCGACGAGGCCTGGATCGACACGCGCGACGCCGAGAGCGGCGAGCTCATCACGCTGCACGGCGGATCCGTCGCGTGGAACCCGTACCGCGGCAGGTGGATCATGATCGCGGTCGAGATCGGCGGCACGTCGCTGCTCGGCGAGGTCTGGTACGCCGAGGCCGACACCCCGCACGGGCCCTGGCCCCGCGCCGTCAAGGTCGTCACCCACGACGACTACTCGTTCTACAACCCCCGCCACCACCCCGTGTTCGACCAGGACGGCGGCCGACTCATCTACTTCGAGGGCACCTACACCCACACTTTCTCCGGCACGCTGACGCCCACGCCGCGCTACAGCTACAACCAGGCCATGTATCGGCTCGACCTGTCCGACCCGCGTCTGCGCCTCGGGCCGTGATCGGGCGGCCCGGTTCGTACCGAGCGATTACAATCCCGCCTGACGACCGCGCCAAGGAACCGACCCCGCCATGACCACCGCCGACACCGCCCCCGCGACCGACTTCATCCGCCAGATCGTCGCCGACGACGTCAGGGCCGGCCGCAACGCCGGCCGCGTCGTCACCCGCTTCCCCCCCGAGCCCAACGCCTACCTGCACATCGGCCACGCCAAGGCCATCGCCATCAGCCACGGCATCGCCCGCGACTTCGCCGGCCGGTTCCACCTGCGCTTCGACGACACCAACCCCGTCAAGGCCGAACAGCAGTTCATCGACGCCATCAAGCAGGACCTCCGCTGGCTCGGGTTCGACTGGGGCGAGCACGAGTACTACGCCTCCGACTATTTCGATCAGCTCTACGAGTGGGCGGTCCAGCTCATCCGCGCCGGCAAGGCCTACGTCGACGACCAGTCCGCCGAGCAGATCCGCCAGACCCGCGGCACGCTCACCGAGCCCGGCCGCGAGAGCCCGTTTCGCGATCGCTCCGTCGAGGAAAACCTCGACCTGTTCGAGCGCATGAAGGCCGGCGAGTTCCCCAGCGGCGCCAAGGTCCTGCGCGCGAAGATCGACATGGCCGCGCCCAACCTCAACCTGCGCGACCCGGTCATGTACCGCATCCAGCACGCCGCCCACGCCCGCACCGGCGACCGATGGTGCGTCTACCCCATGTACGACTGGGCCCACGGCCAGTCCGACGCCATCGAGGGCGTCACCCACTCGCTCTGCTCCATCGAGTTCGAGAACCAC
>CAYSIX010000233.1:0-6093 GCA_964431205.1 uncultured Phycisphaeraceae bacterium
TGACGAAGTTCGCGACCCGCCCGAAGCACAGGCCCAGCGGCGCGGCGAACGCGAGCAGGTCGAACAGGAACAGGGTGGACAACGTGTTTCGCCGTGCCCAGATCATCGCCGCCACCGCCGCGCCGATCATCCCCCCGTGGCTGGCCATCCCCCCGCGGTTCAACGCCAGCACGCCCCAGAACGGCGGCCGCCCGTCGAGCTGCCACAGCAGCGCCGGCTCGTAGAACACGACGTACCCCAGCCGCCCGCCGACCACCACGCCGATCGCCAGCGCCACGATCACGTCCCCGACGCGCGACGGATCCGGCCCGCCCCGGCCGACACGCGCCACCCGCCGCATCAGCAGGTACGCGATGAAAAAGCCCAGCAGGTACGACAGGCCGTACCACCGCACACCGGCCGGCAGAAACCCGACGTCCGGCAGGCGGAACGCGAACGGGTCCAGGTCGTGCAGCCAGGCGCCGAGGAGCGGGGTCATGCGAGATCACCACGAGCGGCCATGAGGACCGCGAAGGGGCGAAGAGAGTGAAGAACGCGAAGTAAATCAGCCGGTATGAACAATGCGCTTGATCCCGTGCCTAAGCAGGTGCTGTGTCACGAAGCCGATTCCGCGTCGAGCCAGCTCGACACAAAGTGGCTTTTCATACGTCGTTTCGGGAAACTCCGGCCCGAGTGCACGACGGACAGCGATCGCCGCCCCGATCACCTCATCAGCATGTGATTCCGTCTGACTGTCGAGGTCCAGCCCCCTGGCCGATTCGACTTCGCCTTCTTCGCGTCTTTCGCAGCCTTCGCCAGTTCGCGGTTCAGTCCTCGCGTGCATCCCTGCCTTCGTTTCGTCGCGGTACGTGCGTCGCGGCGTCTATCGTCTGCGTCGTCGCCGGGAGCGTTTGATCTTCATGGTTTCCTGATGCGCCTCGCGAGCGCCCTTGGGCTGACGACGTTTGCCCTTGGTCTTGCCTTTGGATTTCGGCTCCTTGGTGCCCTTGGGGGCGTCGTGGGCGCTCTCGCCACCGCCCTTGCCGGAGCCCTTGCCCGACTTGTCGTCGCCCTTGCCCTTGCGGCGGCGTTTGCCGCCGCGTTTGCCGCCGCCGGATTGCGACTCGCCGTGGCCGGCGACGACGACCAGGTCCATCTTTCGGCGGGGCAGGTCGACCTTGGCGACACGGACGGTGAAGCGGTCGCCGAGGGTAATGGCGCGGCCGGAGTGCTGAGCGACCAGGGCGCCGGTGGCGCGGTTGAAGCGCCAGCGTTCGCCGGACCCGGGCAGGGCGTCGAGGGGGACGAACCCGTCGACGAGGTATCGGTTGATCTGGACGAACACGCCGTTGGCGGTCACGCCGGAGACGGTGCCCTCGTAGTCGTCGCCCAGGTGCTCGCTGAGCAGCTCGAGGACGAGGTAGTTGCGCAGCTCGCGTTCGGCGGCGGTGGAGTTCTGCTCGGTGTTGGAGCAGTGCCGGCCGGCCTCGACCAATGCCTTTTCGTCGGGCAGGCGGGAGTCGTCGCGGAGCTGGCGTGAGAATCGCTTGGCGCCGCGGCCGCCGGGCACGCGCTGGCGGCCGTTGTCGGTCAGGTCGAGATAGGCGTCCAGCCCGCGGTGGACGATCAGGTCGGGGTACCGGCGGATGGGGCTGGTGAAGTGGGTGTAGTGCTGGGAGGCGAGGGCGAAGTGGCCGATCAGGGCGGGACTGTACTCGGCCTTGCTGAGGGTCTTGAGCACGCCGAGGTGGACGGCGTACTGGGCGGGCTTGCCGCGGACGGCGTCGAGCAGGGACTGCAGCTCCTTGCGGCTGGGGCTGGCGGGGATGTTGAACCCGGCGACGCGGGTGAACTGGCGCAGGTCGCGCAGGTCGTGCGGGTCGGGGTCGGCGTGGATGCGGCGGATCATGGGCACGTCGACCGCGTCGAACAGGCGCGCCGCCGCCTCGTTCGCCTCGACCATGAACATCTCGATGATCGTGTGGGTGAACGCGTCGTCCTCGGGCTGGGCGTCGGCGACGCGGCCGGCGTCGTCGAAGATCAGCTCCACCTCCGGCAGGTTCAGCACGATCATGCCGTCCTTGAGCCGACGCTTGCGGATCACCTTCGCCAGCTCGTCCATGAGCTTGAGCGTCTCGATGAGCCGGCGGGGATACTTCGGCTCGGAGCGGGCGTGCTTGCGGGCCTCGCGCAGGTCGTCGTCGATCAGCGCCTGGGCCTCTAGGTAGGTCAGCCGCTTGGCCGATCGGATGACGCTGCGGGCGAAGCGGGCGCCCAGGACGCGGCCGCGGGCGTCGAAACGGATGAAGCAGGACTTGGTCAACCGGTTGACGCCCTCCTGCAGCGAGCAGACGCCGTTGCTGAGCAGCTCGGGGAGCATGGGCACGACGCGGCGGGGCAGGTAGGTGCTGTTGCCGCGGTCGTAGGCCTCCTCGTCGAGCGACGAGCCTCGGTCGACGAAGTGCGAGACGTCGGCGATGTGCACGCCCAGCTCGTAGGCGGCGTCGCCGTCGGAGCCGTCGAGCTTGCGGATGTGGATCGCGTCGTCGAAGTCGCGGGCGTCGGGCGGGTCGATCGTGATGATGAACTGGTCGGTGAGGTCTTCGCGGTCGGCGGGCACGCGGTCGTCGGAAAAAGAAGCGGCGGCGTCGCGCGCTTCACGCATGACCTCGTCGGTGAACTTCTCGACCAGCCCGTACGCCTTCATGACCGCGACGGTCTCGACATCGGGCAGGCCCGCCTCGCCGAGCACCTCGGTGATCACGCCCTCGGCCCGGTCGCCCGGCTTCTGCGGGTAGCTGATCAGCTCCAGCACGACCTTGTCGCCGGCCTTGGCGCCCTTGGCGTGCGGGTCGCCGATCGTCACCGGCTCGTGCAGCAGCTTGCCGTCGGGCACCACCAGCCACTGCTTGCCCCGCTGCTCCAGCGTGCCCGTGACCTTCCGCTCGCTGCGCTGGATCACCTCGACCACGCGGCCGACGTAGGGCGAGCGGTCCGGCGACGCCCGGCCCTTCTGATGCGAGACCCGCACCCGCACCCGGTCGCCCGACATCGCGTCCGCCGTCTTGCCCGGCGGGATGAACAGGTCCCCGTGCTCGGTCGGCTCGTCCGGGACCACGAACCCGAACCCCCGCTCGTGCAGGCGCAGCGTCCCGATCATCTCCCGGCCAGGCGGGGGCAACGCCACCGTGTCCGCCGTCCCCAGCACCACCTGGCCCTCCTCGGCGAGCTCGTCCACCGCGGCGCGGAAGCGGTCGAAGTCGTCCTCCGGCACGCCCAGCTCCTCGGCGAGCTGACGCGTCGTCCGCGGCCGATACCGCGTGTCGGACAGGTGGCTCAGGATCAATCTCGAATAACGAAGCGGCATTCAGGCTCCCATCGGTCTCATGCGTCGGGTTGGATGCGTTATGCTAACGTCTGTGCGGCGCGGTCACAGGGCCGCCCGCACGCCGGAGCCTGCCCATGGCCGACACCGAAGCGATCCTACGAAAGGCGCGGGAGCTGGGCGAGCTGATCGCTCAGCACGAGACGGTGGCGCGGTTCGACGCCGCGGTCAAGGCGTTGCGCGAGGACACCGAGGCCCAGCGCGCGGTCACGGACCTGAACCGTCACCTCGAGAAGCTGAGCCAGAAGCAGGCCGAGAACAAGCCGATCGAGGTCGAGGACAAGCGCAGGCTCGAGTCGCTGCAGACGGCGGTGGTGCGCAACGCGGTGCTGCGGGACTTTCAGACGGCGCAGATGGATTACGTGGATCTGCTGCGTCGGGTGGACGAGGCGGTGATGAGCGCCGGCGACATCGAGCCGCCCGAGCCCGGCGGGGTGGCGGGCCCGGCCGTCAGCGCCCCGGTGAACCCGGACCTCTCGCACCTGCGCGGACGCTGAACCGCGGCGACGATCCCATTCACGGCGCCGGGCCGGGCGTGCGAGCGCACCGGCATGTTCACGGACGGCGCAGCTCGTGCAGGTCATGCGGCTGATCGGCCAGGTGTCCAGGGAGGTATCGTGATTCAGGGGTTGGACGGCTCGCCGACGGCGTCGACGTTCTGAGCGGGCCGATCGTTGTCGGGCGGCGCGGGGACCTCGAGCCGATCCGGCGGGACGTTGAACGGCGGGCCGGCGAGCACGTCCTGCCACTGCTCGGCGACTTCGAGCACACGCTCCCAGTCCGGGTCGATCGGGTTCAAGCCGGCAGGCCGTTGCACCTGCGCGCTCAGGTCGCTGTGGGCCGTGTCGAGGATGCGCTCGGCCGTCATCATCATGCTGATGTAGTCGGCCTCGAGGCGGTCGGTCATCCGGTCGGCGGGCACGTCGGGCGCCTGCCGCGCCAGCAGGACGAGGTACCGGCTGGCCGCCAGCGCCAGCTCGCCCATGGGCTTGGCCACGTCCCGCCCCTCCGCCCGAGCCGTGACCAGTGTCCGGTACAGGCTCTCCATCCCCTCACGGACGGCGCGGAACGGTCGCGTCGGCTGGCCGACGTTTCGCTCCAGCAGGTTGAAGAACGCCTCGTTGGCCTCGGCGTAAGCGCCGACCTCGACCAGCGCCAGCAGCATCTGGCGGATCACTTCGTTGTCCGTCTCGTCTGCCAGCCCGCCGGTCAACGCGTCGACCAGGCGCTGGCGTCGCTGGCCGTCCAGTTGCGGATTGTCCTGGACGGACGCGGCGTTGAGCACCGCGCTCATCGCCCAGTAGCGCACGCCCGGGCTCGGGTCTTCCAGCCCGCGGAGGATGTTCTCGAACGCCGCGTCGCCGATCTGGGGCGTGCGCTGCTGCAGCTCCGCGATCACGCGCATGGCGTTCAACCGCGTCAGAAGCGACTGGTCGTCGGCCAGGCCCGCGGCCAGGCGTCGGCTGACCGACTCGCTGTAATACTGGCGGAACACGTCGGTCGGCTGAGCGCCGCCGGCCGGGGAGAGCAACGCCGCCCGGGACGGGCGGATCGCGGCGGGGTCGCCGCTGATCAGCCCCGGCGCGACCTGGTCGACGTAGGCGTCGACCTCCTGGCGCTGCTCGGGCGTCAGCGTGCCCTGAGCCTGCAGCGTCTGGGGCGACAGCGTCGGCTGGGCCCGCGCGGCGCCGGCGACAAGCAGCCATCCCGCGCCCAGCACCACGGCCAAGGCCAACTCTTGCCGGCAACCAAACCTCATGCGATTCCTCTTGGGAGCCTGTGGAACCACCCAGTGGCGGGCTCTTCGCCGCCGTCCCACCCCGACCGAGCGAGTCGGCGGAAAGTAGCAGCGGCCTACAAGGCTGTCAAACCTCCTGACGCCGCATTATCATCCAAGTCGCTTTCGCCACTCGGCTTACAGCCGGGCCCCGGATGCCGCGCCGCACGCCACCCGCCGCATCGCGGCGCAACGGCGCCGCCCCGCCTCTATATTGGCCCGTTCCCACGCGATTTCGTGCCTCTACCGGACACCCCGACCATGTTTCGATCCATCCGACTCAAGCCCGCCCGACGAGCCTCACGCGACACCGCCGTCGCCATCGCCCTGTTCCGCAAGCCCGACCGCCTGCCTCCGGGTTACGACGAGCTCGACCGCGCCACCGACGGCCGCCTCCGCCGCGCCGTCGCCCGCCCCGACTTCAACGCCGAGCTGGGCAACCTCACCACCCTCACCCCCGACGCCGGGCCCAGGCGGATCGACGTCCTCGGCCTGGGCGACCCGGCGCGGTTCGACGGCAACGCCCTGCGCGTCGCCGCCGCCCGCCTCGTCCGCGCCCTCGACGCCGCCCAGCTCACCCGCGTACACCTCGACGTGCAGCCGGGCCTCGGGGACCGGCTCGAGCCCGACCGCATCGGCATGGCGCTGGGCGACGGGCTGGAGATCGGCCGCTTCGAGTTCGACCGCTTCCGCGGCGCCGTCGGCCAGGCCAACGACGACGCCCCCGCCCGCAAGACACCCCGCGACCTCGACGTCGACCTGCCCGAGCCGCAGCGCGGCGCGTTCGAGCGCGCGCTGACCATTGGCCAGGCCGTCACCACCGCACGCGCCCTTGCCGCCACGCCGCCCAACGTCGCCAACCCCGCCCACATCGCCCGCCAGGCCAAACGCCTCGCCGATCAGCTCGGCCTGCGCTGCACCGTCCTCGACGCCCGCCGCACCCAGGAGGATC
>CAYSIX010000234.1:0-6069 GCA_964431205.1 uncultured Phycisphaeraceae bacterium
CCCGGCAGCGGGGCCGACGAGGCCGGCCTGCGACCGACGCGGCGCGGCCGCGGCGACCGCATCATCGTCGGCGACGTCATCCAGGCCGTCGAGGGCACGCCGGTGAACAACAGCGATGAGTTGTTCCTGGCCCTGGAAAAGCACGGGCCGGGCGAGACGGTGCGTTTGACGGTCTGGCGTGACGGGCGGATCATCGAGCTGGACGTGACCCTGCAGTAGACGCTGCGGCAACGGGCGCGTCGACGAGCGGCGACGGGCCGCCACGGGCGTGAACGGCCCGGCGAGCGCGGGCCGGGATGAACGGAGGCGGTGGCGCGATGAGGCTGATCTGGGCGGTGTGCGTGAGCGCGATGCTGGCGGCCGAGCCTCCGCCCGAGCCGGGGGCCGATCTCGACGTCGATCTTCAGGCCGAGGCCCCCCCCGACCTCTCGCACTACGACGCCGACACGCTGCGCGTGCTGGCGCAGAACCTGTACGTGAAGCTGGCGGCGCTGGAGAAGCAGGTCGAGGCTCTGCAACGGGAGAACGAGACGCTGGCGGCCGAGGTCGCCGAGCTGCGCGCCGCGGCGACCGCGTCGGCGTCGGATGACGCCGGCGGCGTGCCCGACGACGCGCCGCCGGAGCTCCGCGGCCGACCCGAGTCGCTCGTGATCCTCGAAGACTTCACCGACGGCCCCGGCCTGTTTGCCTCCGGCCCGCACATCTCGGGCTCGACCCGCGGCATCCACCCGCAACGCAGCGAGCTGGTCTACCTCGACGATGGTTTCGCCCGTGGCGATCCCTGCCAGCGCGTCGTCATCGTCCAGGACAGCGACCGCAACACGCCCGGGTTCCTCCTGCGCCACCTGGCCGGCCGCGGCGAACCCCGCCAGAACGCCCCGCTCGAAGCCCGCGGGTGGATCGGCCTGCTCGCACGCACCACCTCCACCGACCTGCGCGTCGCCCTGGCCATCGACGACCAGGCCAACCCCGCCAGCAACGAGGCCCTCGGCCTGGAACGCTCGGTCGCCCGGGACCTCATCGCCGACGGCCGCTGGCACCTCTACCAGTGGAACCTCGAAGACCCCGCCCAGTGGGAGAACTTTGCCATGGGCGACGGCCGGATCGACGGGCCCACCCTCACCCTCGACGCGATCCTGATCAGCAGCGACCTCGAACGCGACGGCGACACTCACACCGTCCTGATCGACAAGGTCGCCCACCGGCCCGACGGCGACCTCAGCAGCCTTGAGCCGCGTTGATCTGGGCGACATGGGATGACGTGGGACACGGCCACGTTGAATGAGCGCGCCACCCATATCACAACATTCGGCAAAGAGATGGCGATCGCCCCCACCGCGGCCGCCTATGCATTAACACGTCAGTGGAATCGCGGCGCGACCACGCCTAACGTTCGAAAGAGTGTATTCGTCAGCACGCGTCAGGACAGGGGTTCCCAGCATGTCGCAGCCAGGCAACGAATCGGTGTTTTACGAGAGTCAGAAGCGTGAGGAGCCAGGGCTGTGGGCGATCATCGCCGTTAGCGCGACGGTGCTGGTGATTCTGGCGGCGATGGTGATCCACTCGCCGCAGCCGGGCCGGCTCGCGTCGCCTTTCGACGCGAGCGTGCTTTGGGTCGCCGTGCCAACGCTCGCGGCGCTGGGCGTGTTTCTGGTGCTGATGCGCCTGGCGCGGCTGGAGACGCGCGTCGACGCCGAGAAGCTGCACGTGCGGTATCGGCCGGTGCACCTCTGGCCTCGCGACATCCCGCTGCGAGCGATCCGTGACGTCGAGTTGGTGCGGTTCGGCGATGAGCGCCCGGAGGAGCACAGCGAGGCGTGGACGCCTTGGGGTCGGGTGTACAAGGTCGCGAGCAACACCGAGGCCGTGGTCGTCCGGCTTGAGAACGAGCCGGCCGTGGCGATCGGTTCGCAACGCGCGTCCGAGCTGCTCGACACGCTTAAGGCGAAAACCATACGCGAGTCGGAGACCGTCGCGGCCGCCTCCTGAACCGCTTGCGACCGTCCGCATTTCATGTCGCCGTCGCGGCGCTGGCCCCGCGCCGCTGCATCCGCTACATTCGAGCCGGTCCGAACTCATTGTGAACCGAACCCGCGTGCGGCGATCCGCCGCGGGAAGCTGGAGCCTCACCATGGAGTACCGCTACCTCGGCCGCACCGGCATCCGCGTCAGCCACCTCTGCCTCGGGTGCATGATGTTCGGCGGCAGAACCGAGCCCGAGCCGTCCTACGACATCATCGACCGCGCCCTGGACGTGGGCATCAACTTCCTGGACACGGCCAACGTCTACGCCGCCGGCCGCAGCGAGCAGGTCACCGGCGAGGCCCTGAAACGCAACGGCAAGCGCGACCGCATCGTCCTGGCCACCAAGTGTCACGGCAACATGCACAAGGACGAGCCGCTGGACCCCAACCGCTGGGGCAACAGCCGACGACAGATCATCGAGCAGTGCGACGCCTCGCTCCGTCGGCTGCAGACCGACTGGATCGACCTCTACCAGATCCATCGCCCCCACCCCGACTGCCCCATCGACGAGACGCTGCGCGCCCTGGACGACGTCGTCCGCGCCGGCAAGGTCCGCTACATCGGCTCGAGCACCTTCGCCGCCTGGCAGGTCGTCGAGTCGCTCTGGTGCGCCGATCGCTACGGCCTGAACCGTTTCGTCACCGAGCAGCCGCCCTACAACCTCGTTGATCGCCGGATCGAACGCGAGCTGATCCCGATGGCGCAGACCTACGGCATCGGGCTGATCCCGTGGTCGCCTCTGGCCAGCGGGTTCCTCACCGGCAAGTACCGGCGCGGGCAGAAGCCGCCGCCCGATGCCCGCCTCTCGGACACGAACAACCCGCGCGTCGAGTCGCTGCTGGGCGCCGAGCCGGCCTACGACGTGCTCGAGGCGCTCGAGACGCTCGCCGACGAGAAGGGCTGCACGATCAGCCAGCTCGCGCTGGCCTGGTGCGTGCACCAGCCGGGCATCACCAGCCCGATCATCGGCCCGCGCACGATGGAGCAGCTCGAGGACAACCTCGGCGCGTTGCAGGTCGAGCTGACCGACGCCGACTACCAGCGGATCGACCAGATCATCCCGCCGGGCCGCATGGCCGCGCCGTTCTACGAGGCCTCTTTCGGGCCCCACCCCCACCGCTGGTAGGTTTCGGCCGCGGGCGACGCGGAATCAGGCGAGACGGACGGAACGGCGGCGCCCGGCGTCGAGGGGTGTTGACGATTTTTGACGCGTAAGGGATTTCCCCCTGTTGACACCGCTGGGGTGGCGGAGCATAATCCTACAAGGAAAACGTTTACCTCCGGGCGCTTTGGCGACCCGGACCTTTCGCACCCGATTCGCGCGTCCCCTGCAGCGTTCGTCTGAGACTGGTTCGAGGAAGGCGAAACAGAATGTGTCGAGCCCGCCGGTGGTTTCTGGTTCGGATGTGGATCGCGGGGCCCCGCCCGGAGCCGGCCGCCGCGGCCCCCGGCCGGACGCTCGCGCCGACCGGCCGCCCCCTCCGTACGTCTTTGGCCCCTCACCTCATCGGAAAGAACAAGAAGGAGGATTGAACATGTCTGTGTGTGCCCGTGCCCGTGTGCTCCTTGTCGTCCTCGCCGCGTGGGTCACCACGGCCGCGTCCGCCCAGGACAGCTTCACCGTTTTCGACGCCAACGGGCCGTTCACCGGCGAAGGCTTCGGCGAAGACTTCTGCTGGTCCAACACCGGCACCGCCTCCTGCTCGGTCGAGAACGACCTGATCGTCTGGCGCCTCACCGGCGCACCCCGCGGCGGGTTCCTCGTCGAAGCCCCGGAGGCCGAGCCGTTCGACTTCTCGCCTTACAGCGACTGGTTCATCGAGCTGGTGGACTACACCGTCGGACCGAGCCACTTCAACGACCTGCTGGGCATCTTCGAGCTGGCCGACGGACAGGGAAACCTGCTCAAGGAACAGTTCTTCTACTACCCCGACTGGATGCCCACCGGCGAGCCGATGACGGTGCGTTCGATCAGCCCCCTGCGGTTCCCCTTCAACACAAACACCGCCAGTGAGAACGCGCTGAACACCGACCTGACCGACATCGTCTGGGCCCAGTTGTTCACCTGGGGCCCCATCGGCGGCCAACACGACTCCACCCTGCGGGAGGTGCGCCTCGTCGAGGTGCCCCGGACCGAGCTGATGACGTTCGACTGGGAGGCGTTCAACGGCGGGACGATGCAGGTCAGCGGTGGGCAAGAGTTCGCCGAGGTACACGGCGAGGAAGACACCTGGACCCGCTTCTCCTATCAGACACACGCGTTCCCCCCGCCGGTCATGCGCGACCTGAGCGGGCTCGAGGAGGGCAAGCTCGTCCTGACGGTCGCGCTGACCGACCAGAACACGACCACGACGATCGCCGGCGAGCTGCAGGACATCGACGGGAACGTGCTGAAATACGACTTCGATCTGACCGGCCTGACCCCCGACGAGTTCGCGCAGATCACCGCGCAGCAGGCGCTGAACGCCGGCGTCTCGCCCGACACCGGCGAGCCCGTCGAGGGCTTCGACTTCTCCCAGATCGTCGAGATCCGATTCGTCAACGGCCCGGGCGGCGTGCTGGACGCGCGTTTCGATCACCTGGAGATCGCCCTGCCGGCCTCGGCGGTCCCCGGCGACGCCGACGGTGATGGCGACGTCGACGCCTTCGACCTGGGCATCTGGCAGACCCAGTTCGGCCAGAGCGGCCCTGATCTGTCGGCCGACTTCGACGACGACGGGGACGTCGACGCCTTCGACCTGGGCATCTGGCAGATCAACTTCGGCACCAACCAGAACGAGGCGGTCCCCGAACCCGGCTCGCTCGTCGCCACGCTGTTCGGCCTGGCGGCGCTGACTCGCCGGCGGACACGTCCCCGCCGACGCCCCTGACACGACGCCTCTGACGCAAGGTCCATCGCGAAATGTCTCAGCCTGAACACCTGCTTACAACACGGCTTCACGGGAGCAGAGTCATGTGCCGGTCGAAACACACGTTGAAAAGAGGCTTCACCCTCATCGAACTGCTGGTGGTCATCTCGATCATCGGTCTTCTGGTGGCGATCCTCCTGCCGGCGCTGGGCGCGGCCAGGAATGCCGCCAAGTCGACCCAGTGCGCCAGCCTGCTCAAGCAGTACATGCTCGCCGCCGTCATCTACGCCGAGGAGAACGACCAGTGGCTCATGCCCCTGGACTTCGTGCGCCTGGGCGGGTCCTCGGTGACCCGGGACGGCGAGCTGGTCCAGCGGCACTGGCACGTCAACCGTGAATGGATCCGCAACATCGGCGACCCGAACCTCGACGAGATCTTCGTCAAGAACCAGCAGTTCGTGGGGAACTGGCCGCTGGAGTACCTCTGCCCGGCGGCGACGACGGCCCACGAGGGCGACCCGGACACAGGCCTGAGCGAAACCGGACGGATGGACATGGCCTATGGCATGAACGCGGAGATGCCGCGGATCGCGGACCTCGAGCACAAGGCGTGGTTCCTGGCGTGGCGCCTGAGCGAGGTGAAGAACCCCTCGGGCAAGATGCTGCTGGCCGATGGCCTGGACCGCCAGATCTTCCGCCTGCGGGCCGATCCGGACGTCTCCGGGTATCGAGAACTCGGTGAGCGGGCGCACTGGTACAATAAGAACCACTGGGGTACGACCGCGTACCGCCACCCGGCGTTCAATGCGAACCTCGCGTTCATGGACGGGCACGTCGCGAGCCTGCACGCCGACGTGGTCTCGGATGACCAAGACGACCGGATCCGCGTGGACCTGTGGGGCATCGAAGGCCTCAGCGGGCCGTGAGTGGCCGGGGTGATGAGCAGACGGGCGGATGACTCGTAGCGCATCCGCAAAGACACGACCGGGCCGGCGGCGTGACGGTCACGCTCGCCGCAAGCCGGTAAGCACTTCTGAAGGAGGACATGAGATGACACGGAAGGGAGTTTGCGGGATTCGAGCAGGGCTGGTGCTGGCGGCGTGTGCCGCGATCGGGCTGATCGCCACGCCGGCGGCAGCGCAGGTCTTCGCCCAGTTCGACGAGACGATGGTGCCCACCAACCCGGAGAACGGCT
>CAYSIX010000235.1:0-5966 GCA_964431205.1 uncultured Phycisphaeraceae bacterium
AGGTGCGGGGTTGAACGGCGAGTCGCCGCGGCCGTGGCTGGCGGTCATGTGGCGGTGCTGTCACACGTACAGCCGGGTGTACCGTAACCGGGCGGGGGACGCGTACGAGGGGCGGTGTCCGCGGTGCCAGCGCTCGGTGCGTGTGCGGATCGGCCCGTCGGGCAGTCACTGCCGCTTCTGGGTCGCGGAATGACAGCCCGCGATGAACACGGACAAACACGGACGGCCCGGCGATGGACGCGGATCGGGGACGGATTGTGTCGGGATCTGAGCGACGCGACGACGATTCGGCCGCCTTCCGCTGGACTGAGGTGCATGCGTCTGTCGAGCCGCGGTGAGCAGACGCCTCCCGTCGAGGGCCGCGTCCGTGCCCCTCCGTGTTTTTCCATCTTCGTCTGTGGCCACGCAGGTGCCCGACCGGCGCGACGCGCTAATGCGGGCCCTCGGCCTCGGGCTCGCTGTCGGCCAGATTCAGCACCGCGAGAAACTCCGTCGGCGTCGCGGCGCTGACCGCCTGCTCCCGCGTCTCGGCGTCCGCGAACGCCCGCGCCACCATCCCCAGCAGCTCGATCTGCACATCGGGCTGGTCGGTCGGCGTCAGGATCAGAAAGATCAGCCGCGCCCGGCTGCCGTCCGAGGCGTCGAAGTCGATGCCCTCGGCGTGCCGGGCGATCAGCGTCAACGGCTTGCTCAGCTTCGCCAGGCGCGCGTGCGGCACCGCCAGCCCGTTCGGCAGGCCCGTGTGCATGATCCGCTCCCGCGTCAGCACCGCCTCGGCGATCTCGTGCTTGTCCAGCCCGGTCATCGCCGCCGCTCGTTCGGCCATCGCCCGGATCACCTGCTCGACCGTCGCCGCCTCCGGCTCGATGAGGATGTGCTTGTCGCTGAGCACGTCCTTGAGCCGACGACGCTGCTTCGACTGCAGGATCCGCTGCATCGCCGGCCCGCTGATCAGGCTCGTGGCCAGGGCCATGATCACGATCGCCACCAGCAGCTCGTCGGTGATCAGGTCCGCCTCGCGCGCCAGTTGGCCGAGGATGATGCCCACCACGCCCTGCGCGGCCATGCCGAATCCGATCGCCAGGCTCTCGCGCTGGCTCATCTTCGAGAACCGGGCGCCGAGGTAGCAGCCGCTGATCTTGCCCACGCACGCGGCCCCGAAGACGATCAGCACGCTGACCAGGTCGAAGCTCTCGATGAAGTTCACGCGCAGGCCAATGCTCGCGAAGAAGATCGGCGCAAAGATGTTGGTGATGAACTGGTGGATCGTGTCGCGCGTGCGCTGGCGCAGGTGGTGCGAGTCGCCGATCGCCACGCCGGCGATGAACGCCCCGAAGATCGAGTGCACGCCGAGGTACTCGGTGAACGCCGCGCACAGCAGCGCGATGATCGACACGAAGCTGAGCACCCCGCCGGGCCAGCTCCAGTGGGCCTGCACGAGCACGACCAGCCGATGCGCCACCCACCGCCCGACCGTCAGCATCAGCACCAGGAACACGAGCGTCAGCGACACGGTCATCGCCACGCCGGGCGCCGCTGAAGACGCCGCGACCGCGCCGCCCTCGATCCCCGCGCCCACCGGCGACAACGCCAGAACCACCGCGAACCCGATCCACCCCACCAGGTCGTTCAGCATCGCCGACGAGAGGATCAGCATCCCCATGTCGCTCTTGGCGATGTTCAGGTCCAGCATGATCTTGGCGATCACGGGCAGCGCCGTGATCGACATCGCGATGCCCAGAAAGATCTGAAACGGCAGCGGCTCGGCGCCCGCGCCGATGCCCAGCGTCCCCGGCAGCAGCGCCGCCAGCGTGAACCCCAGCGTGAACGGGAACGCGATCCCCAACGCGCTGACCGCCAGCGCCGCCTTGCCCTGACGCCACACCGTCGAGAGGTCCACCTCCAGCCCCACGACCAGCAGCAGCAGCGTCGCCGCCAGGATGATGAACCCGTCCAGCGCGATCCGCACCGAACCCTCGGGCGGGAACAGCCACGCGGAAACGTCCGGGCTGATCGCCCCCAGCACCGTCGGCCCCAGCAGCACCCCCGCGAGGATCTCGCCCAGCACCGCCGGCTGGCGGTACTTGCGCGCCAGCTCCCCCAGCAACCGCGCCAGACCCAGCATCACCCCCAGCGACACCAGAAAGACCGTGATGTCGTGCGGTTTCAGATCGCCGGCGGCCAACAGTGTCATCGCGCCCTGTGCTCCGTGAACCTGATCGGCCCCCACCGAGGCGATGGGCCGTCGCCGCCGCTTCACCCCGCGCCGCCGCCGGCCTCGCGCGATCGCGCCCGGCGTTGCGGCGAGAGTGTATCAGCAAGCATGCGACGCTGGCGAGCCAAAGGCGCGGCCCATGCCAACCACGGCACCGAAGGCCGAGCACGGCAAGACCTGCCGTCAGCGGGACTTGCCGGCCGCGCCCGCAAGATCCGCCCGCCGTCGCGACATCAACAGGTAGGATCAAGAGATGGCCGGCCCGCGGCAGGAGAACCAGGTGAGCGGGCGCGCGGCGCAGACGCCGCTGGACGCCTCCGAGTTCGCCGAGCTGTTCCGCGGCTCGATGCGGAAGCTGTGGCTGATCGCCGCAGGCATGCTGCACGACCGTCACCTGGCCGAAGACGCCGTGCAGGAAGCGGCGATGCTCGGGCTGTCCAAGCGCGGGCAGTTCGAGCGCGACACCAACTTCGCCGCGTGGATGAGCCAGATCGTCCGGCACGTGGCCCGAAACACACGGCGCCGTGAGGCCCGGCGGCGCATGGCACCGCTCGACGAACTTGAGCCGACGACGGGACGGAGCGGCGAAGGCGGGCCCGGTGCGAACCCCGGGCTCGGCCCGCGCGGCGAGATGCCCGACGACCAGCCCCATTTCGACGACCGCCTCCGTGCCGCCCTCGCCGACCTGAGCGACACCGCCCGCGCCTGCCTGCTGCTGCGAACCATCGAGCAATTGGATTACGCGGAGATCTCCCGACTGCTCGAGATCCCGCCCGGCACCGCCATGAGCCACGTGCACCGCGCCCGCCGGCAACTTCGCCGCGCCCTCGGCGGCGGGACCACGACGCCCGACTCGCCCGACTCGGAGACCCGCACGCGATGAGCGAACGGCCCGCGCATCCCGAAGACCCCCGCCTCGAGCCGTACCTCGACGACCAGCTCGAAGACGCCGAGCGCGCCGCCTTCGAACGCGACGTTGCCGACCAGCCCGAGCTGCGCGGCGCCGTCAACCTGCAACGCCGGATCGACGCCGCGCTCGGCCGGCTGTATGACCCGCCCGATGCGCAGCGCGTCGCGGCCGAACTGGCGCGATCGAACGGCCGGGCAAGCGCATCGGGTGCGCACGCCGACCGCACCACCGACGCCAACGCCGCGTCGCCCGGTGCCTCGACAAACGACTCGCCGCCCCGCCCGTTCCGCTCCCGTGCCGTGATGTGGCGGCTCGCCGCGATGATCACGCTGGCCGCCGTCGGCGTCGTGGCGATCCGCCTGTGGCTGGCGCCCCCGCCGCTGGCGACCGACCCCTACCCGATCAGCGAGACGCCCCGGCCGATGACCGAGGTGTACCACGCCGAGGTCGCCGCCGGCTTCGAACCGCAGTGGGTCTGTGAGACCGACGAGGAGTTCGCTGGCTGGTACCGCAAGCAGGTGGGCCGGCCGCTGACGCTCGCGGCTCTGCCGTCCGGGGTCCGCGCCGCCGGCCTGTCGATCGACAACGTCTTCTCCCGTCGCACCATCTACCTGCTCGCCGAGGTCGAGGGCGCGCCCGTGATCGTCTTCGCCGACCGCGTGGAGAACGACGAGACGCCGCGCGTCCCACCGGACTCTGATCTGCGCCTGTTCCGCAGGCAGCTCGGCGGCGTGGTGCTCTACGAGCTGACACCGCTCGATCAACCTTACCTTCTCGAACACCTTCGGCCATATTCACGTGATAACCCCTAGGCCACGGCGCGGAAAACTTCCGGCCCGGCGGCAATGGATCCGCCCGGCGCCGACATGAAGCAATAGAAGCCCAGAAGCAAACGCGTGCCAGGCGATACGGATCGCCCCATCGCTCGCTCCAAGGAGACCGATCATGCTGCGCGCCCGAACCGTCACGCCCACCATGCTCTTGCTCGCCACGGCAACCGCCGGCGGCGCGCAGGCCCAGATCGCCGACCCTGTCCCCGCCCCGATCGAGAAGGGCCCGTTCGCGATCGAGCTGCAGCTCGTCGCCGACAACCTCACCGCGCCCAACCTCCTGACCACCGCGCCCGGCGATCCCGACCGCCTCTTCGTCGTCGATCAGGCCGGCCAGGTGCAACTGATCAAGAACGGTGCCCTGCAGAGCACGCCTTACCTCGACGCCTCCGGCCTGCTCGTCGAGCTCGGGGGCATCATCCCCACCGCGCCGCAGACGCCCTTCCTCGACTTCGACGAACGCGGGCTGCTCGGCCTCGCCTTCCACCCCGGGTTCCACGACCCGCAATCCCCCGGCCACGGCAAGATCTACACCTACACGAGTGAACCCGTCAACGGCCCCGCCGACTTCACCGTCCCCCTGCCCGACGGCGAGTCGTTCAACCACCAGTCCGTCGTCCGCGAGTGGACCGTCGATCCCAACGCCGACACCGTCACCGGCGACCCCGCTTCCATCTCCCGCGTGGTCATGACCATTGACGAACCCCAGTTCAACCACAACGCCGGCGACCTGCGCTTCGGGCCCGACGGCCACCTCTACATCGGCGTCGGCGACGGCGGCAACGCCGACGACCAGGGCCCCGGACACAGCCCCCAAGGCAACGGCCAGGACCCCACCAACGTCCTGGGCACTCTCCTGCGCATCGACCCGCTCGGCACCAACCGCGGAACCTATGGCGTGCCCGACGACAACCCCTTCGCTGCCACCGACGGCCCCGAGCTCGACGAGATCTTCGCCTACGGCCTGCGCAACCCGTTCCGTTTCAGCTTCGACGTCGATCCCGCGACCGGCCAACCCGACGGCGACGCCACCGGCCGTCTCATCGTCGCGGACGTCGGACAGAACGACATCGAGGAAGTCAACATCGTCACCGAGCCCGGCCAGAACTTCGGCTGGCGCATCAAGGAGGGCACCTTCCTCTTCGACACAGGCGGGCCGTTCGATCCCGACAACGACCCCGACGGCTTCGTCACCGCCGACAGCCCCGGCTCCCCCGAGGGCCTGGTCGACCCGGTCCTGCAGTACGACCATGACGAGGGCCTGTCGGTCATCGGCGGCCACGTCTACCGCGGCGACGCCATCCCTGAGCTGAAAGGCTGGTACATCTTCGGCGACTTCTCCCGCGACTTCTTCGGGCCCGACGGGCGGCTATTCGCCGGCAACCTCGAGACCGGCGAGATCGTCGAGCTGGTCATCGGCTTCGACGACCGCAACCTCGACCTGTTCGTCAAGGGCTTCGGCGTCGACCACGAGGGCGAGATCTTTGTCCTGTCCGGGATCAACCTCGGACCGTTCCGCGACGAAGAGGGAAACGGGTTCGGCCAGGTGCTCAAGATCGTGCCGGTGCCCGAGCCGGCCACGCTCACCTGGTGCGCGCTCGCCGCGATCCCGGGGCTGCGCCGTCGCTCTCCCCGTCCCTGAATCCGACGCGCGCTCCGACGCGACGACCCGGCCCGTTTCTCTTGATTCCCCGGCGCGTCGCCGGGGATTTTTCTTTGTTGAGCTCGTAATGGTGTTGCATTACCCGTCCATCCGCCCACGTCAAACCCGCACAAGCCGATCACCGCGCCACGCGGCCGCCCGGCTTCGGTTCGCGTGCGTACACCACGCTACCGACTCAACGAACAATGCCCCGACCGGGTCGGGAGGGGTAGCCGCAAGTTGAATCCGAGACACGGGTTGGCACTCGCCGTCACCGGCGGTCATCGCGAGATGATCGAAAGCGGGCGACCGGGCTCGAACCGGCAACATTCAGCTTGGAAGGCTGACACTCTACCAATTGAGTTACGC
>CAYSIX010000236.1:0-5956 GCA_964431205.1 uncultured Phycisphaeraceae bacterium
CGGGGGCCGATCGCGCGGACGTCTTGCTTCCCGCGCGGCGCGCGAGCTCTTCGGGAATCTCCACGCCGTAATCCGTCTTCGCGGAGTGGATGACGCCCTTGAGGATGTGCTCGGAGCGGTCGCCGCGGTTGGCTCGGGCGCCGTGCTCATCGATCTCGTAGCGGGGCGAGAGGGGCGACGAGAGTCCCACGAACCGCGTGAGCCGATCGAGCGCTTCATCGGTTCGGTGCGTCAGATCGTGATAGTCGACGAAGAAGGCGTGGCTGGTCGGCACGGCCGCGGCGTACTCGGTCAGGCGACGGAGGCGAGCCTGGTAGTAATCGGTCGCCAGGTCCGGTCGCTGATACACGGGGAGGCGTTGCAGCCGTGTGACCATGCTGCGGATGCTCGAGTCCGGCTCGCGAATCAAGAAGATGCAGCGCGCGCCGATGCGGCGGAGCACGTCGGCGTCGGGCAGCAGGCGATCGTGCAGGATCTTGTCGAGCAGGAACCGGGCGCGGTAAAGCTTGTCCGCGTCGTGCCAGCGGAGCCAGATGGCCAGGTCCTCAAGCCGACGCTCGGTGCTGTAGACGCGGTGGAGTTCGCCGTTGCCGCAGACCTCGGGGTGCGAGCAGAGCACGCGGGTGAGCATGGACGAACCCGAGCGCATGTGTCCGAGGATGAAGACGATCTGCCGGTCACGGAGTAGGCGGCGACGGGCGTGGATCGGCCGGTAGGCGTGGAGCAACCACTCCCGGACGACGCGTGCCGGCGGCCGCAGCAGGCGGAACGAGTGCGGGCGAGCCATCATCTTGCGACACCGGGTTCATTCATGCCCGTCTGCTCGGCCGCGGCGTGGCGAACCTGGCGGGTGGCCGGATCACTTCGCCGCCGCGGCGCCCGCCTTGCCGTACTTGGCCGTGTACTCGTCATAGATCCACGCGTAGGTCTTTTCCATGCCCTCGCGCAGGCGGATACCCGGCGCCCAGCCGAGTCTTTCCTTGATCAGCGTGTTGTCGCTGTTGCGGCCGTTGACGCCCTTGGGCGCGTCGAGCTTGTACGACCGCTCGAGCTTGATCCCGGCGATGTCCTCGACGATGTCCACCAGCCCGTTGATGGTCACCAGCTCATCCGACCCGAGGTTCAGCGGCTCGGTGCAGTCGCTGTGCGTGATCTTGTCGATGCCGGCCAGGCAGTCGTCGATGTACATGAAGCTGCGGGTCTGCTTGCCATCGCCCCAGATCTCAATCTGGTGGTCGCCGGTGAGCTTGGCCTCGATGACCTTGCGGCAGATGGCGGCGGGGGCCTTCTCGCGGCCGCCCTCCCACGTGCCGTGCGGGCCGTACACGTTGTGGAACCGTGCGACCCGCGTCTGCAGGCCGTAGTCCTCTCGGAAGTGCCGGCACATCCGCTCGGTGAACAGCTTCTCCCACCCGTAGCCGTCCTCGGGCATCGCGGGGTAGGCGTCCGACTCCTTCAGCGGGACCACGTCTTCGCTCTTCTGCTTGTCGGCGTTGTAGACGCACGCCGAGCTGGAGTAGAAGAACCGCTCGACGGTGCCGGCTTCCTTGGCGGCCACGAGCACGTGCGTGCTGATCAGCACCGAGAGCATGCACTCGGCCTTGTGCGTCTCGATAAAGCCCATGCCCCCCATGTCCGCCGCGAGATTATAAACCTCCCACGCCCCGTCGCAGACCCGACGGCAGTTCTCCAGCAGCTTCAGGTCCGCCACGACGTTCTCCACGTCGTCGAAGACCTGATACCAGTCGTCCAGCGGCTTGATGTCCACCGAGCGGATGTTCGTGAAACCCCGCCGGCGCAGGTCCGCCACCAGGTGCCCGCCGATAAAACCGCCGCCCCCGGTCACAACAATGAGCTTGTCCTTCATCATGGGCCTCCCAAATCAATGCCCGACCCGGGGTCGGACCGGGGGTTCTCCAGAGCTTCACTCTAGCATATCGGCGTCACGCCGCCCCGTGCTGAGCCGCAGGTGAGTGGCGATCTGATCACGCCTCACGACGGTCGTTCGTACCGACCGGCGATCGAGCCGCACCGCCCGCGCGGGATTGCTCTGACTTCGGATTGACACGATCTCCTGTCCGATTCATCCTCCTGTTGACCGGCCGGGGCACTGCTGGTGTATACGTCCGACTGGCATTGTTGGTGCGCGCCGGATCAGAGTTTTTCTCTGATCGCATTTCCGTCGGCCGGCGCGGGGAGACGTGATCCTTCAAGGCCCGGCCGGCCCGCCCACGCACCGCTCAAAGGCTTGCTGATATTGCGCCGTCAGGCGATCCGGCGGGGCGTCAAGCAATTCATCGAGGCAGCGGGAGGCCCGGCGGATGCCCGTGAGCCGTTCGCGGCCGAAGCGGCTGTATGCCCGCAGCGCGTAGTCGAGCACCATCAGCCGCACGTACGGCCGGATGGCGTCGCGCGCCGGGTGGCCCGGCTCGGTGTGCCGGCAGGTGATGTAGGCCATGTTCAGGACCTGGGTGACACCCAGCTCGACGCCGCGGCCGCGCTTCCCGCCGGCGCGGTGGTGGTACACATGCGCCGCCTCCGTCTCCAGGAGGAGCCAGCCGTCTCGCAGCAGCGCGAGCGAGGCGTCGAAGTCGTCGAGCCCCCGGCCGCGCGCCAGCCCCTCGTTGAACCCGTGACGGCGGATCGCCTCGGTGCGAAAGCTCATGCGAAACCCGATCAGCACGGGCACCGGCGTGGCCCGTACCTCTTCGAGCCAGTCCGGCTTCGGGATTCGCTCGAGCATGGCCGTTCCCGCGACACGCAGCGGCGGTGCGGCCAGGCGGCGCATCAGTCGTACCTTGAGGTTCGCGAACCGGTAGATGAGGCGCTCGGCGAGCGTCGCCTGACGGGCCGCCCGGGCGGCGTCGGTCGTCAGCACCGCCGGGGGCGTGCGCGTCTCGGCCATCGCCACCCCGCCGACCACTCCCTCGCGATCACGCTCATACACCCGCAACACCCCCTCCGCCGCCCCGTCCAGCCAGACCGAGTCGTCGTCCGGGATCATCACGATCGGCGCCTTGACGTGCCGCAGCCCCTCGTTCCGCTGCGCCGTCATCCACGGGCGGAAGGACAGGACCACCGCCTCCGTCCGTGTCCCGTCGCAGGCCCGTCGCACCGTCTTGGCCACGGCTTCGTGATCGTCGCTGGCGTCCACAACGATCAACCGTCGCGGTGGGTGGCTCTGGCCCACGAACGACGGGATGCTGAACTCGAGCATCCGCAGGCGATTCCGCGTGACCACCACGACGTCGTAATCCATGCTCGATCAGGTCCTGCGGATTCGTGAGCGCCGGGACGACGCGCGTGGAGCCCGGCTTGGATCGAGTATATCGAGCGTTCAGGACGCCTGGTTGACCGCGCCGCGGCGAAGCCCGGTAAATCGCTCGGATTCACCCGAACAACCGGCGGCGCAGCCGTGAGCCCAGCGGCAGGCCGAACCGTCGGGCGAAGCGGACCTTGTCCGCCAGGTAGCGCAGCGGACCGATCACCACCAGCCACGCGGCGCGACACCGCGTCCCGAGGCCGATCGGCGTGCCGCGGTGAGGCGGATCGGGGTAGTAGCGGTCCACGATCGCGCGGTCCGCGATCATGTCGATCGCCGCGACCTCCGCCGCGTCGAGCTGTTGCGGGTAGCGGTACACGCGGCCGGCGCTGATCCCGTGGCCCGGTTCCACCACCCGGTACTTCGCCTCCGACGGGTTCACCAGCGGCAGGTCAAGCAGGGCGGGATCGTACGAGATCCCGAGGAACGCGCACAGCTCCCGGATGCTCGGTTCCTGCTCACGCACCAGGCGTTCGTAAGGCATGATCAGCACCCGATCGGGCTCGCGCCGTGCCAGCGACTCGGCCGCACGCGCCCCACGGTTCCACGCCACGGTCATGCCCACGATCCGCTCCTCCTTCGGCGCGCGACGCTTCTTCGACGCGCAGATGTCGTACGGGTTTCGCACCAGATACACGATCTGAGCCTCCGGCATGTCGCGGAGGATCTCATCCGCGTAGAAGATGTAGCTCGTGGCCTTCTGCGCCCAGAAGCGGTTGCCGGTCGCCTCGGTCAGGAAGCGCATCGCCTCACGGTACTGATTGAGCGGCGAGACGCCGGGGTGTGCCGCGGTCCATCGCAGCAGGTGCTCGCCGACGCGCCGCGTCAGTTCGGCGTCGGCGAGCTTGAGGTTCCGGCCGATCCAGCGTGCGGCTGCGTCCGGGTCGTTGAGCCGGTCGAGGCGCGACCGGTGCTCGAAGAACACCCCCTCGTCGGGGATGCAGAAGCAGCCGGGCACGCTCGCCAACAGGTGCGAGGCCAGCGTGTTGCCGCTGTGCTGACGCCCGCAGACGAAGACCGCCCGAACGTGCTGACCGGACTCAGCTTGCATGGAGCTGAGCATAGCGTGGTGGCGACGTGTCGGTGGCAACGCACGGAGGCCGCCGCGTAAACGTGACGGTCCGGCCTCGCCCGCCAAAGGTTTGCCGGGCCTTCGGTGTGTCACCTAAACTCGTCGCCTCGATCGACACCACGATCCGTTCAGGATCCGGCGACGTGCCAGCCCATGCGAGTGCTTCACGCCATCCCGACCCTCGACCCGCGTGCGGGTGGCCCGCCGATCGCGCTGCGCGGGCTCGCCGCGGCCCAGGCCGAGACGGGCCTTGAGGTCACCGTCGTCTCCGGGCGTCGCGCCGATGGCGACGTGTCGCTCGCGGACGAGCTGACGCGGCTGGGCGTGCACGTGCGCCTCATCGGGCCGGTGCGCGGGCCGACGCAGTGGCACCCCGACCTGCGCCGGGCGATGGACGAGGCGGTACGGTCGGCCGAGATCGTTCACATCCACGCGCTGTGGGAAGAGACGCAGCATCAGGCGGCCAAGGCGGCACGACGACGGTCCAAGCCGTACATCTTCCGCCCGTGCGGTATGCTCGACCCCTGGTCGCTGGCTCAGAGCCGATGGCGTAAGCGGATCTACCTGGCGCTTCGGCTTCGGCGAGACCTCAACGGGGCGGTGGCGCTGCACTACACGAGCGACGAGGAGCGCGACCTGACCGCGCCGTTGCGCCTGAGCCCGCCGGCGATCGTCGAGCCCAACGGCCTGGACCTGAGCGAGTTCGAGACGCTGCCGGACCCGGGCTCGTTCCGTGCTCGGTTCGAACGGCTGGGCGACCGGCGGTTCGTGCTGTTCCTGAGCCGGGTACATCCGAAGAAGGGCCTGGACCTGCTCGTGCCGGCGTTCGCCGCGGCGGAGCTCGGGGACACGATGCTGGTCATCGCGGGCCCGGACAGCGACGGCTATGCGGAGCGCGTGCGCGCCATGGCCGCCGAGCACGGCGTCGCCGACCGCGTGCTGTTCACCGGCATGCTGCACGGGCGGCAGCGGATCGAGGCGATGGTCGACGCCGACTTGTTTGCGCTGCCGAGCTACCAGGAGAACTTCGGGATCGTGGTGGCCGAGGCGCTGGCGACGGAGACGCCGGTGCTCATCTCGGATCAGGTCAACATCTACCGAGAGATCGTGGAGGCGGGGGTGGGCGGCGTGGTGCCGACGCAAGTCGAACCGTTGACCGAGGCGCTTCGTCAATGGATGGGCGACGCGGAGCGGCGTGCGGCGGCGGGGCGACGCGCCCGCCCTTTCGTCTGGGAACGATACGACTGGAGCCGGATCGCCCGGCGGTGGGTCGAGCACTACCGCTCGCTCGCCGGCGCCTGAGAGTCGGCGGCGGTCGCGCCCGACGCCCGATGCGTCCGGCCCGGGACCAGCCGCCGGAGCAACGCCCGCTCATCCTCGTTCACCACGAACAGCAGCGTCACGGCCAGGTACAGCACGCCGTAGCTTCCCGCCGCCAGCGCCAGCCACCACAGCGTCCAGTCGTTGATCCACCGCTCCCACAGCACCAGCACGGGCGCGACCGACAGAGCGGCCAGCAGCATGGGGATCAGCGGCCCGATCATCCGCCCCATCGTCACGCC
>CAYSIX010000237.1:0-3795 GCA_964431205.1 uncultured Phycisphaeraceae bacterium
GGGTGCTGCGGGAGGCGGGGGTGGATTTGAGTTCGCCGGACTGCCTGGAGCACCCGGCGATGAAGCGTGGTCTGGCGGCGTTGGCGCGGGGGGTGCGGATCCTGCTGGCGATCTTCCGGCCGGACCACGTGGTGCTGCTGGGCGGGCTGGCGGCGGTGATCGAGCCGGCGTTGCCGCGGCTTGAAGGTATAATCCGAGATGGTCTGACACCGGCGGCGCCGCGCTCGTGGTCACTTCGCACGGGCCGCTCGGACGCCCACGCGGCGGCGGTGGGCGCGGCGATGGGGGCCGGCGACGCGGTCGGGAGAAAACAAGTCTGAGGCGGCGGAGAAAAGCTTGACGGGGCTCGGGCGATCATTTATTATCGTACCGAGTAAAAAACCATGCTCATCGAACCGCGACAGCGCACGCTCCTGAAACTCGTCTGGCGGCAGGGTCGCCTGAGCCGATCGGCGATGCATGAGCACACCGGCATGCGGCTGAACACCGTCGGGGCGCAGACCGCCGCGCTCATCGAGCAGGGCATCCTGCGCGAGTGCGACGCCAAGACCAACGGGCGCGGCCGACCGCGCGTGCCCCTGGAGATCGACCCGACCCAGCGGCACGTCATCGGCGTGGCGCTTCGGCCGCATGGCGTGCAGAGGGGCCGGATCGACCTGCTCGGCGAGCCGATCGACCCGCCGGTCCAGCGCGACGTGCCGGCGGGCAAGGCCGGCGTCCGCACCGCCGCCGCCATGCTCGGCGAGATGATCGGCGAGCAGACGCTGGCCGTCGGCCTGACCACGCCCGGGTTCATCGACGTCTCCAAGCACCAGATCCTCTACGCCGCCTCCATGCCCAGCGGTGAGACGGTCAGCCTCGAGCCGTTGTACGAGGTCGCCGGTGACACCCCGATCGCCCTGGAGAACGACGCCCACGCCCTGGCCGCCCACTGGGTCCTGATTCACCCGGACAGCGGCAGCGAGGACACGCTGATCGTGCTGGTCGGCGACGGGCAGCTCGGCGCATCGCTGCTGATCGACGGCAAGCCCAACCGCGGCAGCGTCAACGGCGCCAACGAGCTGGGCCACACCCGCCTGCCCGTGGACACGCCCCCGAACAACACCGGCCGGACCGGCTGCCTGGAGAACATCTGCAGCAGCGGTTTCCTGCGGATGCTCGAGCCGTCCAGCCCGGACCTGGCCGAGGCCGTGGCGCGGTTCAACGGCCTGCAGCGCCCGGTCATCGAGCTGAGCCGCCTGCTGGGGCTGGGCCTGGCCAACGCCGTGAACTTCACGCGCATCCGTCGGCTGGTGCTGGTCAGCGAGCTGCTGCGGCACGATCGGTTCGCCCAGCAGTTGATCCGCGACGTCCGCCGCGAGACGCTGGGCCAGCTCGACAACCGGCTGAAGATCGACCTGTGGGACCGGCCGGCGTCGGAACCGGCGACCACCGCCGGCAGCCTCGTGCTCGCGCACCTGTACTGCGACAGTTGGGACTCGTTGCTGACCGTCACCGGGCAGGTGCGCACCACCTGGGGCCGGGAGCTGGTCACCGGCTGAACGCGTTGGAACCGCCCGCCCCGCTAAGCCGCCGGCCCCCGCCGGCTCTCACAACCACGAACGAATCCGAGCGCCAAGGATGCCCCCGCCATGACCGACCCGACGATGCTCCAGGCCAACGAGAAGATCCCCACCCGCGTCCTGCCCGACGCCGCCGAGGTCAGCGCCGCCGTCGCCGGTGAGATCGCCGAGCTGATCCGCGCCCGCGCCGCCGAGGGCCGCGCCTGCGTGCTCGGGCTGGCCACCGGTTCCACGCCCGTCGGGGTGTACAACGAGCTGGTCCGCCTCCACCGCGAAGAGGGCCTCTCGTTCAAGAACGTGGTCACCTTCAACCTCGACGAGTATTACCCCATGCAGCCGCACGAGCTGCAGAGCTACGTCCGGTTCATGAACGAGCACCTGTTCGACCACGTCGACATCGACCGCAAGAACGTGCACATCCCCGACGGCACGCTCTCGAGCGACGAGGTGCCGCACTACTGCCAGGCCTACGAGAAGGCGATCCGGGACGCCGGCGGCATCGACCTGCAACTGCTGGGCATCGGGCGGACCGGCCACGTCGGGTTCAACGAGCCCGGCTCGTCGCGGCACAGCCGCACCCGCCTGATCTGGCTCGATCGGCTCACCCGCCAGGACGCCGCCAGCGACTTCTTCGGCATCGAGTACGTGCCCAGCAAGGCCATCACCATGGGCGTGGGCACCATCCTCGACGCCAAGCGCGTCGTGCTGATGGCCTTCGGTGAAAACAAGGCGCCGATCATCGCCCAGGCCGTCGAGGGGCCGATCACCCCGAACGTTCCCGCCACGTTCCTCCAGGAGCACCCCAACGCGCTGGTCTGTCTCGACGAGGCCGCCGCCGCCGACCTGACCCGGTTCAAGCAGCCCTGGCTCACCGGCGACGTCCACTGGGACTCACGCCTGATCCGCCGCGCGATCATCTGGCTCGCCCAGAAGGTCAACAAGCCCATCCTCAAGCTCACCGATGAGGACTACAACGAGAACCACCTGCAGGACCTGCTGGCCGAGCACGGCCCGGCGTACGAGATCAACGTCAACGTCTTCCGCGGCCTGCAGTCCACCATCACCGGCTGGCCCGGCGGCAAGCCCCCCGAGGCCATGCGCCCCGGCGACGTCGCCCGCCCCAACGACGACGTGTTCCCCAAGCGCGTCCTGATCTTCTCGCCCCACCCCGACGACGACGTGATCTCCATGGGCGGCACCCTCATCCGCCTGGTCGATCAGGGCCACGAGGTCCACGTCGCCTACCAGGTCTCGGGCAACATCGCCGTCTTCGACGCCGACGCCATCCGCTTCGCCGACTTCGCCGCCGAGTTCAACCGCCTGTTCAGCATCGACGACCGCCGCACCGCCGACGTCGAGGCCCAGATCGAGCAGTGCCTCAAGAACAAGGCGCCGGGCCAGGTCGACAGCCCCGAGGTGCAGCAGATCAAGGCGCTGATCCGCCGCGGCGAGGCCCGCGCCGCCGGCCGGTACTGCGGCGTGCCCGTCGAGAACCTGCACTTTCTCGACATGCCCTTCTACGAGACCGGCACCGTCCGCAAGAAGCCGCTGGGCGAGGACGACATCCGGATCATCGTGGACCTGCTCGAGCGCGTCCGCCCGCACCAGGTCTACGCCGCCGGCGACCTGTCCGACCCCCACGGCACGCACCGCACCTGCCTGGCCGCGATCCTCCGCGCCCTCGAAAGCCTGCGCGGCCGCGACTGGATGGCCCAGTGCGAGGTCTGGCTCTACCGCGGGGCCTGGCAGGAGTGGGCGCCCGAGCAGATCGAGATGGCCGTGCCGCTGTCCCCCGGCGAGCTCGACCGCAAACGCCACGCCATCTTCAAGCACGAGTCGCAGAAGGACCGGGCGCTGTTCCCCGGCAGCGACGAGCGCGAGTTCTGGCAGCGCGCCGAGGACCGCAACCGCGCCACGGCCAGGCTGTACGACCAGCTCGGCCTGGCCGAGTACGAGGCCATCGAGGGCTTTGCACGCTGGGAAGGGCTGCGCGATACGCCAGCCCCACGCGACGCCACCCCCACCCGCCGCGACCGCGCCCTGAAGCGCTGACCCAGCGCCGCCGCGGCGCAGGCGACGACGACTCGCGTTCGGCAACCCCCCGCCACGCGCCCCGCCTCGACCGACACAGCCGATCGAATCGCCGCAGGAGACCCCCCGACATGGAAGTGATCATCAAGCCCGACTACGACGAGATGAGCGTCGCCGCCGCACGCCAGATCGCCGACGTGCT
>CAYSIX010000237.1:3805-5956 GCA_964431205.1 uncultured Phycisphaeraceae bacterium
GGCCGCGCGCTGCTGATCGGCGCCGAGGTTCTGGCCGCAGCGGCCCTGGCGTGGGAAGGCGTCTGGCTGATCGCCGGGCGCCCCGACACGGGCATCGCCGACGTGCTCAACCGCAAGCCCAACGCCGTGCTCGGCATGGCCACCGGGTCCACGCCGCTGGGCGTCTACCGCGAGCTCGTCCGCATGCACCGCGAGCAGGGCTTGGACTTCTCGCAGGTCACCACCTTCAACCTCGACGAGTACGTGGGCCTGCCCGTGACGCACGAGCAGAGCTACCACTACTTCATGCACCAGAACTTCTTCCAGCACGTCAACATCCCCCGGCAGAACATCTACATCCCCTCGGGGACGACGAGCAACTTCGCCGCCTTCTGCCAGTGGTACGAGCAGCGGATCCAGGACTGCGGCGGCATCGACATTCAGATCCTGGGCATCGGGTCCGACGGGCACATCGCCTTCAACGAGCCGACCAGCTCGCTCAGCTCGCGGACGCGGCTCAAGACGCTGGCGCAGCAGACGATCGAGGACAACGCCCGGTTCTTCGACAACAAGGATCAGGTGCCGATCTACGCGATCACGATGGGGGTGGGGACGATCCTCGAGGCGCGGGAGATCGTGCTGCTGGCCAACGGCAAGAACAAGGCGGACGCCGTCGCCGCCGCCGTCGAGGGGCCCGTGACGAGCATGATCACCGCCAGCGCGTTGCAGATGCACCCGTACGCGCGGGTGTACCTGGACCAGGAGGCGGCGGGGAAGCTGAAGATGCGGGATTACTACGACTGGGTGGTGAAGATGAAGCCGGGCGCCCCGCCGACGTAGGCCGCGCCCGCTGCCTCCGCCGCCCCGCGGCTATGAGATAGGCCGGTCGCCATGGACATCGTGCAGCGGTTCATCGAGTCGGCCAAGAAGCGTGGGCTGTCGGTCGTGCTGCCCGAGGGGCACGACGAGCGGGTGGTGGCGGCGGCGCGGCGGCTGCAGGACGAGGGGATCGCCCGGCCGATCGTGCTGGGCAAGCGGGCGGACATCGAGGCGGCCGCCGATCAGGCGGGCGTCGGGCTCGACGGGATCGAAACCATCGACCCGCGCGAGAGTGACCGGCTCGATGCCTACACCCGCGCCTACGTCGGCCAGCGCGACCTCGACGAGCGCGTCGCCCGCCGCATGGTGCTGCGACCGCTGTTCTACGGGGGGATAATGGTCCGCTGCGGCGACGCGGACACGCTGGTCGCCGGCGTCGCGACCGCCACGGCCACGGTCATCCAGGCCGGGGCGCTCACGGTCGGCTACGCTCCGGGGATCGAGACGGCCTCGAGCTTCTTCCTGATGGTCATCCCCGAGTTTCAGGGCCAGCGGGACAAGCCGTTTATCTATGCCGACTGCGCGGTGAACATCGCGCCGACGCCGGCGCAACTGGCCGATATCGCGATCGCCTCGCACGCCAGCGCCGCGCGGCTGCTGGACGAGGAGCCGCGCGTCGCGCTGCTGTCGTTCTCGACCAAGGGCAGCGCCTCGCACATCAACGTGGACCACGTCAGCGAGGCGCTGGTAATCATCAAGCAGCGTGCGGGGGACCTGCAGATCGACGGGGAGCTGCAGGCGGACGCCGCGATCATCCCCTCGGTCGGGGCGAAGAAGGTCAAGGACGCCGGGCCCGTCGTCGGGCGCGCCAACGTGCTGATTTTCCCCGACCTGAACTCGGGCAACATCGCCTACAAGCTGACGCAGTACATGGCCAACGCCCGCGCGATCGGACCGTTCCTCCAGGGGTTCGCCCGTCCGATCAGCGACCTGTCCCGCGGCGCCAGCGTGGCCGACGTCGTCGCCACCACCGCGATCTGTCTGGCCCAAGTCGAACGGTGAACACCATGAAAGTGCTCGTGGTCAACTGCGGCAGCTCCTCGATCAAGTATCAGTTGTTCGAGATGCCCGGCCAGCGCGTGCTCTCGAAGGGGCTGGTCGAGCGGATCGGTGAGGACGCCTCGGCGATGCGGTACAGCCACGACGGCCGGCAACACAGCGCAAGCTGCGCCGTCCGCGACCACGAGGAGGCGATGGCCCTGATCCTCGAGACGCTGGTTCACGGCGAGGGCGGGGTCCTCTCGGACATCGGTGAGATCGAGGCCGTCGGCCACCGCGTCGTGCACGGCGGCG